>NZ_JBWKTH010000013.1:0-14958 GCF_059420225.1 Pseudomonas sp. GW821-FHT04D07
CTTGTCGGTCATGAAAAACTCCTCGATAGATGCATTTTCCACCTATCGGGGTGTCCGGGGAAATTAAACCACCACAGCGGCGTCGCGCGGCCGATGATCAAGCCTGGCCAACCGACCCCGCCGCCGCTGGCCAGCAACCTGATCTGGGCCGCCGACATCAAGCTCACCCCTAACGGGCGCTTCCTCTACACCTCGGAACGCACCGGCAGCACGGTCAGTGCCTTTTCGGTAGACGGCAAAAGCGGCAAGCTGAGCTTCCTGCAGAACATCAAGGTCGAACAGCAGCCACGGGGAATCACCGTCGACCCATCGGGGAAATGGTTGCTGGTTACCGGAGAGAAAAGCGCTGAAGTGGGTGTGTACGCCATCGATCCGCTGCACGGCACGCTCACGCGCAATGCCAGCGCGCCTTCTGGCAAGGGGGCAAACTGGGTGCAGGCGGTCAGCTATCCGTGAAGAATGAGGGAGAGGCACGACCACCCTCGCCTCTCCCTGCTGATCTCAGGACAGTGAGTAGTCAAACTGGTACGAATGCTGACCGTCAACGATGCTGATCACCAGGCGACCGACCAGCCCTGCAAGATCCCCAGTACCGGAATCAGGCACAACATGAATGGACTGCTCAGGTACGCCGCGGGTCATGGTGGAGCTGTGCTGCAATACAAAGCTGCCCTGACGACCATGAAGCGTGCCAATGACTGTTTCCATCGCCACGTAGCCTGCAGAGCCCTGCACACTGCTACGGAAAGAAAGCATTTCACCTTGGCTGGTAGCCACCAGATCGCCGTGAAATTCCTTGTTGATGGACATGCGTCCTAGACCTGTCCCCGCGGCAATATCGCTGAGGGGTTCAGGGTTCAGCTTAACGTCAAAAGAACCATTGGCTTGCGTGCTGCTCATGGCATGCTCCTAAAAAAAGAAATGGGTAACTTCCGTTGTATTTAGCAGACTGCAACTGGGCCACAACACGGCATGTGTGGCAAAGGGGCGGATATTTTCGGTCGTGTTCTTTGAGCCCGCCCCTCTTTCCTAGCCGTCCCGCCTACTGATCAGAACTCAGCTACAGCCTATATGACTGTCCACGGCTGACGATAGCGGATCAGACGCGGACGCTCCCTCAAGCAGGGCATCCACCACCGCCCGCGCCACTTCCACGGAATGCAGCATGCCCCAGAACAACGCCCGTTCGACGGGATTGGTGTGCAGGCTGATTTCGTCGCCATTGAGTTCCGCCGTTTCGAGCAGATTGGAAACGTAGGTCAGGGCGTCCTGGGCATTGATGCCAGGTTGGATGGCAAACAGCGCTGGTTTGTAGGGGGCTTCGGGAGTGACGGGTTTGGAGCAGGTGAAGGCGAGGGTATCGAGCAAACGGGACGTGTTGGCCGAGGCCTTCTCTGTTCCGGTGGAAGGGACATCAGAGATCTTACGCAAGTAGATGTCTTTGTCGGTGGTGCTGAGCGCGCTGCGGACCGGAGGCGAATCGGGAGTGATTTTTTTGGTCACGATAAAGCTCCTCTGTTACGAAAAGGAACTCTGTTATTCCGGGCTGCAAAACCCGTATCGCTGAATTTGCAGCGACACTTGAACAGTAGCCCTGACGCTTGGCGCACGCAATATTCTCCCATGCCGGAAGCGTGTGGGAAATATGAGTTTTTTTGGAAGGTTATTTCCCGTGCCAATTGAACATTGATCTGCGCCGGGGTAGAAAGAAACGTGAGGATCAAGCCATCCGAACCTCAGGAGAAAATGATGCAAGCGCTACCAGGAACCGGTCTTTCGCGAATGGTTTAACGAAGCCATCACCTCGCAGAGCGCAGTTATCGTTATCGTTATCGACCGTGACGGCAACAACATAGTGGGTACCTCTCGTTACTATGAGTTCAGCGAAGAAACACGTGAGGTGGCTTGCTCCTTTTTCTGGATTTTGGCAAAACGCTACTGTCAGAAACTGACAGAAGCCCGACGTAGAGTGAGGCCTCTCATTTCTGGCAGGTTAAACAATGAAATTCTCGTCTGTTCGCCTCGTAACCCATCAATTTGAACAACTCGTCCAGTTCTATCAAGGTCTGTCGAGCCTTGAGCCCAGGCATCTGGCTGATGGGTTCGCCGAAATTCACTTCGACGGAGTAGTCTTGGCGATAAGCGATGAACGTCTGATCCGCCTTCATAATAATGGAATGGCTGTTGCAGCCAGCAATCGCTCGGCAATCCTTGAGTTCCAAGTGGATGATGTCGAGGCTGTGTTACTTCGGGTAAGTGGCGCGGAAATTGTGATGCCAATAACGATAATGCCATGGGGCAATACCTCCCTGCTGCTCCGTGATCCGGATGGAAGCCTGGTAAACGTCTTTTCAAAACCATCCAGCTGATCCCACTGCCCGGCAGGGTCATTGCGGGGTAATCAGCAACCAGTCGATCACCCCGACCTCACTGTTGGCCTTGATGGTCACCGAGGCCTCGGTGCCGCGCCGCTGGAGGATGGAGCGGCCTTGGGCGACCTTTTCACCCGTGCGCAGATTGACCGCGTCCTGCTCACCGGAAGGACTGAACAGCCGGGCGCCACGCGCATCTCCCCGTACTCGCGTACCCGTCGGGTAACGCCAGTCCCCCAGCGTGGCTGACTGCGCCAACTGCCCCTCCCAACGCTCAGGCCGAAGCTGTGGATCCAGGGTCATGCGCAACGCGGCCAATTGAAGTCCATCGAGGGCAATATCCAGGTTGTCCGCGTCCTCGGCCCTCAGCATCCAGCCCGAACCGGCGCCATGCAGCACCGTGCCCACCGGCCAGCTCACACCGGCAATACTCACGCCAGGGACCAGGTCACACCCGGAGAAATGCCAGCGACTTGGCCGGTACGTGTCCGCCGTTTCTCGCTTGAAGGTCGCCCAACTGCCAGCGACACAGTGCCAGCCTTGCACGAAGTGGTCATGCTCCAGGTGAACACGGGAGCTGTCATAGTCCGGCGCAAAATCAATCGCCACCACCGGTAACCCCAGGACCTCGAGGGATACGGGCAGCTCAATGGACTTCAAGCTTTCAAGACCGTATGCCTGGGGCTTTCCGTCCCAATTCTGGGGTTCCAAGGTACCGAGATGGGCCTGGCTGCCCGCTGGAAAATGCAGCTCGCCCAGGTGCAGATCAGCCTGCAGTCGAGGGTTCAGCGCCTGTTGCCGGGCCTGCTCCTCATCATCGATACGCTGGAAGTCCCGCCACATCACACCACCCAGCCCGACAAACACCAGGGCCACCGCGATCAAGCACGCATAGCGCCGAGGATTGCGCCGCAGATGACGGCGTGTCGGCGCGAACAGCAAGGCAACCAGGACCCACAGCAACCCGATACCGCTCATCGCCGCGAGCAATACCAACAGGAAAATCAACAGAATGACGGACGGATCAGGACCGAAGATCATCGAAACCAGGTGCTCACAGGGGGACGGTGTTGAAAATGGCCATCACCTTACCATGGCCCAAAAAATGCGGAAAATGGGGGCCGACTTACTTTCACTTCCCTATTGAGGCCGCGACACCATCCAATAATTGGTGCACCGTGTCCTACACTCACCAACGCATCGCAGACCCATTTCTATCCGGACGTCACATGACACCTAACGCAGAGCTCTACAACCCTTCCACCGAATATGCCGACAAGCTGATTTCGCGCATCGGACAAACACCCTCCTGGATCGCAAAACGCATCGGCGTGACCGACAAGCGCATTCGATACATCCTTGATGGCGAAAGGACCGTCAAGGGAGAAACCACCCCCATTCAGATGACGTACCCAGAGCAGTTCGCCCTTGAATGCCTTGCCGCAGAGGCTAATGCCAGGAAGAAATAGGAACTGATCCGAACTGGCTGCCGGATCCATAGGGACTGACCCCGAGCCCTCCGCGATGCGCCTGGCAGCATCGAAGTTATCCGCAGCGACTGAAAGACGCCACTCGACAGGGAACTCCTAGCGAGCACCAAACGTCAAAAAATATATGGTAGGCCATTTCGGCTTCTTGCTTTTGGAGGACACGCCATGCGCCGCATATTCCTCATTCCGTTGCTGATGCTTTGTCTGCCCTTTGGTTCAGCCATGGCTCACAGACCCGATATAGATGTGCGCGATGTTGCTACCTCAGCAGGGATTTCCGCGTCGCTTTACTCTACGTTCAAGGACCACAAAATCATGACGCCCGTCCGCGATGACGCCTCCACCTTCGTCGCCAGTGGCGGAGCGATTCGCGGTGCCTATCTAGAGTCAGTACTGGATCAGATTCGGCATGATCACCCTGGCCTCAAGGCCAGTGACGACGAGCTGGCCAATTCAATCCTCGTTCAATATGAGATACCTGCTGATCACTAGGTGTTCAGTCTCGGAGAGCCATGGTGCATCCTTAACAACCGAGCAAGTGGATGCGTTATGGAAGGACGTCTTCATGGTTCAGCCCGGCCCAGCGCCGGGCTTTTCGTTTCTGCCCTTCCCTCCGGCTACGCTTTTTCATTCCCCCCAATGGAATCGAAGCCATGCCCCAGCTCGAACACTCTCTTCCCGATGTCCTTGAGCGTATGTACGAAAACCAACTCGGCCTGGAGGCCGCAATCATGGAACTGACGCCGGTGGTCGAAACCCTGGGTGCGGGAGAGCCTGGTGCCAACGTCCGAAGCGCTCTGGCGGTAACTGGAGAAAACGCAGGGCACATCAAGCAGGGGCTGGCCAGGATGAAAGCGACTTAATCGCGACTGGAGGGCCGCGGTGCACATCAAGCCAGCTTTCGGATCAATGCTCGACAGCGCCACCACTCATCATCAAATCGTTGACGTTCTAATCCTGAGCGCGCGCAATGACTACCCAAGAAGATGATCGCCCAAGGACAATTCCACATGGCAAAGATCATAGTGCTTGCAGGTGACTTCCCTCAGTGCGATGGGGAGTATTGCCTCGGCACCATCACACTGAAAACGCCCCTTGAGCCACGCATGGGGAAAAGGTTCCTCGTCTCCGAATTTATAGATCTGTCAGTCGAAGACACTGGCCCCACTAAAAACATAAAGAGCGCCATAGGCCTTGGAATAGCTGGCGCCATGCTGCTTGGTCCGGTGGGAGCCATCGCCGGCTATCTACTAGCGGGTCACAGCACCGAGGTGACATTCATGGCCACACTAAAGGGTGGTCAGACGCTCCTTGCCGCAACCGATAGCGATACATTCAAAGATATTTCAGAGCACGTCCACAAAAAAGACCTTCCCTAGCTGATGCGACCCACCCGGAGTACAGAAAGTCCAGGCCGTTGTCGTCTCCCGGCGCAACGACGAAAGCCCAGAGGCCTGGCGCCAGGTGATCCACGACATCGGCGACACCGCCGGGATTCGCGTCGAGCACCTGCTGAAGCATCTGGATTCAGCCGCACCACCTCATTCCGGGACCGCACACCTAGGGCGTGGGCGCAAGTCAGTAGCAGGACTTCCTGAGCAGGCATATCTGGGCGGACGTGCGCGCTCCTGTCCGGAGTCTTTGGGCCGAAAACGAGTATTCGCTAAGCCAGTCGAATCCCAAAACCAACAAAGCCCAGCCCGGGGCAGCATTGCTGCCTCGGGCTGGGCTTTTTGGGAGCTATAGCGCTTGAAGAAGTACCAATGACCTCCTGGGCATCAGCGATTATGTCGCATCGCTCCAGTGGAGATTCAGATCACGAACAGCTCCGCCTCTAAGCTCAACGGTGCTTCGTTGTTCCTGCCCATTACGAGTAGCGACGATGACATACTTTCCGGGTGACAAGTTAGCGTAAACGATAGGGCCGACCTCATTCAGCCTCAGCAGCGCATGCCCTTGCATGTTCTGGATTGTCACGTTGATATCCGGCACATATTCATTGCCCGGACCGGTGGAGAAGGTCATATGCAGGTTGTATCCCTTGGTCTGCTGAATGGCCCTCGTTTCATCGAGACCGATGCCGCCTGACAGGTAGGGGATTCCGTTTTGCTGTTGTTGTTCCAACTGCACTGCGGAGGGGTCTATCGGCTCGTTACTGACCGCCTGACTTGCCGTGGCAGACAGGCCGGTCAACGCAGCCATGACGGTTGCCGATACCGCCAGTAAGCGCAAGGTTTTCATGATGACGACTCCTGGGCTCGTACAGAACCCATGCAGGGATGCCACCACTGAGAGCTATGCCATATAACGGTGGCATCCCGATTTAAGCCTCCCCTTGTACTGTTGATCCCTCAGGTTCCAAAAAGTTTATTTTTACGCATTGGCTGGCGGTGGCATCCGCGCCCTGCCGCGCGGCTTGATTCTGGTGTGAGGCCTGGGCCGGACTGGCGCGGGTTCGGCGTTTGATGCTTTTTCCCGCCTGGGGGGCATTCTTTAGAACAGTTTTTTAGATCGAGCAGGAGGCGGATTTACGAGGGATTGCGTACACCTTGGGGAACGGTATTTGTGCTCAGCCCACCCACGTAATCCATTCGGCGCCATCGCGCTTCAGGATTGCAGCTTGCAGGCCGAGCGGAGGTGGTGCCACGCCGAGTTTCAGACACCACAATTCAATCTGTTCGACCCGCAATTCGATCACCACCACGTCTGGGTCAAAGGGTCCGCCAGGGAACCACAAGTCTGAATTCTTCCGCCACAACGTGCTCTTGAGTGCCGGATCGTGATCCAGCACTTTTGCGGATCCAAGCAGTGTCACGTATGCATGATCTTCATCACATTGGTAAGACAGGGTCATTCGCCCAGCGCGTTGTATTTCCTGCACCTTGCGGCACTGCCGCCCCGTCAGGAAACGCACAGACCAGTGTTCGCTCAATGAATAGGGTTCAACGATACGAGCATTCACATCGCCCGCTTCGGTAGCGGTAATTGCCATGCAATACGGCACTTTGGCAACGATACTGCGGGCTATATGCAGAAGTGATTCAGTCTTGTCGGTCTGCATAAGCCCTCTTCCATAGGGAGATATGACATAGATTGCTCAATAAGGCGATGCAACGTTGTAAGGCGTTGAGCGGATAAATACTTATGCTGATTTCAAGCTGATTGTCGACGCTGGCAAACGGCTAAGGCCGCCATTCAGGTTCTGAAAATAAGTCTGCTCTGACTTTCAATCAAACGCTAGCGTGAACGGCTTTACCAACTATTGTGAATACCCCCCTATACGTCATCCTTTAATTCAGCCTATGAGAGAAAAGACGGAAATGGCTGGAAAGCGACTGAAACGCTACTTTCCATGCAAAAAAAAGCCCCGTAGACGAATCTACGGGGCTTTTGAAAAGTGGAGGCCGAGGTCGGAATCGAACCGGCGTAGATGGATTTGCAATCCACTGCATAACCATTTTGCTACTCGGCCTCAGGTCGAATCGAGCGCCCTTGCAAGACTGGCTTGCCGCAACTCCTTGATTCTTCAGCGTTCGCGACGTTGCCGTCCGAGCTGATGGCGCGCATTATGTCCTAGTTGAATGACACTGGCAACCCCCTGAATTCTAATAATTTTTAGGTCAGTCTCGGTCTTTCTGCGTCACCGTCGGCTGTGCCAGACGCGCCGCCAATGCCTTCGCCTGGCTGGCCACATCGGTCACCGCCGTGCTCTCCCACCACATGCCGCGCAACGGCGGGCCCATGGCGAACAAGCGCATGGAGATATCACCCTCGGCATCCACCACCGCACCGCCAGTATCAGCTGCAATCCCCAGCGCCAGCGGCCCCGGCCGGATCAGTCGTCGCGCCAGCAACTGCTGGGGCAATGGGCGATCCACCCGGCGCCAGTCATACTCAATGCCCGTGGAGTTGATCAAGGCCACGCCCGTGATCGTACGCAACACCGACTCGCCCCGTGGACGGATGGAAATACTCACCTGCCCATCCCGTGGCTCATCCAGCCCCTTGAGCGACGCCGCCTCGATGGTCAGCCGCCCTTCCTTGTACAAACGCTCCACCAACTCGGCACTCAAGGGCGGCGAACGGTGATGATGGCTCTCCCACCACGGCCGCACATGCCTGACAAACTGCCGACGCTGCACATCGCTGGCCTGGCTCCAGAGCCGACCGATATGCGCCCGCACCGTATCCAGCGGCGCCTGCCAGTCGATCCCGGTCTCCAACGCGAAAGTACATTGGCGACGCACCTCGCGCAGCAACTGCCGAGGGCTACGAATACTGTGATCCGCCGCCAGGAAATCCACCCAGGTCGGCGGCTGGCGCCGCACATGAGGCAACAGCCCATGCCGGGAAATAACCCGGATCGGCCCACGATGCCCCGCCTGTTCCAGTGAAACCACGGCATCAACCATGGTCAGCCCGGAACCGATGATCAGCACCGTCCCTTGCGGATCAAGCCGCGACATGACCGCTACATCCCAAGGATCCACCGCCGCCGCATTCAAGCCGCTGGATTGTTTCTGCCGGGTACGCGCCGCCGGGAACATGCCGGTCGCCAACACCGCGCGGGCACCTTGCAATTGCCGGCCATCAGCCAACGTCAGCTGCACACCGTCACTGTCGCTTTGCAGATCGACCACTTCGCCCCGCACGTGCTCGGCCGTCGATCCCCAGCTCGCGCCCTGATCGCGGGCTTCGGCCAGACGCTGCTGGACATAAAGACCAAAGATCCCCCGGGGCATGAACAGCTCGCTGACCGGCACATGCTGCTGGTCCGACTCAGGCCAACCACCCTCAGCGATATAAGCCTGCAACCACTGCGTCAGGTCATCAGCATTGTCCGGGTCGACACTCATCCGCGCGGCGTTGCCATTCAACGTATGCCCCAATTCCGTGGCGCTGTAGGCCTCACCCCGGCCCAATTCGGCACGCGGTTCGACAATCAGGATCCGCCGCTGGCCTGGCAGGCGTAGCAACTGCACCGCCAGCATCGCACCGCTCAACCCCCCGCCGACGATCAACACATCGGTCGCCGGGATGGCGTCTGTCGCCTGTCCGCTCAGGGTTTCACTCATTTTTCACGCTCTTGTCAGTGCTTGCCCAGGTAGAAGTCGTGCAGGTCACCCCGGGCCAGCAATTCATCCGCCGTACCGCTGAGCACCACCCGGCCGGTGTCGAGCACATGGGCCTGGGTTGCGTATTTCAACGCTACATTAATGTTTTGCTCGGCAATCAGGAAGCTGACCTGCTGCTCACGATTGAGCTGAGCGACGATCTCGTAAATTTCCTGGACGATAATAGGCGCCAGGCCCATGGAGGGCTCGTCAAGCAAGACTAAAGTCGGTCGTGTCATCAAGGCCCGGCCAATGGCGACCATCTGCTGCTCGCCCCCGGAAGTCAGCCCGGCCTGGGTCTTGCGCTTGATTTTCAGGCGCGGGAACCAGGCATACAAGCGCTCCAGATCGTCCCGCATCTGGCGCCGGCTCAGGCCACGGACAAACCCGCCGCTGCGCAGGTTGTCCTCCACCGTCAGTTGTCCGAATACATGCCGCCCCTCCAGCACATGCACCAGGCCGTCGCGCACGCGCTGGCTCGGCTCGACCGCCAGGCTGTCACGCCCCTGGAAGTGGATGCGGCCCCGAGTGACCTGCGCCCGTTCGGCCCGCACCAGCCCGGAGATCGCCTTGAGGGTGGTGCTTTTGCCGGCACCGTTGGCCCCGAGCAAGGCGACGATACCGCCCTTGGGCACGCTCAGGGAAACCCCGGACACCGCCAGGATCGTCCGGTCATAGATCACCTCGATATCCGAGACCTGCAACAGCGGCGCACCACTGGCTTCAAGCACGGGCTGGCTCATGGCTTACTCGCCTGCCGCGCAGGTGCGCGGGGTCAGATGTTTTTCTGCGGCGAAGGCTGCCGACTTTTCGTCGATCAACGGCCGCAACAACACACGATCCGCCGCGATCCAGTCGCTGACCAAACTCCAGTGACTGCCGTCCCATTGCTGGACCCGCGCCGAACCACCGCCCTCATGATCGCTGCAGGACAGTTTCAGGTTCTGCATCAGGCCGTAGAAGCCCATGGCCTTGAGCCGCGCGTCGTCGATATCCAGGTGCTCCAGGCCCCAGCGACCTTCTTCGCCATGCAGCGGGCGCTTGCCGAACTTGGCCTGCCCGGTGCGAATCGCTTCCACCGCAATCGCCGCATTCACCAGCCCGGAGTTGTAGTAGACGCTGCCGAAGTTGCTCAAGTCCTTGAGGTCGCTCTTGCCCTTGTCGAGGACGTACTGCTTGAGGCGCTTGTGGATCTCGAAGTCAGCACCCGCCGGGTACGGCGTGAGTGCCAGATACCCCTTGGCCGCCGCGCCCGCCGGCAGTACGTCTTCGCTGGAACTGGCCCAGATATCGCCGACGATATGCTCCACCGGGAAGCCAAAACGCGCGGCGGTCTTGACCGCCACCGGCGTCGACACACCCCAGGTACGCAGGAACACCCAGTCCGGGTTGAGCTGGCGAATCTGCCGCCATTGCGCCGACTGTTCGTTGCCCGGATCGGCCACAGGGATCTGGATATTCTCGAAGCCGTATTTTTCCGCCAACAGTTTCAGCGGCCCGAGGGTTTCACGACCATAGGCTGAGTCGTGGTAAACGGTGGCGATCTTCTTGCCCTTGAGTTTGTCGAACCCGCCTTCGCGCTGGGCGATGTAGTTCACCAGGGTCGAAGCTTCGCTGTAGAAGGTCAGCATCACCGGGAAGTTATACGGAAAGATCTTGCCGTCGGTGGCTTCGGTGCGCCCGTAACCGAGGGTGATCAACGGGATCTTGTCGACTTCCGCGCGCTCGCTCAGGGCGTAGGCCGCTGGTGCGCCGTTAGGCTGATAGACCGCCACCGGCGCGCCATCCAGGCCGTTCTTGAAGCGCTCATAGCACTCGATGCCCTTCTCGGCCGTCCATTCGGTTTCACACTCTTGCCAGACCAGCTTGACGCCGTTGATCCCACCCTCCACGTCGTTGATGTAGTTGAGGTAGTCGATCATCCCGGCCCAGACCTGCACGCCGCTGGAGGCATAGGCGCCGACCCGGTAGGTGGCCAGGGGAAAGAACTGCTGGTCGGGCGACGCCTGGACCATCGGTGCCGTCGCGCCGAGAACTGTCAGGGCCAGGGCGGCAGCGGTCAGTGAACGTTTGAAAAGTGCACGCATGGTGGAAAGATTCTCCAGGGATGGGAAGTCGGGAAGTCAGAAGCGCAACGGCCAATGCCGGAGCCGTTCGCGGGTATTGCTCAGCAGGCGGATCAGCCCTTCCGGCTCCTTGATCAGGAACAGGATGATCAGCACGCCAAAGATGATTTTCTGCAGGTTCTGCAACTGCCCGGCATCCACCGCCCCGCCGAGCAAGGCCTGGCCGAGGTGACTGAGCAGGATTGGCAGCAGGCAGATAAAGGCCGCGCCGACGAAGTTGCCGGCGATGCTGCCCATGCCGCCAATAATGATGATGAAGAGGATCTGGAACGAACGATTGATATCGAAGCTACCGGCGCTCGCCGTGCCCAGATAGGCAAATGCCCACAGCGCCCCGGCGATGCCCAGGTAGAACGAGCTGATGGCAAACGCCAGGCGCTTGTAGCGCGCCACCGGAATGCCGATCACCGCCGCGGCGGTGTCCATGTCGCGGATCGCCATCCAGTTGCGCCCGGTCTGGCTGTTCACCAGGTTGCGCGCCACCCAGGTCAGCAGCAGCACCGTGACCAGGGTCAGCAGGTAGCGGCCCAGCGGAGTGTTCAGGTCATGCCCGAGCAGCGACAGGCTCGGGGCGGAAATGGTCCCGGAGGAGCCGTAGTTGTAGAACCAGGGAAACTTGACGAACAACCACTCAAGGAAAAACTGCGCGGCCAGGGTGGTGACCATCAGGTAGAAGCCCTTGATCCGCGAACTGGGCAGGCCGAACAGCCAGCCCACCAGGCCACTGATGATGCCGCCGCCGAGCAGCGCCAGGGGCAAGCCCAGTTCCGGCAGGCGCAGTAGAAAGCCGTAGGTGGCAAAGGCCCCCACCGCCATGAAGCCCGCCGCGCCGACCGAGGTCTGCCCGGTATAGCCGGTCAGCAGGTTAAGCCCCAGTCCCGCCAGGGACAGCACCAGAAAAGGAATCAGGATCGCACTCAGCCAATAATCGTTGCCCACCAGCGGCACGACACCGAACGCCAGCACCAACAAGCCGAGCAACGACCACGGCAAGCGCCGTTCAACCAGCACCCAAGGCGCCGTTTCACTCATCACGGGAACAGACATGCTTCAGACTCGCTCGATGGCCCGCTCGCCGAACAGGCCGGCCGGGCGGATATACAGGAAGGCCAGCGCCAGGACATAGGCGAACCAGGGCGTGATGCCGCCGCCGATCAGCGGCCCGATATAGACTTCGGCGAGGTTCTCGCAAGCGCCGACGATCAGCCCGCCGACAATCGCCCCGCCAATCGAGGTGAACCCGCCGATGATCAGCACCGGCAAGGCCTTGAGCACGACCAGCGACAGGGAAAACTGCACCCCCTGGCGCGCCCCCCAGAGCAGGCCCGCCACCAGGCCGACACAGCCGGCCACCGCCCAGACGATCTGCCAGATGCGATTGAGGTTGATGCCAATGGACAAGGCCGCCGTGGTGTCGTCGGCCACCGCCCGCAGCGACACGCCGATCCGGGTCTTGTTGAACAGCAACGCCAGGACCACCACCAGGACCACCGCGGCAGCGGCGGCAATCAGGTCGAACTGGCTGAGCATCACCCCGTGGACAAACAGCGGCACGTCGTCGATGCCCAGGTCCAGGGCACGGACCTGGGAGCCCATCAGCCCTTGCGCCAGACCTTCGATAATGAACGACAGGCCCAGGGTCGCCATGAACAGGGTGATCTGCGAGCGGTTGACCAGCGGCCGCAGCACCAGGCGCTCGATCAGCAGCGCACCGATTACCATCACCCCCACCGCCAGCAGCAGCGCCAGGGCAAACGGCACGCCCTGATCGTGCAAGCTGACAAAGGTCAGCGCAGCGAACAGCAGCATCGAGCCCTGGGCAAAATTGAACACACCGCTGGCCTTGTAGATCAGCACAAAGCCGATGGCGACCAGCGAATACAGGGTACCGGCGAGCAACCCGCCGATCAGGGTTTCGAGAAAGAACGCCATCAGTGCAGCGCTCCCAGGTAGGCCGCGATCACTTCGGGATTGCCCTGCACTTCGACCGGCGTGCCATCGCCGACCTTGCGCCCGTAATCGAGCACTACCACATGATCGGACAAGCCCATCACCACCCCCATGTCATGTTCGATCAGCACCACGGTGGTGCCAAGGTCGCGATTGACGTCGGCGATAAACCGCGCCATCTCCTGCTTTTCTTCGGCGTTCATGCCGGCCATGGGCTCGTCCAGCAGCAACAACGTGGGGCCGGCGATCAGGGCCCGGCCCAGTTCCACACGTTTTTGCCGACCATAGGACAAGGTGCCCACCGGCACATCGCGCAGGGCCTGCAATTCAAGCAACTGGAGAATATGTTGGGCCTTGAGGCGAAAGGCCTCGGCTTCCCGACGCGCCCGGGGCAGGCCCAGGGCCTGTTCGAGAAAATGGCTGCGCATATGCCGTGACAGCCCGGTGAGGAGGTTGTCGATCACGCTCATCTTCTTGAACAGCGCATTGTTCTGGAAGGTCCGGCCAATGCCCCGGCGGGCCGCGTCCAGAGGATCGATGCGACGAAAGCGCTGCTGTTCGAAGACGATCTCGCCGCTGTCGAAGCGGTAGACCCCGTTCAACAGGTTGAGCAAGGAACTCTTGCCCGCGCCGTTGGGCCCGATCAGGGCGCAGATCTCACCACGCCGCACTTCGAACGACAGTTCATTGATGGCCTTCACGCCCTTGAACGACAGCGACACGTCACGCACTTGCAGAATCGGTTCGGACGTACTCATGCGCTTTTCCGTCCTGGGCCATCGACCCGCCATTGATTGAAGGCTGCCGGCACTTTCGATGGGGTTGCCGGTTGCCAGATGTATTGCAGGCGCTGGAAACCCAACAGGCGCCGCACACGCTGCTTGAGCAGGCGGGCCACGAGTCGATCGGGATGGGCCAACGCCCACTCGCACAAGCGCCGCCGCCAGCTGCTCGGAGGGGCCAGGCGTTGTTCGATTTCGTCCGCCAGCACGTGCAGGCGCTCCGCTGACAGCAGCAGGCCGGACGGCGCGACTTCGCGTCGATCACGACTGGCGCTGTCGCGACTCTCCGGGAAGGCCAGGCCGTGGCCGGTGTTCAGCCATTGCTCCAGCACCACGCCCAAGCCGCCCTGCCAATGGCTGTCCTCTTCGCTCCACAACTGCGCCTGGGTGTTCGCTGCGCGCCACAGCACCAGGGGGCGTGGCTCCTGGCGGTCGCCACTGAGGGCGGCGAAAGCGAGCACGGTCTGCCTGGGCGAACCTGGCAGGCGGCCCGGCAACTGATTGGCGATCAACACTGCCGGGGCGACACCTGAATCAGCTGCGCCGAGCCAGTCGAGCAGTTGCTGGCGACTGTCGACAAACCCGTGGCTCGGTTGCAGGCGCCAGAAGGCTTGGCCGAGGGCTTCGGCGCTCAGCTCCGGGGCCAGGCTCAGCACCTGACCGCCAATGGAGTGGGCAGCCAGCGCCAGCAGTAGCAGGTTCGGTTCCAGGGCGCCGCTGACGACCAGCCGCGAGTCGGCCGTGAAACCCTGTTGGCGCAGGCTGTCGGCCAGGCGCTCGACCTCGCGCAAGGCATCGATCCAGCGCCAGCGGTGCCATTGCCCGTGGCGTTTGTGGCGCAAGGCACCCTGCAACGGGCTGACCTGGGCCCAGTGGCGCAGTTGCTCAAGGGCACCGGTAAAGATCGAAACCGTTTCAGGATGCGGTGGATGGATGACGGGCGGTCGTTTCAGTTCATGCACGCTCATGGCGGAACCTCGTTCAGTCGTTTGGCGTGCGGTGGTCCGCTGGCGGCTTTGAAATACAGGTTTGTCTGTGGCAGCACTGGCGCTCTGGAGGGCCTCTTCGCGGGCAAGCTCCGCTCCCACAGGTTTTGTGTTGTGCGCTTTGGCCTGGGCAACTCA
>NZ_JBWKTH010000013.1:15055-156315 GCF_059420225.1 Pseudomonas sp. GW821-FHT04D07
TCAAACCTTTCCCACAGGTTTTGTGTCGTGCGCACTGGCCAGGGCAACTCAAACATTTCCCACAGGTTTTGTGTCGTGCGCACTGGCCAGGGCAACTCGAACATTTCCCACAGGTTTTGTGTCGTGCGCACTGGCCAGGGCAACTCAAACCTTTCCCACAGGTTTTGTGTCGTGCGCACTGGCCAGGGCAACTCAAACATTTCCCACAGGTTTTGTGTCGTGCACACTGGCCGGGGCAACTCAAACCTTTCCCACAGGTTTTGTGTCGTGCGCTTTGGCCAGGGCAACTCAAACCTTTCCCACAGGTTTTGTGTCGTGCGCACTGGCCGGGGCAACTCGAACCTTGTGGGAGCGGAGCTTGCCCGCGAAGGGGCCCGAAGATCGCCACATGAGCCCCTGCCCCACTCGGTATCAGGCCGAACGCAGGCTCTTCTCCCGCAACCCCACCAGATCCCGATACCCCGCCCCCGGATGGATATCCGCCAGCTTCGGCCCCGCGCCGAACAGCTTCTCGCGCAAGGTCCCCGGGGCGTATTCGGTCTTGTACACGCCGCGCTTCTGCAGCTCCGGCACCAACAGCTCCACCGCGTCGACAAAGGTCTCGTGGGTCAGCGCATAGGCCAGGTTGAAACCGTCGACATCAGTCTCCTCGACCCACTCCTGCAACAGATCCGCCACGGTTTCCGGGCTGCCGACAAACAACGGTCCAAACCCACCGATCCCGACCCAGTCAGCCAGCTCATTGGGTGTCCAGATCCGGTTCGGATCCGCCGTGGAAAAGGTCTCCACCGCCGACTGGATGGCGTTGGTGTGCACATGCTGCAACGGCTCATCGGGTTTGAACTGGCTGAAGTCGATCCCGGTCCAGCCCGAGATCAGCGCCATGGCGCCCTCGTAGCTGACGTAGGATTTGTATTCCTCGAACTTGGCCTTGGCCTTGGCGTCGGTCTCGCCGAGGATCACGGTCTGGAGGTTGAAGATCAGGATGCTCCGCGGGTCCCGACCTGCCTCCGCCGCGCGCCGGCGGATATCGGCCACGACCTTTTTCAGCAACACCTTGGACGGCACGGCAACAAACACGCACTCGGCATGCTCGGCGGCGAACTGCTTGCCACGGCTGGACGCACCGGCCTGATACAGAACCGGCGTGCGTTGCGGCGACGGTTCACACAGGTGGATGCCCGGCACCTGGAAGTGTTTGCCGACATGCTGGATCTGGTGAATCTTGCTCGGGTCGCTGAACACCTTGCGCGCCCGGTCACGCAGGATCGCGCCGTCTTCCCAGCTGCCTTCCCAGAGTTTGTAGCAGACCTCCAGATACTCCTCGGCATAGTCGTAACGGGCGTCATGTTCGGTTTGGGCGCGTTGGCCAAGATTCTTCGCACCGCTTTCCAGGTACGAAGTGACGATGTTCCAACCGGCGCGGCCCTTGGTCAGGTGGTCCAGGGTGGAAAGACGCCGGGCAAAGGGATACGGGTGCTCGAAGGACAGCGAAGCCGTGAGGCCGAAGCCCAGGTGCTCGGTCACCAGCGCCATGGGCGGGATCAACTGCAACGGATCGTTCACCGGCACCTGGGCCGCCTGGCGAATGGCCGCGTCGCCATTGCCGTTGTAGACGTCATAGATCCCCAACACATCGGCGATAAACAGGCCGTCGAACTTGCCCCGCTCAAGAGTCTTCGCCAGGTCGGTCCAGTACTCCAGGTCCTTGTACTGCCAGGAACGGTCCCGTGGATGGGCCCACAGCCCGGGCGACTGGTGGCCGACGCAGTTCATGTCGAAGGCATTGAGGCGGATTTCACGGGACATCGACAGCACTCCTGGCACTCGGCGGAACCACGCCGTTGAGGCGCAAGTCACCGATCAATCGGTATTTGAGATGCAGCGGATCCTCAAGCGGATCATGGCTGGGCGGCCACTTGGGGCGTTGGCCGGTCAGCTCCAGTTCGACCTGGCCGACCTGGGCCAGGGCTTCAGCAATGGCGATACTGGCTTCGGCGACCGCGATGGTCTTTTCGACCTCGTCCTGGGTGCCGACGGCAATACGTTCAGCACGCTCCAGCAGCGCCGCCGCCACGTCGATGCGAATCTGCAGGTCGCCGAACTTGCCGATGACCTGGTGATCGGCGACCAGTTGGGCATGGGCGCGTACGACGCCAAGGGTCCGTTGCAGGGATTGGTGGGCCTTGTGCAGGTCGCTTGCCACTCGTGCCAGGGCGGGCTGGTGGCTGGCGGGATGAGTCAATGCGTTCATCGTGGGCTCCTAGTTCCAGGCATGCCGGGCCGGCTTGATGCCGTTGAGCAGGTAGTTGCCGATCAGGTGATATTTCCAGCGCGCCGGGTCATGCAGGGTGTGGGTGCGGGCGTTGCGCCAATGGCGATCGAGGTTGTGCCTGGCCAGCACCGAACGGGTACCGGCCAGTTCGAAGAGCTTGCTGCTGACCAGCAGCGCGATTTCGGCGGACAGCACCTTGGCCTCGGCCACCACCACGGAGGCCAGGGCGACGCTGTCTTCGCTGGGTTGCGCCAGAGCGTGGTCAACCGCCAGACCGGCTTTTTCCAGGATCGCTTCGGTGCCATGCACCCGCCATTCCAGATCGCCGATAGCCGCCTGGGTGAAGGGATCCTGCCAGCCATATTCCTGCTGACTGTCGATCCACGGCCGCGCTTGACGGGCATGACGCTTGGCGTCTTCAAGGGCGCCGACGGCAATGCCGGTGTCGACGGCTGCCTGGATAATCTGGGAGATCGGGCCGTTGGCGGTGGCCAGGTCGAAGGCCTTGTGGGCCGGAATCACGCTGCTGCGCGGCACCTTCACATCGTTGAACAAGGCATTGCCGCTGGCGGTGGTGCGCTGGCCGAAGCCATCCCAGTTGTCGACGATGGTCAGGCCCGGGGCGCCCTGCTCGACAAAAGCGATCTGCGCATTACCGGTCTCATCAAGGCCGACCACCGGGATGAGATGGGCGAACAAGGCGCCGGTGCAGTAGAACTTTTCACCGTCGATATGGGCCGTGTCGCCGTCGAAACGGATGCGGGTGTCGAAGGTGCCGGCGTTCTTGCTCTTGGCTTCGGAAAACGCATTGCCGAAGCGATAGCCTTGCAGCACCTTGGCGAAATAGTGCTGCTTTTGTTCCTCGCTGGCGGTTTGCAAGAGGATATCCAGCACACCCAGATGGTTCTGCGGGATCTGGCCGAGGGACGAGTCGGCGGCGGAAATGATCTTGATGACTTGCGCCACCGTCACATAGGAAACCCCGGCACCGCCGTAGGCTTTGGGAACGGTGATACCCCACAGGCCACTGGCGGCGAATTCGTCGAGTTCGGCGGCGGGCAGGCGCCGCTCGCGGTCACGTACACCGGCTTCGACGGCAAAATGCGCGGCGAGGGTTCTGGCGGTGGCAATGGCCTCTTCATCCGAGCGAATGATATGGGCGGTGTAGGCAGGTTTGGCGACAGTTGTCATAGACCGACTCCCGAGTCCTTGAAAATGCAAAACGCATGACAAGGACATAGCAGGAGTCGTGCCTAAAAATAAAAACTATATTTTTCAGATAGTTAATTAAAAAACCTAGAATAGATCACAGCTATAAAACAGCAAATTGTCCAGACACTGTTGCCCTGGCAACACTCGGAAGGGGCTTTTCCCATGCCCGCCAGAGATGGAAATGGAAACCTGGTAACACCGCGAACCTGTAGGAGCAGGGCTTACCCGCGAAGCTTTTGGCGGTCTCAAGGACCTATTCGCTGGCAAGCCAGGTTCCTACAAGGGATCTGGGCACGACGATACCCATGTGTTGGAACACCGATTTTCTGTGGGAACCGGCTTGCTGGCGATAGCGCCCGACCAGTCGAAGCAAGACTTCCGGATCTCATCACAAGCAAGCTTCCCCCTACAACACCACATTACGGATAAAGCGCGTCGCCACTTCGCCATCGTTGCGATAACCATGGGGCTGGTTGCTGGGAAACATGAAGAACTCCCCTGCGGCTACCAGTCGGGGCTGTTCCCCAAGCATCACCGTCAGGCAACCTTCGAAGACGTAGATCTGCTCGCTCCAGCCGTCGTAGTCCGGCTCCGAGTCGTACCGCTCGCCCGGTTCCAGGCGCCACTCCCAGAGCTCCACTTCGCGGTTCGCCATGGCCTTGGCCAGCAACACCGCCTTGCTCCCCGGAATCACCCCGGCCCAGGCCACCTCGTTGATCCGACTCGGGTCGCGGACATCCGGTGCCTGAATCAGGTCGCTGAAAGCCACACCCAACGCCTCGGCCACTCGGTCCAACGTGGTCAGGCTGACATTCTTTTCCCCCGCCTCGATCGCCACCAGCATACGGCGGCTGACCCCGGACTTTTCCGACAACGCGGTCTGACTCAACTGAGCCTCATGGCGCAGGCGACGCACGTTCAAACTGACATGCTGCAGCACCGAAGCCCGTTGCGAAGTTTCTTTGTGCACTATATTGCTCACTTGGTTGGTTTGCGCAGTATACTGCCCAGCTTCGGCGCATTGTGCGTCTCACCCGGAGAGTGTGCAAGGCCATGACTGCGGCGAACTCCAACACCTCGTTTGCCTCGACCCTGCGGTTCAGCAAGGCCGAGTGCGTGCTGATCCTGATCACCATGGTCTGGGGCGGCACCTTCCTGCTGGTGCAGAACGCCATGACCGTCAGCGGCCCGATGTTCTTCGTCGGCCTGCGCTTTGCCGCGGCGGCGAGCATCGTCGCACTGTTCTCGGCCCGCAGCCTGCGCGGCATCACCGCTTTCGAACTGAAGGCGGGGTTCCTTATCGGCACCGCGATCATGCTCGGCTACGGCCTGCAAACCGTGGGTCTGCAAAGTATTCCCAGCAGCCAGTCGGCGTTTATCACCGCGTTGTACGTGCCCTTCGTGCCGCTGCTGCAATGGTTGGTGCTGGGCAAGCGTCCGGGGCTGATGCCGAGTATCGGGATCATGCTGGCCTTTACCGGTTTGATGCTGTTGTCCGGGCCCAACGGCGCGAAGCTGAACTTCAGCTCCGGGGAAATCGCCACGGTGATCAGCGCCATCGCGATTGCCGCCGAGATCATTCTGATCAGCAACTATGCCGGCAAGGTCGATGTGCGGCGGGTGACCGTGGTGCAGTTGGGCACGGCGTCGATCCTGGCATTTCTGATGATCGTGCCGACCCAGGAAGCACTGCCGGAGTTTTCCTGGCTGCTGCTGGCCAGCGCGGTCGGCCTCGGCGCCGCCAGCGCGGCGATCCAGGTGGCGATGAACTGGGCGCAGAAGAGTGTGTCGCCGACCCGCGCCACCTTGATCTATGCCGGAGAGCCGGTCTGGGCGGGAATTGCCGGGCGTGTGGCGGGTGAGCGCCTGCCGGGGATTGCGTTGTTGGGGGCGGCGTTGATCGTGGCGGCGGTGATCGTCAGCGAGTTGAAGACCAAGGGCAAGCAGCGGGCCGAGGCGATCGAAGAAACCACAGAAGCCGAAGGCCTGGATCCGAACAACCCTTAGACCGCGCTATCGTTCTTCGCGGCGATGCGGCGTCCCGACAAGCTCCGCGCCCACAAAGGATGGGGGTGCGCTCGATTTTTGTGAACGACACAAAACCTGTGGGAGCGGAGCTTGCCCGCGAAAGCGTCCGCTCAAACAACACATCCCCTCACTGCCCCCTACAAACAGGCATATCAGCCATTTACCACCTACCTTGTAGGATTCTGCCACAGGTTCTGGGTTGGTGATCCCCGGTGCGCCACGTATGATCTTTGGCAAACTCCTGCAGATTAGAAGCCTATGTCCTTGATAGTTCTACTGCTTTTGCCTTTTATCGGCAGTTGCCTGGCGGCCGTGCTGCCGCATAACGCACGCAACAGCGAATCCATCCTCGCCGGTGTTATCGCCCTGGTTGGCACCCTGCAGATGGCACTGCTCTACCCGCAGATCGCCCATGGCGGCGTGATTCACCAGACCATCGACTGGTTGCCCAGCCTCGGCCTGAACTTCGTCCTGCGCCTGGACGGCTTTGCCTGGCTGTTCTCGATGCTGGTGCTGGGCATCGGCACCCTGGTGTCGTTGTACGCCCGCTACTACATGTCGCCGGAAGACCCGGTGCCGCGCTTCTTCGCGTTTTTCCTGGCCTTTATGGGCGCCATGCTCGGCCTGGTGCTGTCCGGCAACCTGATCCAGATCGTGTTCTTCTGGGAACTGACCAGCCTGTTCTCCTTCCTGCTGATCGGCTACTGGCATCACCGCAGCGACGCCCGCCGTGGCGCCTATATGGCGCTGACGGTGACCGGCGCCGGCGGCCTGTGCCTGCTGGCGGGGGTCTTGATTCTCGGCCATGTGGTCGGCGGCTATGACCTGGACACCGTGCTGGCGGCTGGCGATAAAATCCGCGCCCACGCCCTGTATCCGATCCTGCTGCCGCTGATCCTGATCGGCGCCCTGAGCAAGAGCGCACAGTTCCCCTTCCACTTCTGGCTGCCCCACGCCATGGCCGCGCCGACCCCGGTCTCGGCCTACCTGCACTCGGCGACCATGGTCAAGGCCGGGGTGTTTCTCCTGGCGCGACTGTGGCCGTCGCTCTCCGGCAGCGATGAGTGGTTCTGGATCGTCGGCGGCGCCGGCGCCGCGACCCTGCTGCTCGGCGCCTACTGCGCCATGTTCCAGAACGACCTCAAGGGCCTGCTGGCCTACTCCACCATCAGCCACCTGGGCCTGATCACCCTGCTGCTGGGCCTGAACAGCCCGCTGGCCGCCGTGGCCGCGGTGTTCCACATCCTCAACCACGCCACCTTCAAGGCCTCGCTGTTCATGGCCGCTGGCATCATCGACCACGAAAGCGGCACCCGCGATATCCGCAAGCTCAGCGGCCTGATCAAGCTGATCCCGTTCACCGCGACCCTGGCGATGGTCGCCAGCGCCTCCATGGCCGGGGTGCCGCTGCTCAACGGCTTCCTGTCCAAGGAAATGTTCTTCGCCGAAACGGTGTTCATCAATTCCAGCGCCTGGGTCGAAATGGCCCTGCCGGTCATCGCCACCCTTGCCGGCACCTTCAGCGTCGCCTATTCGCTGCGCTTTACTGTCGATGTGTTCTTCGGCCCCAAGGCCACCGACCTGCCCCACGCACCCCATGAACCACCGCGCTGGATGCGCGCGCCGGTGGAGCTGCTGGTGTTCACCTGCCTGCTGGTGGGGATCTTCCCGGCCCAGGTGGTCGGCTCGATCCTCGCCACCGCGGCCCTGCCGGTGGTCGGCGGGACCCTGCCCGAGTACAGCCTGGCGATCTGGCACGGCCTCAACGCGCCGATGATCATGAGCCTGATCGCCATGTCCGGCGGCGTGCTGCTCTACCTGTTGTTACGCAAACAACTCAAGCGTGGCCGTTTCAGTCGTCCGCCACTGATCGGTCGCCTCAACGGCAAGCGCCTGTTCGAACGCAGCCTGGTGCTGATCATGCGCTATGCCCGGCGCATCGAACGCCGGGTCAGCACCCAGCGCCTGCAAACCCAGTTGTTTCTGCTGGTGCTGGCGGCGGTGGTCGGCGGCCTGATTCCGATGTGGCACAGCAGCCTGTCCTGGGGCGAACGGCCGAAGATCGCCGGTTCCATCGTCTTCGTCACCCTCTGGCTGCTGGCCATCGCCTGCGCCCTGGGCGCTGCCTGGCAAGCCAAGTACCACCGGCTGGCGGCCATGATCATGGTCAGCGTCTGCGGCCTGATGACCTGCATCACCTTTGTCTGGTTCTCCGCGCCGGACCTGGCCCTGACCCAGTTGGTGGTGGAAGTGGTGACCACGGTACTGATCCTGCTGGGCCTGCGCTGGCTGCCGCGGCGTATCGAAGAGGTCTCGCCCTTGCCGAGCAGCCTGCGCAAGGCGCGGATTCGCCGCCTGCGCGACCTGCTGCTGTCGGTCGCTGTCGGCGGCGGCATGGCGCTGTTGTCCTACGCCATGCTGACCCGCCAGACGCCCAACGATATCTCCTCGTTCTACCTCAGCCGCGCCCTGCCCGAAGGCGGTGGCAGCAACGTGGTGAACGTGATGCTGGTGGACTTCCGCGGCTTCGATACCCTCGGTGAAATCACCGTGCTGGTGGCCACCGCCCTGACGGTGTTCGCTCTGCTGCGGCGTTTCCGTCCACCGAAGGAAAGCCTGGAGCTGCCTAACCAGCAGCGCCAACTGGCCCCGGACGTGGTCACCGACCTGGTCAACCCGCGCAGCGCCAGCGACACCGCCCTCGGTTTCATGATGGTGCCGGCGGTGCTGGTGCGCCTGCTGCTGCCGATCGCCTTCGTGGTCTCGATGTACCTGTTCATGCGCGGGCACAACCAACCAGGCGGTGGTTTTGTCGCCGGGCTGGTGATGTCGGTGGCGTTTATCCTGCAATACATGGTTGCCGGCACCCAATGGGTCGAGGCGCAGATGAGCCTGCGGCCGTTACGCTGGATGGGCACCGGCCTGCTGTTCGCCACGGTCACCGGCCTTGCGGCGATGGCCTTCGGCTATCCATTCCTGACCACCCACACCGCGCACCTGCATCTGCCGCTGCTGGGCGACGTCCATATCGCCAGCGCGTTGTTCTTCGATATCGGCGTGTACGCGGTGGTGGTCGGTTCGACCCTGCTGATCCTCACCGCCCTGGCGCACCAATCGGTCCGCGCCCATCGGCCGAGCCAGCAACTCGGCGCCCAAGCCAAGCCAGGAGCCGCCTGATGGAAGAAGTCATTGCAATTGCCATCGGCGTGCTCGTTGCTTCCGGGGTCTGGTTGGTGCTGCGCCCGCGGACCTTTCAGGTGGTAATGGGCCTGTGCCTGCTGTCCTACGGGGTCAACCTGTTTATCTTCAGCATGGGCAGCCTGTTTATCGGCAAGGAGCCGATGGTCAAGGACGGCGTGCCCCAGGACTTGCTCCACTACACCGATCCGCTGCCCCAGGCCCTGGTGCTCACCGCCATTGTCATCAGCTTCGCCATGACCGCGCTGTTCCTGGTGGTGCTGCTGGCCTCGCGCGGCCTGACCGGCACCGACCATGTCGATGGTCGGGAGCCCAAGGAATGAACCCGATGTCACACCTGATCATCGCCCCGATCCTGTTGCCGCTGCTCACGGCAGCGCTGATGCTGATGCTCGGCGAGAAACACCGACCGCTCAAGGCCCGACTCAATCTGGTCTCGAGCCTGATCGGCCTGGGTATCTCGGTGCTCTTGCTGATCGGCACCCAGGCCGGCGAAACCGGCTCCATCGGCGTCTACCTGCCAAGCAACTGGCAGGTGCCGTTCGGCATCGTGCTGGTGGTCGACCGTCTCTCGGCGTTGATGCTGGTCCTGACCGGGATCATCGGCGTCAGCGCGCTGCTGTTCGCCATGGCCCGCTGGGACCGTGCCGGCGCCAGCTTCCACGCCTTGTTCCAGATCCAGTTGATGGGCCTGTACGGTGCCTTCCTGACCGCCGACCTGTTCAACCTGTTCGTGTTCTTCGAGGTGTTGCTGGCGGCGTCCTACGGCCTGGTCCTGCACGGCTCGGGGCGCTCGCGGGTGTCGGCGGGCTTGCATTACATCGCGATCAACCTGTTGGCCTCGTCGCTGTTCCTGATCGGCGCGGCGCTGATCTATGGCGTTGCCGGGACCCTGAACATGGCCGACCTGGCCCTGAAGATCCCGCTGGTACCGGAAGCCGATCGCGGCCTGCTGCATGCCGGCGCGGCGATTCTCGCCGTGGCCTTCCTGGCCAAGGCCGGGATGTGGCCGCTGAACTTCTGGCTGGTGCCCGCCTACTCCTCGGCCAGCGCCCCGGTGGCGGCGATGTTCGCGATCATGACCAAGGTCGGGGTCTATACCCTGCTGCGCTTGTGGACCCTGCTGTTCTCCGGCGAGGCCGGCGCCTCGGCGCATTTCGGTGGCGACTGGCTGATCTACGGCGGCATGGCGACCATCGCCTGCGCCGCCGTGGCCATCCTCGCCGCCCAACGCCTGGAGCGCATGGCCAGCCTGAGCATCCTGGTGTCGGCGGGCATCCTGCTTTCGGCCATCGGTTTCGCCCAGCCGAACCTCACGGCCGGCGCGCTGTTCTACCTGGTCAGCTCGACCCTGGCCTTGAGTGCGCTGTTCCTCCTGGCCGAACTGATCGAACGCTCGCGCTCGGCCAACGAACTGCCGCTGGACGAGGACATCGACCCGCTGCCACGCTCGCTGGAGTCTTTGCACCCACGGCCCGGCACCAACCTGGACGATGAACAGAAAGCCGTGGTCGGCCAGGTCATCCCCTGGACCATGGCCTTCCTCGGTTTGAGTTTTATCGCCTGCGCCCTGCTGATTATCGGCATGCCGCCGCTGTCCGGCTTTATCGGCAAGCTGAGCTTGCTCAGCGCCCTGCTCAATCCGCTAGGGCTGGGCATCGATGCGCCGATCTCCCCGGCGGCCTGGGCCCTGCTGGCCTTGCTGGTGCTGTCCGGACTCGCTTCGCTGCTGGCTTTCTCGCGGATGGGTATCGCGCGTTTCTGGACACCCCAGGAGCGTCCGTCACCGGCACTGCGGCGTTTCGAATACCTGCCCATCGTCGCCTTGCTGGGCCTGTGCATCCTGCTGACGGTCAAGGCCGAGCCGCTGCTGCGCTACACCCGGGCTGCGGCTGAGTCCCTCGACAATCCAGGGCAATACATCAGCGCCGTGCAGGCCACCCGTCCGGTGCCGAACCCGAGTGCCGCCGTGGAGGTGCAGCCATGAAGCGCCTGTTCCCCGCGCCCTGGCTGTCCCTGGCGCTGTGGTTGCTGTGGCTGGTGCTGAACCTGTCGATCAGCCCGGGCAACCTGCTGCTGGGTGCGGCCCTCGCGGTTTTCGCCCCGGTGATGATGGCGCCGTTGCGCCCGCGGCCGATCCGTATCCGTCGCCCCGGGGTCATGCTGCGCCTGTTGCTGCGGGTCGGGGCGGACGTGGTGCTGTCCAACCTCGCCGTCGCCTGGGGCGTGCTCAATGCTGGACGCCGCGCACCGCGTTCGGCCTTCGTCAAGGTGCCCCTGGACCTGCGCGATGCCAACGGCCTGGCGGTGCTGTCGATGATCTGCACGGTGGTTCCCGGCACCGTCTGGTCGGAGCTGGCCCTGGACCGCAGCGTCCTGCTGCTGCACGTCTTCGACCTGGATGACGAAAGCGCTTTTATCCAGCACTTCAAGGCGACTTACGAACGTCCTCTGATGGAGATCTTCGAATGAGCGCACTGCTCGCCAATGCGATCCTGCTGAGCCTGTTTATCTTCAGCGTGGCCCTGGTCCTGACCGTGGTCCGGCTGTTCAAGGGCCCGTCGGCCCAGGACCGGGTCCTGGCCTTGGATTACCTTTACCTGATTGCCATGCTGATGATGTTGGTGCTGGGCATTCGCTACGCCAGTGACACCTACTTCGAAGCGGCGCTGCTGATTGCCCTGTTCGGCTTTGTCGGTTCGTTTGCCCTGGCCAAATTCCTTCTGCGCGGCGAGGTGATCGAATGAACGCGGTATCGCTCTGGATCGAAATTCCGGTGGCCCTGCTGCTGCTGGCCGCCAGCCTGCTCGCCCTGTGCGGCGCCATCGGTTTGTTGCGCATGAAGGACTTCTTCCAGCGCATGCACCCGCCGGCGCTGGCTTCGACCCTTGGTGCCTGGTGCGTGGCACTGGCCTCGATCCTGTACTTTTCGGCGCTCAAATCAGAGCCGGTGATCCATGCCTGGCTGATCCCGATCCTGCTGTCGATCACCGTACCGGTGACCACCCTGCTGCTGGCCCGCACCGGGTTGTTCCGCAAGCGCATGGCCGGCGCCGATGTGCCCGCGGAAGTCAGTAGCGGGCGTACCGAGGGCAAGGGCTGAGTGAATTGAAGGGTGCGTGCCTAATCTCTCACCACGCCAATAAATAGGTCCAGGTCGCTGGGGAGCTGCTCCTTGATAACTGAAGCAATTTGTTGGATCTGGTGGCGGGTAAGTGGCAACTCCCCATCACTTTCCTCCACAAGGCTTTTCCAGCCCAACACGTCCATGACCGCCTGTTCAAACTCAGGGACGACATCGAGATCATATTTCAACGAATCATCCTCATGCTCATCTGTTAAGAAACCAGTTATATTCAGATGCATCAGTTCTCCTACTTTTCCACTTTCCGGTCAGATGATCATCGTGCCGGCAACCACCCTAGTGCGGGCCCGTACCGCTCCAACCGTCACTGCTCAAGCCCAATGAACATCTTTAAGTGAGTCGGAAGCGGTTGCCCAGTAAGTTCGGATATCTGCTCCAGCTGCTCCCTAGACAGCAGCCATTCACCCACTGCCATTGCATTCAGGCTTTCATGACCAAGTAGCCGCATGATTCTCTCGTTAAAGCTGCTATCCAGATCAAGTTCAAACTTTAGCGAATCATCATCGGCACTATCAGGTAAAAAACCACTAATACACAGATACATAAATACTCCTACTTTTCGACTCTTCGGCCAGGTTTGGCTGGTTTGGTTTGCTCACCTGTAGCAGGATCAAACTCTCCCAGGTGCTTTCCCTGCTTGTCATACATTTCAACTGCTCCATGCTTGCTGTCCCACTCGTAGATTCGGCCCTTACTATCTTTCCAGCGACGACGAGCCGCTCCCCCACCCTGAACCTTTGTTTTGATACCTACTTTAATCGCATCTGGAAATGCGATGAGCCCCTTAGGCGGCAAATGATAAGAATGATCCCCTCCAAACGGCTTCGAATACACCACATAAATCGACTTCAACCCGGAATCGAGCGGGAACGTAATGATCCGGTCGCCAAGGGTAACGTCGTCAGCGACGGGATAACCGTCGATCTGCGAATCCACCCCTTCCTCAATGGGATGCACAAGGATGCTGCCCATCGGCTCATCCGTGTGTTCCGGGAAAGTCAGTTCGGGGGTGAGCAGCGGGCCACCGTTGGGCGTCCAGAGCAGGGTGATGCCGTCGCCCAGATGGGCTTCCAGCGTGCGGCCGTCGGCCCGCCATTGGGCTTTGACAATACGGACGCTGTCATCCCCGGAAGCCCCGGTGTGAATACCGTAGAGCTGCAACGCCCCTTCGGTGTCGTGACGAAACTGGAAACGTACACGGGAAGCCGCAGCCGCCATCTGCCGCAGTTCGTCGTCGCTGTACAGGGTGCCGTCCCCCATGCGAGCGGGGAGCATGCCGGCGATAAAGACCGTGGCACCGCCACCGGCCACCATGGCGCTGCGCAACATCCAGCGGAAGCCCTGCTGGACGATGCCGCCTCCGGCGATTCGACCCAGCGCCGCATCGGCTCCCAGCGTGGCGCCAAGCACGGCGGCCCCCGCCGGAATCGCCTTGGTTTTCGACACCATAACCTTGCCAAAATGGGAGGCAGGTTCGGTGACTGTGCCCGCCTCCGTGCAGCGCCAGTTTGCGGGGTCACAGGACTTGGCAAAGATCACGCCTTGTGGTGGTTTTGACTGGGGCCAGGACTCCTTTTGAAGGGGGATCTCTGGAGGTGCCGGGGCGGGGGCTCTCTGTTCGACACCACCAAAGCAGCCCCAGCTTTCTGTCCGCCAGCCAGGCTCCTTGCACCAGGAGCATGGCTGGCCGGGCCGACAGAAGAGGCAGTCTTTTTTTTCGCCTTTCTCGAAAAAATCATTGCTCCATTTCAAACCCATGTTCCTTCGTACTGGTTTGCAGTACGAAGGAACATGCAGGAGGTTCTCACGGCGATAAAGCCCCTGAAGAGTGTTTACAAAATGCCCTTCAGTGTTTACAGATTGGTCCTACTTCAGACCGCCTACAGTGCGGATATCACCTGCTTTATTTAAAATTTTCCGCTTATATCGATAAAGTTATTTTCAGATTCTGTCAGTCGAGGCTGAACACCCCCTCGGACCAGACTGGACAAGGGACAATCGGACTAGTCGCCAACGCCAATCAGTTAAGGAAATGGGGTCTCAAGAACGCCCACGAAACCTGTAGGAGCCTGCTTGCTGGCGATGGCGATGTCACATTCACCGCCGCTATCGCCAGCAAGCCGGCTCCTACACGTTCAACGTGCAGTGAAAAATACCCGACCATCACGCTTGAGCAGGTCAAGCATGGTCTGGGCCGCCGGCGACAAGTAACTGCCGGCCCGCACGGAAACCACCAGGGTACGCTTCATGGTGGTTTCCTTGAGCCGCACTTCCCGCAGATGCGTCGCGCCCTTCACATCCTCCAGGGTTTCCCGCGCCAGGAAGCTCAGCAAGCGAGTCTGGCCGATCAGACGTGGCAGCAGGGAAATCGTATTGGTCTCGATCTGCACCGAGGGCAGCGGCAGGTCATGGGCGAGAAACACATTGTCGATCCAGCGCCGCGACGACACCCCAGGGGCCGGTAGCACCCAGCGAAAGCGCCCCAGCTCGCTCAGGCGAATCGGCGCGTCGAAGATCGGGTGATTGCGGCTGGCAACCACCACCGCCTCATCATCGAACAACGGATGCGACAACAGCTGCGGATCATCGTCGAACAGCGGGCAGATCACCATGTCCAACCGCCCGGAACGCAGGGACTCGCGCAACATATCGTCCTGGCCGATCGCCAGGCTCAAGGTGATCTCCGGCGCCCGTTCCAGCAAGGCGGTGGTCAATTGCGGCAGCAGGTACTCGGCCATGCTCGCCGCACAGCCCAGGCGGATATTGCCCAACACGCCGCTGGCGAAGTCGCGGATTTCACGGTGGGTCTCGGCAATGCTCTGCTGCAACTGCCGACCACGCTGCTGCAACAACTCGCCGACCGGGGTCAGCTTGATCCGCCGGCCCTCGCGTTCGAACAGCTTGGTGCCGAACGACTCCTCCAAGCGCTGAATACTCTTGGTCAACGCCGGCTGGCTACGGTTGAGCTTCTGCGCCGCGCGGCCCAGATGGCCCAACTCGGCGATGGTTTCGAAATAGGTGAGATCGCGCAGGTCCATATTGATCAACCAAAGTTATCGTTTCATCACAATTAGAAACTAGACTTGATCAATCAGGCTATCAATAATTTGCCCACTGCGCCGCTTTCAACGCCCTGCAACAGGAGCGCCCAGCGCTTTGGAGAGTGTTCTTGTCGGCATCATCATGGTTTTCCCTGTCCACCTGGTCGCGCTTGCGCCAATGGCTGGCGCTGCTGTTACTGGCTGGAGGCAGCGGACAGTTGCTCAAGTACCTCGAACTGCCCGCCGGACAATTTATCGGCCCGATGCTGGTGGCGATCGCCTTCGGGGTCAGCGGCGCGCATATCCGCCTGCACAAGGAAGCCTTCCGCCTGAGCCAGGGCTGCATCGGTCTGCTGGCCGCGCACTCGATGACCCTGGCGGTGCTGACCGCGATGAGCGAGTCCTGGCACCTGATGCTGGTCGCCACGGTCCTGACCGTGTGCCTGAGTACCCTGGTGGGCCTGGCGATGGTGCGCTTCGGCGGCATCCATCCGAGCACGGCGGCCTGGGGCACCTCGCCGGGAGCGGCGTCGGCCATGGTCTCGATGGCCGATGATTTCGGCGCCGACGCCCGGGTCGTGGCGACCATGCAGTATGTACGGGTGGTGTGCGTGGTACTGATCGGCGCACTGGTCAGCCATCTGCTCGAAGCCCCGGCCAACGGCAGCGATCTGCACGCCACTGACGTGGCACAGCACGGCTTCAGCCTGTTCAACCTGGGGCTGACCCTGGCCACCGCGGTGGTTGGCGTGGTGCTCGGCATGCGGATACCGGCCGGCGCCTTGCTGGTACCGTTGCTGCTCGGTGGCAGCTTGCAACTCTCAGGACTGCTGCATATCACCCTGCCCGCCTGGCTGCTGGCGATCGCCTACGGCGCCATCGGCTGCTACGTCGGCCTGCGTTTCGACCGCCCGACCGTGTTGTACGTCTGGAAGCGCCTGCCGGCGATGATCCTTGGCGCCGTCAGCCTGATCGCCCTGTGCGCGGCCTCGGCCTGGGTCATGGCGCGGCTGCTGGGCCTGGACTTCCTCTCGGTCTACCTGGCCACCAGCCCCGGCGGGCTCGACACCATGGCGATCATTGCGGTCGATACCCACTCGGATGTCGGCCTGGTCCTGGCGATGCAGACCTTGCGCCTGCTGGCGGTGATCTTTAGCGGGGCGTTCTTTGTCCGCCTGGTGATTCGCTTCTCCGTGCCCATCAAACAAAACACCAGGCTCGACAAGACTCACCGATGACGAAGCATTCGTGACACAATCTCCGGCGTTACCTTAGTCAAAATACGAACGACATTGATTAAGATTTGTTTGAGAGTCATGCTGGTTTTGACGTTTTTTTCTCATTTCACCCTCTAAATTGCCGCCCAGACAAACATGCGAATGATTCCCATTGTTTAACTGGACCGGCGAACCGGGTGAAAATGCGCCGAAAATCGCCAGCCATCTTGACTACCAAAAGACCGCAGGAGCTTCCCACACAATGATTTCCCGTCTGCCTTCGTTTCTGAAAACCGCCTTGCTGGCCACCGCCATGCTCAGCGCCGGCCACGCCTACGCCGCCCCGAGCGCCGACGGTATCGTGGTCTACAACGCCCAGCATGAAAGCCTGACCAAGGCCTGGGTCGATGGCTTCACCAAGGAAACCGGGATCAAGGTGACCCTGCGCAATGGCGACGACACCGAGATGGGCAACCAGATTGTCCAGGAAGGCGACAAGTCGCCAGCGGACGTGTTCCTGACCGAGAACTCCCCGGCCATGGTCCTGGTGGACAATGCCAAGCTGTTCGCCCCGGTGGCACCGACCACCCTGGAACAGGTCGGTGCGGCCTACCGTCCGGCCCACGGCAACTGGGTCGGCATCGCCGCCCGCTCCACCGTGTTCGTCTACAACAAGAGCAAACTGACCGAAGCGCAACTGCCCAAGTCCCTGCTCGACCTCGCGTCGCCTGAGTGGAAAGGCCGTTGGGCCGTGTCGCCGGCCGGTGCCGATTTCCAGGCCATCGTCGCCGCCGTGCTGGAACTCAAGGGCGAAGCCGCGACCCTGGACTGGCTCAAGGCTATGAAAACCAATGCCTCGATCTATCGCGGCAACAGCGCGGTGCTCAAGGCGGTCAATGCCGGGCAAGTCGAAAGCGGCGTGATCTACCACTACTACAGCTTCGGCGACCAGGCCAAGACTGGCGAAAACAGCAAGAACACCTCCTTGCACTACTTCAAGCACCAGGACCCGGGCGCCTTTGTCAGCACCTCCGGCGGTGGCGTGCTCAAGTCCAGCAAACACCAGGAAGAAGCCCAGGCCTTCCTCAAATGGGTCACCGGCAAAGGCGGCCAGGCCGTGCTCAAGAACGGCAACTCGTTTGAATACGCCGTCGGCGTGGGCGCCGAGTCCAATGCCAAGCTGGTGCCGCTCAAGGACCTCGACGCGCCCAAGGTTGATGCCTCGAAACTCGACAGCAAGAAAGCGGTGGAGTTGATGACCCAAGCCGGAATCCTGTAATTGATCCCAGAGTCCATTTCTCCCCTGGACCCCGCCGCAGTCGCTCACGCGCCTGCGGCGCTTTCGCGCAAGCGATCCAGAAACTTCTTCGGGCGCCAGGGCAATGCCTGGATCATCGGGCTGTCCGTGCTGGTGTCCCTGCTGGCCTTGTTGCCAATCGCCTTCGTGGTTCTGTCTGCCTGGCAAACCGGCTGGGCCAGCCTTGAAGCGCTGGTCTGGCGCCCACGGGTGGCCGAACTGCTGGCCAACACCCTGTTGCTGATGGTCATCACCATTCCCCTGTGCGTGGCGCTGGGATTGGCCCTGGCCTGGCTGACCGAGCGCACCGACCTGCCCGGCCGCCGCGCCTGGTCATTGCTGGCCACCGCGCCGCTGGCGGTGCCGGCGTTCGTCCACAGCTACGCCTGGGTCAGTCTGGTACCACCGATCCACGGGCTGTTCGCCGGGGTGCTGGTGTCGGTAATCGCCTATTTCCCGTTTCTCTACCTGCCGATTGCCGCGACCCTGCGCCGCCTTGACCCGGCCATTGAGGATGTCGGCGAGTCCCTGGGCCTCAAGCCCTGGGCCGTGTTTTTCCGGATTGTCCTGCCGCAACTGCGCCTGGCGATCTGTGGCGGCGCCCTGCTGGTGGGCCTGCACCTGCTGGCCGAATACGGCCTCTACGCGATGATCCGCTTCGACACCTTCACCACGGCGATCTTCGACCAGTTCAAGTCGACCTTCAGCGGCCCGGCGGCGCATACCCTGGCCGGGATCCTGGCACTGTGCTGCCTGGCCCTGTTGACCGTCGAGTCGGCCGCCCGGGGCAAGGCCCGTTATGCCCGGGTCGGTTCCGGCAGCGCGCGGCAGCAACGCACGGTACGCCTCAACCGCAGCACCACGCTGCTGGCACTGAGCATTCCGATCATCAGCAGCGTGCTCGCCCTCGGCGTGCCATTGGTTACCCTGGGCAACTGGCTGATCGCCGGTGGCCGCGAGGTCTGGCAACTGGACGACTTGCTCCCGGCCCTGGAACAGACGTTGCTGCTGGGCGCCGCCGGTGCCCTGCTGACCACCTGCGCGGCGGTGCCCGTGGCCTGGTTGTCGATCCGCTCGCCCGGACGCCTGCATCGCCTGTTGGAAAGCTGCAACTACATCACCAGTTCCCTGCCCGGCATTGTCGTCGCCCTGGCCCTCGTCACGGTCACCATCAACTTCGCCCGGCCGATCTACCAAACCTCGATCACCGTGCTGCTGGCCTACCTGTTGATGTTCATGCCTCGCGCCCTGGTCAGCTTGCGCGCCGGTATCGCCCAGGCGCCGGTGGAGCTGGAAAACATCGCCCGCAGCCTCGGTCGCTCACCGGTCCGCGCCCTCTGGTCGATCACCCTGCGCCTCGCCGCGCCCGGGGCCGCCGCCGGGGCCGCGCTGGTGTTCCTGGCCATTACCAACGAACTGACCGCCACTCTGCTGCTCGCGCCTAACGGCACGCGCACCCTGGCCACCGGTTTCTGGGCCATGACCAGTGAAATCGACTATGCCGGCGCGGCGCCCTACGCGCTGCTCATGATCCTGCTGTCACTGCCGCTGACCGGGCTTCTCTATCATCAATCCAAACGCACGGCTGGCCGATGAACGCTCTTGAACTCAACGCGCTGTACAAGTCCTTCGGTTCGCAAGCGGCCCTGGAAGACATCAACCTGTCGATCTCCACGGGTAGCCGCACCGCCATCGTCGGTCCTTCCGGCTCGGGCAAGACCACCCTGCTGCGGATGATCGCCGGCTTCGAGTTTCCCGATGCCGGTCGTATCACCCTCGACGGCCAGCCGCTGGTGGACGCCCAGACCCAGGTCCCGGCCCACCAGCGCCTGATCGGCTATGTGCCACAGGACGGCGCGCTGTTTCCGCATATGACGGTGGCCGATAACATCGCCTTCGGCATTGTCGACAAGGCCTCCCGGCCACAGCGGGTCGCCGAGTTGATGGACAGCGTGGCCCTGGAAGCACAGATGGGCAAACGCTGGCCCCATGAACTCTCCGGCGGTCAGCAACAGCGGGTGGCACTGGCCCGCGCTCTGGCGCAACGCCCACGGTTGATGCTGCTGGACGAACCGTTTTCCGCCCTCGACACCGGGCTGCGAGCGTCGATGCGCAAGATGGTCGCGCGGTTGCTGTCCGAGGCCGGGGTAACCACCATCCTGGTCACCCATGACCAGGCCGAAGCCCTGTCCTTCGCCGATCAGTTGGCGGTGATGCGCAAGGGTCGGCTGGTGCAGGCCGGGCCGCCGATGGACCTGTACCTGCGTCCGGACGATGAAGACACCGCGCTGTTCCTCGGCGATGCGGTGATCCTCCCCGCCCTGATCGAAAACGGCTGGGCCCAGTGTGAGCTGGGCCGGTTGGCGGTCAACGACGAGGGCCGCCACGGCCAGGCACAAATCATGTTGCGCCCCGAACAGTTGCAACTTGCAACCCGGGTGTCGGGACAAGCGGACGACAACGGCTGCCCGGCCGTAGTCACCGAATGCGATTTCGGTGGCAATACCTGCACCTTGACGGTGGAGTTGAAGGCCCGGGCCGCCGACGGCCAGAAGCGTTCGTTGCTGGTGCGCAGCACTGGCATGCACGCGCCGAGGGTCGGCAGCGAGGTGCTGGTCTCGGCCCTCGGCCACGCCCATGTGCTGGGCCGGCAGGTCGCCCGCTAGCCGTTCACCACCGACACCTTGACCGAGGTCAACAGACAACCGTACGGCGGGAGCAGTAGCGGCCCCGTGACTTCTCGACTAGGATTTTCTGCTCATGGAGTCGCCCGCCTATTTCAGCGGGCTTTTGTACAAGGAGAGAGAAATGACCGCAGTTCGTCTTGCAGAGCGCGCCTATCGCAGTTGGTCCAACCCCATCCTGCTGGAACTCAAGGAACGGGAACACCAGTTGGATCCGTCCTCTCGAGTAGCCCTCATCAATGTGTTGCAAGAACGCCGCCTGCTCGACAGCGACAGACCATCAGCCGTGGTGCAACCCATCAGGCCAGGCATCGAGTGACGGCAAGGCGCCCAGTCCGCGTAACCAGCCGTGCTCGGCAAATGCCAGCATCTCCTGGTCGCCGCGACTGTCGCCATAGGCAAACAACACCCTGCCACCCGTATCGCCCAACCATTGCTGCAACTGCCGGACCTTTTCCGGCCCCCAGCAGTTGGGCGACGCCAGGCGCCCGGTAAAACGCCCGTCGCGAAACTCCAGTTGGGTGGCCAGTACCGCATCAAAACCGGCGGCCGGGGCCCAGTGCTCGAGATAGAGCGTGGGCGATGCACTGACCAGCACCAGACGGTGCCCCAGGCGCTTGTGCTCCTCGATCCGTTCGAGCATTTCCGGACGGATCAGCGTCGGCAGGCGCTCGGCGACATAACGCGCCGCTGCCTCTTCAAGCTCGACCTGGCTCCTGCCGCGCAGGGTGAGCGCCAGGAACCGCGCCTTGGCCTCGGCCCGCTTGCAAAGGCCCGTATACATGCCCACCAGCCAGGGCAAGACCAGCAGGCCGCCGATCAGGAAGCGCCGGTGGCCGACCAAATAGCGCACGAAATCCCGCAGGCTGTCGGTGGTGGTAATGGTCCCGTCGAAGTCGAAAGCCACGCAGGTTCCAAGCTCCCGCGCGGCGCTGTTTGAAATCGTCATTGCTGTTTCACGCCCATGAACCGAATGGACCTAGTGTCTCACTCCGGGACGGGCGGTGTCGTTCATGCCATTTGATCGCGAGCAAGCTCGCTCCTACAGTGCATCGGTCAGGCCGTATCGCATCTTGTAGGAGCGAGCTTGCTCGCGATCGATCTCACGCCAGACGCTTACTTCGCGCGCTCGCAATTGACCATCCAGGCGACGCCAAAGCGGTCTTCGAACATTGCGAAATACTCGGCCCAGAAGGTCTTGGCCGGTTTCATATAGACGCTGCCGCCGCCGCTCAGACCATCGAACAGTCGCTTGGCCTCGTCCACGCTGTCGACATTGAGCGACACCGAAACACCCTGGGCCTTGCTGAACGGCTGATTCGGCGGGCAATCGGACGCCATCAGGCTGAAGTTGCCCACCGTCAGGCAGGTGTGCAGGATCTTGTCTTTATTGGGAGCATCCTTGGGCACGCCGGCCTCTGGCGGCGCATCGGCGAACGACAGGGAAAACAGTTCGCCACCGAGCACCTGTTTGTACAGGGCAAAGGCCTCCTTGCAGTTGCCGTTGAAGGTCAGGTAAGGAATGATTTTCAGGCTCATGATCAAACTCCGTTCTGGCAGGGTTTCAGGATTGACCGGACATCTTCGCGCGCAGGTGTTCCTCCTGTTCGCGCAACTCGGGGGTAAAACATTCGCCAAAGTCCTCGGCCTCGAAGACCTGGCGGATTTCGATTTCAGAGTCACTGACCATCGGGTTCGGGCAACGTTTGACCCAATCGATGGCTTCTTGCAGCGATTGCACCTTGAAGATCCAGAAACCGGCGATCAGTTCCTTGGTCTCCATAAAGGGCCCGTCGACCACGGTCCGCTGTTTGCCACTGAACTGCACGCGGGCACCCTTGGCACTCGGATGCAGCCCCTCGGCGGCGAGGATCACCCCGGCCTTGGCCAGTTCCTCATTGTAGGCGCCCATGGCGGCCAGCAATTCCTGACTGGGCATTTCGCCGGCTTCCGATTCCGGGCTGGCTTTGACGATCACCATAAATCGCATGGTCGTATCTCCTGATGGTGGTGGATAAATTCGACAAGCCGGCTGGCGGCTCTGTCGACTAATCGAACGGGCGCCCGCGGAATCGACAACCCACGAAATCTTTTTTTCCTGATCGCCGTTGGTCCGTTTGCCGACACGCAGAAGATCGGCGGTCGATATCGCCGCCCCACATTCGACTAAGCCTAAGCATAGAAGTAGATCTTTCGCGCCCCGGAAAACCCGCCCGGCGGCCCTGAACCGGAGGAGTCATCGACATGAACGAACACGCGATTGAACAGCATCCCGTGGTCTCGCGCGAAGAGTGGCTGGCCGCGCGCCGACAACACCTGGTCCATGAAAAGGCCTTTACCCATCAACGCGACCAGCTCAGCGCCGAGCGGCGTGCCCTGCCCTGGGTCAAGGTCGACAAGAACTACCGCTTCGAGGGACCCCATGGGCACAAGCAGCTGGCCGACCTGTTCGGCGACAACAGTCAGTTGATCGTCTATCACTTCATGTTCGGCGACGGCTGGCAGGAAGGCTGTCCCGGCTGCTCCTTCCTCGCCGACCACTTCGACGGCGCGAACCTGCATCTGGCGCACCACGATGTGTCGTTCGTCGCGGTTTCCCACGCGCCGTGGGCACAGTTCCAGGCGTTCAAGCAGCGCATGGGCTGGCATTTCCCCTGGTTCTCATCGGCCGGTAGCGATTTCAACGCGGACTTTCATGTCAGTGCCTCGCCCGAAGAGCGACTCGCCGGCAAGGCCGAGTACAACTACCAACCGCTCGAGAGTGCCGAAGAAGAACTGCCGGGGCTCAGCGTGTTCTATCGCAACGCCGAGGGAGAGATCTTCCACACTTACTCCACCTATGCCCGGGGCCTGGACATGCTGCTGGGCACCTATCACTTCCTCGACCTGATGCCCAAGGGTCGCAATGAAAGCGGGACCATGGATTGGGTCCGGCACCACGATCGTTATGCTACGCCAGCGACACACAGTTGCTGCGAATCCCACCCAGATAAAACCTAAATCGCTCTCTTCCCAAAGCGAGCTTGCTCGCGATGGACGTCAACGCTAACGTGGCAAACCTGAGCCCTTATGCGCGTCTCCAGAGAAGCGCATAAGGGCTATGCCGCGCCTGCACACAGCACCCGCATCGAAATGCCCCTGTGCACGACAATTCTCACCAGAGAGGAAACATGGAGTCTCCTGCCGTCTCGATTGGCCCGCGTTCGGACTATGCCCTTGCCCTCTCCGGCGGCGGCGTTCGAGCCATGGCGTTTCACCTCGGCGTGCTTAAATACCTCGCCGAACAACAGGCCCTGGAACGGCTCTCGCAGATTTCCACGGTGTCTGGCGGCAGCCTGCTGGTGGGCCTGATGCTCAACGAAAATCATGGGCAATGGCCCGACTCCGCGACTTTCCTGCAGCGCATCTACCCGGCCCTGCAAACCAAGCTGTGCTCACGCAGCCTGCTCTGGAGTGCCTTGCGTCAACTGCGCAACCCGTTGAATTGGCGCTTCCTGCTGTCCCGGGCCAACCTGCTGGCCCTGGCCCTGCAAAAGGACTGGGGTGTAACCGCCCTGCTACCGGAGATTGCCGCCAGACCCGATTGGTCGATCAACGGCACCACGGCGGAAAATGGCAAACGCTTTCGCTTCAAACGCAGCAATATGGGCGACTACTCCATCGGCTATGCCAGCACCGACGGCTTCCCCCTGGCCCAGGCCCTGGCGGTTTCCGCGGCGTTCCCCGGCGGTATCGGGCCGCTGTCGCTCAAGACCCGCCGCTTCAAGTGGCTGCAGCGCGAGTGGGACGCCCCGTTGAACAGTGCCGTCGAGGTGCGCCTGCCGTTCAAGAAGCTGCGACTCTATGACGGTGGCGTCTACGACAACCTCGGCCTGGAACCCTTTTTCGACGCGGCGACCGGACAGACCAAGCGCTACGAGTACCCGATCATCGTCTCGGACGCCGGCGCGCCGTTGCAGCCGGGGTTTCAAGCCGGGGTGCTGAGTCCCTGGCGGCTCAAGCGCCTGGCCGACATCATGTCCGACCAGACCCGGGCGCTACGCGGCCGGACCTTTGTCGAATACCTGAAGAGAGCCCCGGGACGTGGCGGTTACCTGAGTATCGCCAGCACTCTGATCGACCCGGTCAAAGGCAGCGACGCGGCCTTTGCCGCGCACTTTCCCACCACCCTGAATCGCCTCGAGCCCGAGGTCTTCGAGCGGATCGCCCGACATGGCTATGCAGTGGCCCAAGCGACCGACCGGCACTATCCGCTGCTGCCCGTGGCCGCGGAAACGCCCGAGCCCCTTGGGCTCTAGGCCCGCGCTCCTCAGGGCAGTGCCAGCACGCCCAGGCTGGCACTGACCACCAGCGCGGTGCCGGCAAACTGCATCGGGATCATCGGCTGGGCCAGCACCAGGTAACCGGCCAGGGCGCCTACCGCCGGTTCGGCGCTCATCAGGATGCCGAACGAAGACGCCGGCATCCGCCGCAAGGCGACCATTTCCAGGCCATAGGGCAGCAACGGCACGAACAAGGCCAGTCCCGCGCAACTGAATATCTGCAACAACGGCGGATGGCCGCCGCTTTGCCAAAGTCCCAGGGGCGTGGCAATCAGCGCGGCGGCCAACAGCGACACCGACAGGCCCTCAAAACCCTGGAACAGCCGGCCGACCTTTTTCATCATCAGAATATAAGCCGCCCAACCCGCCGCCGAACCGAACGCCAGCAGCAAACCCAGCGGTTCACCGACCCAGCCGCCCTCGTTGCGGGCCAACAGCAACACCCCGGTCACCGCCAGCAGCGGCCAGATCAACCCCCGCCCGCTACGCACGCCGAGGCTGGCCACCAGCAACGGGCCGAGAAACTCGATGGCAATCGCCAGCCCCAATGGAATGCGCTGGATCGCCGCGAAAAAGCAGGTGGTCATCACGGCCATTGCCAGGCCAAGACTTCCGGCCGCCAGCCAACGTGACAGCGAAAACGTATGCAGGCGCGGCCGCACCAGCAGCGCGAGTACCGCCGCCGCCCAGCACAAGCGCAGCCAAGTGGTACTGAGCGAACCATAAGTGTCCATGGTCGGCGACGACAGCGCCGCGCCGAACTGGACGCTGACCATCGACAGCATGCACAACAGCGCCGCCCACAACAGCGCGCTACGCGGCGCCCCGTGGGTGGCGGAGAGCGGTAGGCCGGGGGCATTTTCCTGCATGCTGAAATCTCCTGTGAATGTCGGGCCATCCTAGCCAGCCAGGCGGACTTCAAATAAGCTGATATTTCTTATCCCGACTTCACGAATATTGATAATGCGCGATCTCGACAGCAGTCTGTTGCGAACCTTCGTCACCGTCGCCGAAACCGGTGCCGTGGGCACTGCCGCCCTGCGCCTGGCACGCACCCAGGCTGCGGTGAGCATGCAGTTGCGACGACTGGAAGACGACCTCGAACGTCGCCTGTTCGATCGCTCGCCCCGGGGTCTGCGCCTGACCGAAGCCGGTCACCTGCTACTGCCTTACGCCCACAGCATTCTCGGTGCCGGGACCGATGCCCGGCGCGCCTTGTCCGCCAGCCAGATCGCCGGCACGGTACGCCTGGGCTTGCTCGAGGACATTGCCGTGGGCAGCCTGCCCCGGGCGCTGCGCCGCTTTTCCGCGGCCTATCCGCATATTTCCCTGGAAATCGCCGTCGATAGCAGCGCGGCCATGTCCGCCCGGTTGGCCGACGGCACCCTGGATGTGATCATCGGCGACGCCTCGGCCATCAGCGCCCAGCCCCAGGCCTGCTGGACCCAGTCGCTGTTCTGGGTCGGTGCCCGCGGCCTGAGCCTGCCCGCCGACCTGACCCAGCACAGCCTGCCGCTGGTGACCTTTGGCGGTGGCTGCCTGTGGCATGGCCAGGTGGTGAAAATTCTTCAACGGGCGAACATCCCCTGGCGCGTGGTCTGCAGCAGCACCAGCCTGCCGGCGGTGCAGTCGGCGGTCGAGGCCGGCCTGGGCATCACGGTGTTGCTGGAAGGCAATATCCGCAGCGAAAGCATGCGCATGCTGGGTCCGGCCGATGGCCTGCCGCCACCGCCGATCGTCGATTTCGCCCTCTATGTCCGCCGAGTACCGGCGGTCCAGGCCGCCGCGGTCCAGGCGCTGCAAAGCTTTCTCGGGGAAGAGTTGAATATCATCCTGCCACGTGCGCTCAGCGCGGATCAGCGCACCTGAGATCAGCCAACCGCCGTCAGTTCGAAAGAGAACACCGCGCCTTTGCCGGGAATCGACAACAGGCGAATCTGACTGTCATGCAATTGCAGGATGCGTCGCACAATCAGCAATCCCAGGCCGCCGGAACGCCGGTCGCCGTCCTGATTGAATGGCCGGCGAAACAGGTTTTCCAGCAAGCTCGGGGCAATCCCCGGGCCGGTGTCACTGACCGTGACCTGGACTTTGCCACGCCCATGGGCCAGCGCCACCTCGATGGTGCCGCCTTCGGGGGTATGACGCAGGGCATTGTCGATCAGGTTGGTCAGGACCCGCTCGATCATCCCCAGGTCCGCACTGACCATCGAAGCCCCACGCGGCAACACCGCGAGCAATTTCGATTGGCGGGTCTCGGCCATCAGTTCGAACTTCTGGAACACGTCCTGGATCAGGTCGCTAAGGGAGAAATCCTCGACCTGCAAGCGCACCGCGCCATGCTCCAGGCGCGCCAGCTCGAACAGTGCCTGGGCCAGTTGCCCGACCTTGCTGCTCTGGGCCAGGGCGATCCCCAGGTAACGTCGACGCTCATCCGGCGCCAGCACCGCGTCCTTGAGGGAGAGGGTTTCCAGGTAACCGTGCAACGACGCCAGGGGCGTGCGCAAGTCATGGGAAATATTCGCCACCAGCTCGCGACGATCCTGGTCGAGCTGGGTCAGGCTGCGCCACTGTTCGCCGATGCGCGTGGCCATCTGGGCAAAGCTGGCTTCCAGCACCTCGATTTCATCGCGACGCCCGGCCCCGGCCCGGGATAACACCGGCAACTGTGCTGGCGGAGCATCGGTATCAAAATCGCGCATGGTCTCGGTCAAGCGACGCAACGGACGGGTGATCAGGCGGAAGGCGATCAGGCCGGCGATCAGCCCCAACAGAGCCACCAGGCTCATGGCCCACAAGGTGGTGCGCAGCACCGAACTGGCCGACACCTGGGCCGCCAGGCGATCATGCTCTTCGCCCTGGAGGACCACGTACAGATAGCCCAGCTCCTTGCCGCCACCGCGCAAGGCCGCGGCGCTGAACACCTTGCGCCCGTCATCGCTGCGCGGGTCGTCACCGAGGATCGGCAGCGGCTGGCCGTCGAGCAGGCGACGGATCGGCGCCAGATCGACGTGATCGCGGTGCAGGTGGCCTTGCGGCGCGGCATCGCCGGTGATCTTGCCGCTGGGTGAGAGCAGATAGACTTCCACGCTCGGGTTGACGTTCATCAACTGGCCGAACAGCGCACGCACGCCCTCCATGGTCAAGCCTTCGGTGCCCACCAGCCGGTTATCCAGGGCAATGCTCTGGGCCAGGTCCCGGGACAGGCCCTGGACCACTTCCTTTTCATGCATGTCGCTGGCCCGCACCTGCAACCACACCGAGGCCCCGCAACAGGCCAGCAGCAGGATGGAAAAGGCCAGGGACAGGCGCTGGGAAAGGGTCAGGTTCATGACGGGCGACTCACCGGCGAGAAGCGATAGCCGCGCCCCCAGACCGTGAGAATCCGCTCGGGTTGCGCCGGGTCGACTTCGATCTTGGCCCGCAGGCGATTGATATGGGTGTTGACCGTATGTTCATAACCGTCGTGCTGGTAACCCCAGACCTGGTTCAACAGGTCCATGCGCGAATACACGGTGCCGGGGTTTTTCATAAAGAAATGCAGCAGGTCGAATTCCCGTGGCGTCAGGTCCAGGGACTTGCCGTCGACCTGGGCCTCACGGGTCAGCGGATCAAGGCTGAGGCCGCCCTGCTCCAGAGTCCCCGCCTCGATTTTCAGGCTCTTGGCCAGAGCATCGACCCGCCGCAGCAGGGCCTTGACCCGCGCGGCCAGTTCCAGCATCGAGAACGGCTTGGCCAGGTAATCGTCAGCGCCCAGTTCCAGCCCGAGCACCCGGTGCATCTCGCTGGAGCGGGCGCTGGTGATAATGATCGGCGTGTAGCGCGCCATGGCCCGCGCCTGCCGGCAGATCTCCAGGCCATCGACGCCCGGCAGCATCAGGTCGAGGATCAGCGCATCCCAGGAGCCCTTGCTCAATTGCGCCAGGCCCAGGTTGCCATCGGCGCAGTGGGTGACGTCATACCCCTCGTCCCGCAGGTGCAGGCTCAACAGGCCCGCCAGGTGCAAGTCATCTTCGACGATCAGAATACGTTTGGGTGAATCCATGGTCGGCCTTCGTGCGGGTAAGCGGCGCAAACGACGCCTGGTTCATTGTGCCGGATCGTTGCTGGGCAATGTTCACAAATAAGTTAACTTTACGGGAGGATTTGGCGACCCCCGCCGCTCAACAATGAAAGCCTGTTCAATCACCGTGGACGCGACGCCATGTCCTCCAGAAGACGCTTTCTTGTTTCCAGTGCCGCCACCCTGCTCGCCGCCGGTTTGTTCGACTGGCGCGCCGTGGGTGCCACCTTCGGCAGCGGCAGCCGCTCGGCCGATACCGGCGAAACGTTCGAAGTCAGCCATACCGACGCCGAGTGGAAAGCCATGCTCAGCGACGAGCAATACGAAGTGCTGCGCCATGAAGGCACCGAGCGCCCCTACACCAGCCCTCTCAACGAAGAGCACCGCGCCGGCGTGTTCGCCTGTGCCGGCTGCAGCCTGGCGCTGTTTTCATCGGCCGCCAAGTACGACAGCCGTACCGGCTGGCCAAGTTTCACCGCACCGCTGGAAAGCGCCGTGGCGACCCGCCGCGACACCTCCTTCGGAGTCTCCCGAACCGAAGTGCATTGCCACCGTTGCGGCGGCCACCTGGGCCATGTGTTCCCCGACGGACCGCCGCCCACCGGCCTGCGCTACTGTATGAACGGTGTCGCCATGACCTTCACCCCCGGCGCGGCCTGATCCCCGCGTTTCAACAAGGATTCCATCATGTTCCTGCTTATCCTGGCCTACCTCGGCGGTCTTCTGACCATCCTCAGCCCCTGCATTCTGCCGGTACTGCCGTTCGTCTTTGCCCGCTCGGGCGAGCCGTTTCGGCGCAGCGGCCTGCCGTTGCTCTGCGGCATGGCCCTGACCTTCGCCCTGGTCGCCACCCTGGCGGCGGTCGGTGGTGGCTGGGTGGTGCAGGCCAACCAGTACGGCCGTTGGCTGGCCATGGCGCTGATGGCGTTTTTTGCCATTACCCTGCTGTTCCCGCACCTCGCCGAGCGCCTGACCCAGCCGCTGGTAGCGGCCGGTGACCGGCTGTCGCGCTCGGCGCAAAGCCACGATGGCTCGCCCAGCGCGCGCTCGTCCTTTGTGCTCGGGATCGCCACCGGCCTGTTGTGGGCGCCCTGCGCCGGACCGATCCTCGGCCTGATCCTCACCGGTGCCGCCCTGCAAGGCGCGAACATTGGCACCACGCTGTTGCTGCTGGCCTACGCCGCCGGTGCCGCCACCTCCCTGGCCGGCGCGCTGCTGATCGGTGGCAAGCTGTTCAGCGCGATGAAGCGCAACCTCGGCACCGGCCAATGGCTGCGCCGCGGTTTGGGTGCGGCGATGCTGGTCGGCGTGGTCGCCATCGCCCTGGGCCTGGACACCGGTATCCTGACCCGGGTGTCCACGGTCGCCACCTCGGGCCTCGAACAGAAGCTGCTCGACAACCTGACGCCGAAGAAAGCCGCGGATCAGGGCGGCGCCATGATGGCGACGGTCAACAGCGAGGCCGGCCAAGCGAGCGGCAGCATGATGGCGATGGCGGCCAAGACCGGTGGCGCGGAACGGGCGTTGCCGGTGGAAGGCAGTCTGCCGGATCTGTCGGGCGCCGTGCAGTGGCTCAATTCGGCACCGCTGAGCGCCGCCGAACTCAAGGGCAAGGTGGTGCTGATCGACTTCTGGACCTACTCCTGCATCAACTGCCTGCGCAGCCTGCCCTACGTCAACGCCTGGGCGCAGAAGTACCACGACCAGGGGCTGGTGGTGATCGGCGTGCATGCGCCGGAATTCGCCTTCGAACGCGATATCGACAACGTCCGTCAGGCCGTGAGCAAACTGGGCATCCAGTACCCGGTGGCCATCGACAACAACTATGCAATCTGGCGCGGCTTCAATAACCAGTACTGGCCGGCGCATTACTTTATCGATGCCCAGGGCCGCGTGCGCTACCACCACTTCGGTGAAGGCGACTATGAAGGTTCCGAGCAGGTGATCCAGCAACTGCTGAAAGAGGCCGGGCAGCAGAACGTCTCCGGCGGCATGGTCAGCACCCAGGCCCAGGGCGTGATGCAGGCCGCCGACGAAGCCGAAGTGAAATCGCCGGAAACCTACCTGGGTTATGACCGCGCCGAGAACTTCGCCTCGCCGGGCGACCAGGTGGCGGACCAATCGAAAAACTATGCGGCGCCAAAACAGCCGGCCTTGAACCAGTGGGGCCTGGACGGCCAATGGACCGCCCATGCCGAGCAGGTGACGCTCAACCAGGCCCCGGGCCAGGTGGTCTACCGCTTCCACGCCCGTGACCTGCACCTGGTGCTCGGCCCGGGCGCGGACGGCAAGCCGGTGCGCTTCAAGGTGCGTATCGACGGTGCGCTGCCCGGCGCCAACCATGGCACCGATACCGACGCCAACGGCGAAGGCACGGTGACTGAGCAGCGTCTGTACCAGCTGGTCCGCCAGGCTGGGGACGTCAGCGAGCACACCTTCTCCATCGAATTTCTCGATCCCGGCGTACAAGCCTACGCCTTTACCTTCGGTTGATCGCCACGAGGATGAACACCATGAACACGCCTGTGATGCAACGAAAAACCAGGTCACCGCGGCTGATCGTCGCCGGGATCGCCAGCCTGTGCCTGTCGGTGTTGATGTTCCAGCGCCTGGCCTGGTCGGCCGAGGATGCAGTGCAGATCGCCCCACCCGCGCTGGATCAAGCGGCTGGCGCCAGCGGCAAGGCCACGGCGGTGTTTGCCGGCGGCTGCTTCTGGGGCGTCCAGGGGGTGTTCCAGCATGTCCGTGGGGTCGAGAACGCGGTATCGGGTTATACCGGCGGCGCGGCGAATACCGCCCAATACGAATCGGTGGGCGGAGGTTCGACCGGACACGCCGAGTCGGTGCAGGTGACTTATGACCCGAACAAGGTCAGCTATGGGCAACTGTTGCAGGTGTTCTTCTCGGTGGCCCACAACCCGACGGAGCTTAACCGTCAGGGGCCGGACAGCGGCACGCAGTACCGTTCGGCGATTTTCCCGGTGACCGCCGAACAGGCAACCATCGCCAAGGCCTATATCGCCCAGTTGAATGCCGCCAAGGCGTTTCCCTCGGCAATCGTTACCCGGATCGAGGACGGCAAGGTCTTCTATCCGGCCGAGGGTTATCACCAGAACTACCTGACGTTGCACCCGTACGCGCCGTATATCGTCATCAATGATTTACCGAAGGTGGAAAACCTCAAGCGTATGGAGCCAGAGCTGTACCGGGCCGACCCGGTACTGGTGCCGGACGCCAACTGACAGCTGCGCAGGATCTCAATAATGGGATATTGAAAACACCACGATACCTGTAGGAGCCAGCTTGCTGGCGATGGCTTCCGCAAGAGCGATGCATGACTTGCTGGCCTCATCGCCAGCAAGCTGGCTCCTACAGGTTGCGCGTGAAGGCGCGAGACAGTATTGGCAGTGGGAACGCGACTCAGGTATAGCGCCGCTTGTCCGCAGCCGGCGGGAAGTACTGGTACAACCAGGTTTCGCTCAAGGTCCGGTCATGGGTGCGAATAAACAGGCGCAGCTCCAGCGGATCGACCCGGTCGTCGCTCGGGTACCAGTCGAACGTCACCCGATAGCCGTTGATTTCGTCCAGCTTGAGGACATCGATATCCTTTACCTGACCACGGGACGTCGTCACCACCGGCTCGATCTCGGCGCCCAGGGACAGACGCGCCAACCCTCCACCGGTAAAATCCACGGTAAAGCGCCGGGCCCAGACCTCGGGGTAATGCTCGCCAGGCGCCCAGCCTTCGACAAACCCACCCATGCCCGAACGGGTCGCGTGCACCCGTGCCAACGGCGTACCCACCGGCGGCATGGCGCTCCAGTAGAGCTTGTAGCCGTAGTTCAGCGAGGCCCCCGCCGCCACCGGCTCCTTGGGCGTCCAGAACGCGACGATATTGTCCAGGGTCTCGCCCGTGGTGGGAATCTCCAGCAAATCGACGGAGCCCTCGCCCCAGGCCGTGGTCGGCTCGACCCACAGGCTCGGACGGCGGCTGTACCAGTCCACGGTGTCCTGGTAGCTGGCGAACTCATGGTCGGTCTGCACCAGGCCAAACCCCTTGGGGTCCTTGTCGGCGAAGGCATTGAACTGCAAGGTCGCCGGGTTGTTCAGCGGCCGACAGATCCACTCGCCATTGCCGCGCCACATGGCCAGGCGATCGGAGTCGTGGATCTGCGGGTGAAGGGTGTCGCACATCCGCCGTTCATGGGTGCCACAACTGAACATGCTGGTCATCGGTGCGATGCCCAACTGCTCGATGGCGGTGCGCGCATTGATATGGGCATCGACCGCCATCACCACCTGCTCGGCCTGGCAATCGATGTCGAAACGATAGGCCCCGGTGGCACTCGGCGAATCGAGCAAGGCATAGACCACGAAGCGGGTGCTGTCCTTGTCCGGGGTTTCAAACCAGAAATGGGTGAAGTCGGGAAACTCCTCGCGTTTTTTCGCATAAGTATCGATCGCCAGCCCGCGCGCCGACAGACCGTATTGCCCGGTCTTGTCCACCGCGCGGAAGTAACTGGCGCCGAGGAACGAGACAATGTCGTGCTGGTCGATTTCCGGGGCCTTGAACAGCTTGAAGCCGGAGAACCCCAGGTCACCCTTGAGCCGCGATGGGTCGATGCCGCTGCGGGCGTAGTTGAACAACGCCGGACGGAAATGCACCTCGCGCGCCTGGCGCGTCTGCGCGTCGACGCTGTACATGCGCACCGGTTGCTTGAAACCCATGCCAACATGGAAGAACTGCATGTCCAACTGGCCCTTGAGCTCATTCCACAGCGAGTGCCGGGCATCGTATTGAATGGCGTTGAATTGCTGTGGGGTCATGTCCGCCAGGGACCGCGGCAACACCTGGCGGGTGCTGGCATAGTCCTTCGCGGCGAGTTTTTTCGCGTGGGTCTGCAATGTCTCGAAGTCGAAGTGTTCGATATCGCCATCCGCGGTGGCGGCAAGCGCCCGCGCCGCGAACAGACCGCTGGCCGACAGGCCGGTATAGGCCGCCAGGGCCATGGAAGCTTTCAGAAGATTGCGGCGGTGCATAAAAAGACCTGTACAGGAACTACCGGACATCCGGAACCCTTGGGTTCCGGATCAAAAGAAGCGCTCGTTCAAGACGGCAAACGAATGCGGCTACAGGTAACAGATAACAAATCCCCATGACGGTTCGCAATATCCTACAGAAAACTTACTGACAGCCTTTATTCAGCCAAGGTGTGGCTATATGTTTCCAGCCTCTCTAGAGACTCGAGGCGCCCTGTGAACAGCGGCCCAGGCCCCGTGAAGATTTTTTCAGAATGTTTTCACGCGGTTCTTGGCACACTTGCCCACTTGTTTTGAAGGTCCGTCGAGGCAACCCATGACCCGCATCCTGACCATCGAAGACGATGCTGTAACCGCCAAGGAAATCGTGGCTGAACTGAGCAGCCACGGGCTTGAAGTTGACTGGGTCGACAACGGCCGTGAAGGCCTGGTCCGTGCCGTGAGTGGCGATTACGACCTGATTACCCTGGACCGCATGCTGCCGGAACTCGATGGCCTGGCCATCGTCACCACGCTGCGAACCATCGGGGTGGCCACGCCGATCCTGATGATCAGCGCCCTCTCCGATGTCGACGAACGCGTACGTGGTCTGCGCGCTGGCGGCGACGATTACCTGACCAAGCCCTTCGCCTCCGACGAAATGGCCGCGCGGGTCGAAGTGCTGTTGCGGCGCAAGAGCCCGGCACGGGAATTCGAAACCTCGCTACGGGTGGCCGACCTGGAGCTCAATCTGATGACCCGCGAAGCCTCCCGGGCCGATCAGTTGCTCAGCTTGCTGCCCACTGAATACAAGCTGCTGGAATTCCTGATGCGCAACACCGGGCAGATCCTCTCGCGGATGATGATTTTTGAAGAAGTCTGGGGTTATCACTTCGACCCCGGCACCAACCTGATCGACGTGCATATCGGTCGCCTGCGCAAGAAGATCGACGGCCCGGGCCTGGCGCCGCTGATCCGCACCGTGCGAGGCTCGGGTTATGTCATTGCCGAACCCCTCTAAAGGCTGGCGCTCCTCCACCAGCCGGCTGCTGGCACTCTACAGTTTCCTGTTCGTGGCCTGGAGCTGCAGCCTGATGGGGGTGCTGTATTACGAGGTTTCCGGGTACCTGAGCACCCTCGCCCGGCATTCGTTGATGCAACGCCAGCACCTGTTTTCGCGCTTCCAGGGCCAACCGCTGATGGAAGCGCTGACCACCAGCATGACCTTCGACATGCGCGGCGTGGATGCCTATGGCCTGTTCAACGAGCAGAAACTGCACCTGAGCGGGCCGATCCAGGAAATCCCGGCCGACCTGCCGATGGACGGCAGGATCCATGAGTTGGCCAACTGCATCGACTCCGACGACCCGAACCTGCCCCAGGACAGCTGCGACGCGGTGGCCACCCAGACCCACGACGGGCGCTGGCTGCTGCTGGTACGCGACAACGGCTCGCTGTTCGGCGTCACCCGGATCATTCTCCACGCCCTGTTCTGGGCGGTATCCCTGACCATCCTGCCCGGCGTGGCCGGCTGGCACCTGTTGCGGCGCCGGCCGATCCGGCGGATACGGGCGATCCAGGCCAGCGCCGAGTCGATCATCGCCGGCGACCTGGGCCATCGCCTGCCGCTGTCGAACCGTCGCGACGAGTTGGACATGCTGGCGGCGATCGTCAACGCCATGCTCGACCGGATCGAGAAGCTGATGCACGAGGTCAAGGGGGTCTGCGACAACATCGCCCATGACCTGCGCACGCCGCTGACCCGCTTGCGGGCCCAGTTGTACCGGATCCAGCAACAGACCGTCGACGGCTCGCCCGAGTCCTTGCAACTGGATGGGGTGATCGCCGAGACCGATACGTTGATGGCGCGCTTTCGCGGTTTATTGCGTATCTCCGAACTGGAAGACCATCAGCGGCGCTCTGGCTTCCTGGTACTGGACCCGTTGCCGCTGCTGCACGAGCTGTATGATTTCTACCTGCCACTGGCTGAAGAGGCCGAGATCAGCCTGCGCCTGGAGACGCCCGAGACATTGCCGACGATCACTGGCGACCGGGCCTTGCTGTTCGAAGCCCTGGCCAACCTGCTGAGCAATTCCATCAAGTTCACCCCGCCAGGCGGTGAGGTGGTCTTGAGGGCGGCCTTTGATGCCGGCAGTACCCGCATCGAGGTCCACGACTCCGGCCCCGGCATCCCGCCGTCCGAGCGCGAAGCGGTGTTCCAGCGCTTCTATCGCTGCGACGAAGGCGCCCAGCACGGTGGCTTCGGCCTCGGCCTGTCGATTGTCGCCGCCATCGTCAACCTGCACGGTTTCAGCCTCGACATCGGCAGCAGCGAGCAGGCCGGGGCGCGCTTGATCCTCAGTTGCCGGAACAACCTGATGACCGTGGACTGAATCCAGGGCCCGGGCCTTGGATTCAGCCGCGGAAATTGGCCTTCAAGGCCGCAAGGCCTTCGGCATAGATGCCATGGAACAAATCCACCGCTTCCTCTTCACTGACCCCCGTCGGGGTGAAGATCCCCGCCCACTCGACAATCGAGGTGTGCGGATCATTGCCTTCGCGAACCTGCAGGGTGGCCAGGTAGTCGGCCACCGGGAATGGCTGCTGGATAAACGAATAACTGTAGCGCCGAGCCCGGTTGTCGAAGGCTTCCAGGCGTTCGACGATGAGCACATTGTCCGCCGTGTGCAAGGTGCGCACACGGCCACCTTCGCTGAGACTGCTGCGGGGCACGAGCGGCAGCCAGTCAGGCAGGGAATCGAACCCGCCCATCAGTTGCCAGACCTCTTCGGGGGACGCCGCGATTTCAACGGTTACCGATGTTGCAGCCATGAATAATCTCCAGGAACAAGTTGGAAAGCCCGACCGATCCCGCCGGCTGGACCACTGACGACGGCAACGTCAGCGGCCGGCAGGCTCGGCATAGACACCCGTGAGGTTTCAGACCAGCGGCAACGGCGCATGAGCCGCCACCAGCCCCTCTTCCCGCAACGCCTGCCAGAACGCCAGCGGAATCGTCTCCTGCAAGGCCGCCACGTCCTCGGCGATCCGCCCTGGCCGGCTGGCGCCGGGGATCACCGCCGCCACGGCCGGGTTGGCCAGGGAGAACTGCAAGGCCGCCGCCTTGATGCTCACCCCGAAGCGTTGCGCGAGGGTCTTTATCCGTTCAACTTTAGCCATGATTTGTGACGATGCCGGTTGATATTCGAAATGGGTCCCGCCAGCCAGCACACCGGAACTGTAGGGGCCACCGACAACGATATCGACTTGCTGGGCCAGCGCCTCCGGCATCAGCCGTTGCAGGGCCCGCTCGTGATCGAGCAGGGTATAACGCCCGGCCAGCAGGAACCCGTCGGGCTGCGCTGCGTCCAGTTGCAGGGTCAGTTCGCACGGCTCGACCTTGTTCACCCCAAGGCCCCAGGCCTTGATCACGCCCTCCTCGCGCAGGCGGGTGAGCACGCGGAATGCCCCGGTGCGCGCCTGGTTGAAATACTCCAGCCATTCATCACCGTAGAAATCCTGGGCAATGTCGTGCACCCAGACGATGTCCAGGCGGTCGGTCTGCAAACGCTCGAGGCTGCCCTCGATGGAACGCAGGGTGGCGTCGGCGGAGTAGTCGTTGACCATCTTGTTGGGACGGCCATGCGCGAAGACCCCGGCCTTTTCGCCCAGGTCGCGGGCGGCGACGTCTTCCACTTCATCCAGGACCAACCGGCCGACCTTGCTGCTGAGCACGTACTGGTCCCGTGGATGCTTGGCCAGGGCCGCACCCAGGCGAATTTCCGCAAGCCCCGAACCGTAGAACGGCGCCGTGTCGAAGTAGCGCACGCCCTGGTCCCAGACCGCATCGACAGTGGCCATGGCCTCCTCCTCGGGAATGGCGCGGAACATGTTGCCCAAGGGGGCGGTGCCGAAACCCAGGGTGCCCGGCAGTTTGTCTCTGATGCTCATAGTGATGATCCTTTGAATACACGTGATGAGTCCGGCCCACCCGCTCCGGGGTGACGCGGATCTCGCTGTCGGGATCAATACTAGGTTGCGGACTTTTGACCGTCCAAGACATAATTTGCACGACTTGAGTCCCGGAAGGTCTGACATGATTGATTTACGCCAACTGCGCTATTTCGTGGCGGTCGCCGAAGAAGAGCACGTCGGGCGGGCCGCCGAGCGACTGCACATTTCCCAGTCGCCCCTGAGCCGGCAGATCGCCCAGCTGGAGGAGCGCCTGGGCCTGAGCCTGTTCGAACGCAGCCTGCAACGCATCCGCCTGACCGCCGACGGCCAGACCTTTCTCGCCGAGACCCGGGCGTTCCTGACCCATGCCAATCGGCTGGAGTCCCTCGGCCGGCGGCTGGGGCGTGGTGAAGAAGGCGGCCTGTGCATCGGCTATATCGAGAACGCCATGCACTCGGGGGTGTTGCCCCAGGCCCTGCGCAGCTTGCGCGTGGAGCGGCCGGATGTGCATATCGCGCTCTACAGCCTGAATTCGGCGCAACAGCTGGAAGGCTTGCGCCAGCGCAGCCTCGACATCGCCCTGGTCAGCGAACCACCCACGGCGGATGACCCGGACCTGAACAGCGCCCGCGTGCTCAACGACCCCATGCTGCTGGCCCTGCCCGAGCGGCATCCATTGGCGCAACTGGGCGAGTTGAGTCCAGCGGACTTTCTGGAGCAGGAATGGATTGCCGTGCAGCACCCCCAGCGCAGCGGCAAACAGGATGATTTCGTCCAGGCCTGTATCAGGGCCGGGTTCAACCCCAATGTCCGACTGCAGGCCAATGAACCGCTGACCGCACTGGGGCTGGTGGCGGCAGGACTGGGTCTGACCATGATCCAGCAGAGCCTGCGGCACAACACGCCCCAGGGCGTGGTGCTGCGGGAATTACCCTGGCTGATCTATACCACTCCCTTGTGGGCGGCCTGGCATCGGATCAACTTGCGACCGCTGGTGGCGACCTTCAGGGAAGTGCTGGTGCAGGACGCGCTCCGGATCGACCTGCCGGTGGGCCCCTAGATGTCCATAATCTTGGCGGCAAAGGCATTCCAGCCGGCCGGCTCCTGGATCAATGCCGGGTAGTTGTGCGAAAAGCCGTACATCACACCACGTCGGGTCATGAGTTCACGAACGATGGCGGTCGCCGGGCCGCTGCCACTGCCTTTCAACAGGCTCTGCTCCTGATAGGCGCGCCAGTGCAATTCCATCGCGATGATCTTGCACAGTGCCGACTCCTGGGCCGCCACGCCGGTATTCTTGACCAGCAAGCAGAGTTTGACCGGTACGCTGACAGCCAGCGATACCCCGCCGGGAACAGCGGCCAAACCAAAGCCAACGCCCTTGTTGAACAACTTATGGGTTTTCATCAGTTTCAACACATCAAGCCACTGGCATAAGGTTTTACTCTGCTGACAGTGCCTGGCCATTTCAGCAAAGCGATGCAAGTGCACGGCTGAAACGCCGGCGGAACTCCCCTCGCGCAGCAACGCATAAGGATTGACCGGCAAAGCCATGCTGCCGATCGACGCCGCCGTGCCGACACAGGTCTGCACGTAATTGCGCACTTTACGATGCTGCAACAGGTGCTTGGTCTTCGGCGACGGCCGCTCAACACCCTGCACCGTGAAATAAGGATTATCCACCAGGGTCGAAGCCGCCTGGCCCACCTTGTAGACGCCCACCAGCGGTGTCAGGGCCGTCCCCAGGCCGTGCGGGATCAACCCGGACACCGCCAGGGCCGTGTCGAGGACCAGGCTGTTTATATTGAAACTGTATTTCGACATTTCTTTCAATCTGGCGGCAAAATCTTCCTGCTCCACACCCATATTGGCCTACCTCTCGCGTTTATAAAGCTGGGGAATTTTTCATTAAAGTATCAGTCCCGAGCTCAACTAAACGAGGTAAAAAAAAGCCAATTTATTACTTCAATTTGCCATTTATTCAAAAATGCAAAGTGCAACAATAAAGCGCCCAAACAGCAGGGGCTTACTTATAGAAATCGCTATTTTCCGATCAGTTTGAACAATGCTTCCAGGCTTTGCCGAAGGGCCCCGGAGTTATCCAACAGGCTTAGCGATGGATCCTCCGCCGCCAACAACGAGGCGGTGAACTCGGCATTGCGCGCCAGGCGCGCCTCGATCTGCGGGACACTCTCCCGTCCCCGCGCCAGCAGCCGCTCACGCAAGACCGCCTGGTCGACGGAGAGCAGGATCACTTGCAAATCCGGATAACGTGCGCGGGCCTGGGGCAGATAGGCCCGTGAGCCGTTGACCAGCACATCCTCTCCGGCAGCCAACCAGTCGTCGATCCGACGGGGAATGCCATAACACAGGCCGTTGGCCTGCCAGCTCATGGCGAAGGCCCCCTGAGCCTGCAGCGTCGCGAATTGCTCGGCACTGACCGACTGCGCCGCCTCGCCGGCCGCCTCGGCCGAGCGGGTGATGACCCGCCGGGCAATCCGGCAGCCACGCTCGGCCAGGGGTTCGCGGGCGGCATCGAGCAAACTGTCTTTGCCCGAGCCCGAAGGCCCGATGAGATAGATCAAGCGGCCAGCCATCCACAATCCCTCACACGTTGTCGCGCGCACAGTACAACACTCGCGGCGATCATGGCACTCATCGCAAGCGTGTTCGAGGATAGAAGGAGGGCAAGGCCGGCGCCCGACCAGCAGCCACACCCGGCGCGACCGGGGCGGTCGCGCCGGACTCAGGACTCAAGCCGGGTTGCGCGCCGCCAGCCGGGAAAAGCTCGCCAGGCAAGCCACGGCGGCAAAACCGGCACCGATATACAGTGCCAGGATCGGTCCGGAATGGCTCGACAAGCCGAAACTCAAGGCCACCAGCGCAGCCCCCGTGGACTGGCCAAGCAAGCGCGCGGTGGCGATCATCCCGCTGGCGCCGCTGCTGCGCTCACGCGGGGCGCTGGTCATCAGGGCCTTCTGGTTTGGCGACTGGAAGAAACCGAAACCCAGGCCACAGATCACCATGCGCACACAGATCGCCAGGGCGCTCGGGTCCGCCGGCAGCATCGCCAGGGACAACATGCCCAGCGACAACACCCCCAGGCCGATGCCGCCGAGCAAGCCCGGTGGGTAACGATCCGACAGGCGTCCGGCAAAGGGCGCGATCAGGGCCACCACCACCGACCAGGGGGTCATCAGGTAGCCGGTCTGCACCGGGTCGCGGCCCAGGACCGTCTCGAAGAAAAACGGCAGCGAGACGAAGGCCAGGCCCTGGGTGGCGAAGGAGCAGATGGCGGTCAGCACGGACAGCGCGAACATCGGCCGCTTGAGCAAGTCAGTGGGGAACAGTGGGGCCGGATGACCGGTTTCGCGGCGGATCATCAGCGTACCCGCTATCACGCACAGCAGCAGCGCCAGACAGATCGGCAAGGCGCCGGCAAACTGCGCGCCCTCGCCCAGGGCATAGATGAGAGCGCCGAACGTCACCATGCTCAGCAGCGCCGTGCCCCAGGCAAAGCGCTGGCCGTTGGGCGGCGTATGGGGCAGCGAGGGCACCGCCATGGCCAGGGCGACCAGGCCGATGGGGATATTGACGCCGAACAGCCAGGGCCAGTTGGCCACCGACAGGATCAAGGAGGCCACCGTCGGTCCGGCGGCAAATGACATGCCGACCACCAATGCATTGAGGCCCATCCCTTTGCCGAGTTTCTCCGGCGGAAACAGGCTGAAGATCAGCGCGCCGTTGACGCTCATGATCGCACTGGCGCCAACCCCTTGCAGGACCCGGGCGAGGGTCAGCTGGGTCAGGGTGGTCGACATCGCACACAGGGCCGACGACACGGTGAACAGCACCAACCCGAACAGGTAGACCTTGCGGTGCCCGACTGTCCCACCAAAGGAAGCGAAGGCCAGGATGGTCGCCACCGCCGACAGTTGGTAGGCGTTGATGATCCACACCGAGGCCGCCGGCGTGGTGTGCAGGCTGGTGGCGATCGCCGGCAACGCGGTGTTGGCGATGGCGGTGTCCAGTGAGGCCAGCGCGATGGAGATCAGAATCGCCAACATGCCACTGGCCTGACGCGATAAACCCGGCCTGAAAATTCCCGATGACCCGCTGATTGCACACCCCCCGAAACCCGCTGTACAGAGCGGATCATAGCGTTTTGCCCAATATCGCTGACGACGTCTTGCTGAACTGCGGCTGTACGACATCGAGCGCGGGTTCAGCCAGTATCTACGCGCATGGTGATCCCCTACCCTCACTTGATAAACTAGCGCCTTCTTGGATCACTCCCAATAAAAGGTTGGCAATGGACGTTCTGGCAAGCATGAAGGTCTTCGTCAAGGTGGTTGAACACGGCAGCTTCAGCGCCGCGGCGCAGTCCATCGGGATTTCCTCGACCATGGTCGGCAACCATGTCCAGGGCCTGGAGAAACACCTGGGCACGCGCCTGCTGCATCGCACCACCCGGCGCCAGAGCCTGACCGAGATCGGCCAGGGTTATCACACTCAGTGCCTGGCGATCCTCGGGCAGATCGAACACGCCGAATTGATTGCCCGGGAACAGCGCGCCCATCCGCGGGGCCGGTTGCGGGTCAGTGCCTCGCCGACCCTGGCCTCGGACCGGCTGATCCCGGCGATCGCCGCCTACCTCAAGACCTACCCGGAAGTGGATATCGAACTGAAGTTCAATGATCGGGTGGTGGACCTGGTGGAGGATGGTTTCGACCTGGTGTTTCGCTACGGCGAGTTGCCCAGCAGCGGACTGGTGGGACGCCTGCTGAGCAAGAACCGGCGCATCGCCTGCGCGTCACCGGCCTATCTGGAAGCCCACGGCACGCCGCGGGTGCCAGAGGATCTGCTGCAACATAACTGCCTGGTATTCCTGCGGGCCACGCCGCAGCGCGACTGGTTGTTCCACGGTGTGAGCAGCGAAAGCATCCGGGTAAACGGGCAACTGTCGGCCAACAACGGCACGGCGTTGATGAACGCGGCGCTGGAGGGAATCGGTATCGTCCTGTTACCGCAGACGTTGGTGGAAGACGCCCTGAAGGACGGGCGCCTGGTCCACTTGCTGCCCGATCATGAGACCCTGGATCGGCCGCTGCACCTGGTCTACCTGCCGGACAAACAGATGACGCCCAAGCTGAGCAGCTTTATCGAGTTCATGGTCAAGCGCTTTGCGTAGCAGGATGCCGTAACGCTGTGAGCGTCAGTCAGTTATCTTGAAAACGCCACCATCTGTGTAGCTGGCTTGCCGGCGATGGCGGTCGATCAGGCGATGCAAGGCTCACGGAGCTCATCGCCAGCAAGCCGGCTCCCACAAGTTCCGCGCCAGACATTGATCCGCTTGACGCATCAATCCATTCTAAAAATGCACTTATCAAATCTATAGCGCTGCGCCAGTATCCCGGCCAATAAAATCTGCACTGCGATGCAGGCCATAAAAACGCCGGAGACCTTCACGATGCACGCCACAACACCGACCGCCAGTTCCGCCCGTGCCAAGGCGGGCGCGGTATTTCGCGTTACCTCGGGCAACTTCCTCGAACAGTTCGACTTCTTCCTGTTCGGCTTCTACGCCACCTACATCGCCGCCGCCTTCTTCCCCGCCAGCAGTGAGTTCGCCTCGCTGATGATGACCTTTGCCGTGTTCGGCGCCGGCTTCCTGATGCGTCCGCTGGGTGCGGTGATCCTCGGTGCCTATATCGATGACGTCGGTCGACGCAAAGGCCTGATCGTCACCCTGTCGATCATGGCCAGCGGCACCATCCTGATCGTGCTGGTACCTGGTTACGAAAGCATTGGCCTGCTGGCCCCGGCCCTGGTCTTGATCGGCCGCCTGCTGCAGGGCTTCTCCGCCGGTGCCGAACTGGGCGGCGTTTCAGTCTATCTGTCGGAAATCGCCACGCCGGGTCGCAAGGGCTTCTTCACCGCCTGGCAGTCCTGCAGCCAGCAAGTGGCCGTGGTGATCGCCGCCGCCCTGGGCTACGCACTGAACCAGTGGATGTCGGCCAGCACTGTCGCTGATTGGGGCTGGCGCATTCCGTTTCTGGTCGGCTGCATGATCGTGCCGTTTATCTTCCTGCTGCGCCGCAACCTGGCGGAAACCGAGGAATTCGCCAAGCGCCGTCACCGTCCGGGCATGCGCGAGGTGTTCAACACCCTGGCGCAGAACTGGGTGATTGTGGTCGCCGGCATGTTGATGGTGGCGATGACCACTACTGCCTTCTACCTGATCACCGTGTATGCGCCGACCTTCGGCAAGACCGTGCTGCACCTGAGCACCGCTGACAGCCTGTTGGTGACCCTGTTGGTGGGTGTGTCGAACTTTTTCTGGCTGCCCCTGGGCGGCGCCCTCTCCGACCGTATCGGCCGCCGTCCGGTGCTGCTGACCATGTCCGGTCTGACCCTGGCCACGGCTTATCCGGCCTTGTCGCTGCTGGTCCAGGCGCCGACGTTCACCAGCATGCTGCTGGTGCTGCTGTGGTTGTCGTTTCTCTACGGGATGTACAACGGCGCGATGGTCGCGGCCCTCACCGAGATCATGCCGGCGGAAGTCCGGGTGGCCGGTTTCTCCCTGGCCTACAGCCTGGCGACGGCGGTGTTCGGCGGTTTCACTCCGGCGATCTCGACCTTCCTGATCCAGTACAGCGGGGACAAGGCCGCACCGGGTTACTGGATGAGCTTCGCCGCGCTCTGCGCCCTGTGCGCGACGCTGTTTCTCTATCGCAAGGCCAGGATGCAGCTCCAGCCGGCGGTGTAAGCCCGGTGTTTTCAGGGTGACCTGAAAGGCCTCTTCGCGGCGATACAGCGACCCGACAAGCTCTGCTCCCACATTAGTGCTCGGTTATACACAGATCATGCGTACGACTTGGACACTGTGGGAGCGGAGCTTGCCCGCGAAGACGGCGGATCAGGCACCACAAACCGATGATCCTTGAGAGAACCCCGATGAAAGCATTGTTTTTCAAGATCGCCCTGCTCGGCAGCCTGACCTTGGCGAGTCTGGCGACCCAGGCCGAAGAAATCCGCGTGATGACCTCCGGCGGCTTCACCGCCGCCTACAAGCTGCTCGGCCCGAAATTCGCCGCTGATAGCGGCAACACCCTCGACACCATTCTCGGTCCATCCATGGGCAAGGCGCCGGAGGCTATTCCCAACCGGCTGGAGCGCGGTGAAAAGGCCGATGTACTGATCATGGTCGGTTACGCCCTCGACGAGTTGATCAAGCAGGGCAAGGTCCTGCCCGGCTCACGGGTCGAGCTGGCGGATTCGCGGATCGGCCTGGTGGTTCGCGCCGGCAGCGCCCAACCGCCCATCGGTACCGAGCAAGAGTTGAAAGACACCTTGCTCAAGGCCAAGTCCGTGGCCTACTCCGACAGTGCCAGTGGCGTGTATATCCAGGACCAACTGTTCAAGCGCCTGGGCATTGAAGCGCAACTCAAGCCCAAGGCAACCATGGTGCCGAAGATCCCGGTGGCCTCGGTGGTGGCGACCGGTGACTATCAACTGGGCTTCCAGCAGGTCAGCGAACTGCTGCCGGTGCCAGGGGTGACCTATGTCGGCAAGATCCCGGAATCGGTGCAGTCGGTGACGCGGTTTGCCGCCGGGATTCCAGTGGGGGCCGAACATCCCGCACAGGCCAAGGCCTTGCTGGATTACCTCGCCTCCCCGGCAGCCCAGGCCACCGTGAAAGCCACCGGGCTGGATTCCATTCCTCATTGATTACACGTTCCCTTGTAGGCGCCGGCTTGCTGGCGATGGCCAGTAGGCCTTGCAGCGCCTGAACGGCCGCTATTGCCAGCAAGCCGGCTCCTACAGGTTTCGTGCCCCCCTCAGGATCCGCTGGTGTGCGGCAGTTTCATTTCAACAATCAGCCGCTCCAGCTCCCGCGCCGCCGGGGTCAACACCCGCCCCCGGCGCTTGAGCAAGCCGACCTTGCGCATTACCTCCGGTTCGATCAGCGGCACACTGGTGAGAATCGGATGCTCGCCGGCCACCGGCATCGCCATGGTCGGCACCGCCGCAATCCCCAATCCAGCCTCCACCAGACCGATCATGGTGGTGACATGCCGGGTTTCACAGACCCCGGGGTTCTGCGCCTCGATGCCCACCAGCGCCTGGTCGAGCAGGAAGCGATTGCCCGAGGTCTTGTCGAGGCTGATGTAGTCCTGCTGGTACAACTCGGTCCAGGTCACGCTGGCCCGACCGGCCAGCGGATGATCACGGCGACAGGCGACAACGTAGCGCTCCTCGACCAACAACTCGAATTCGATTTCCGCCTGCAGGTTGCCGGTGAAACTCAGGCCGAAATCCGCTTCGCCACTGAGCACGGCGGCATGTACGTCGTTGGCGCTGGAGTCGAGCACCTTGACCTTGATCTTCGGGTATTGCCGGTGATAGTGGGCCACCACCTTCGGCATGAAGTAATAGGCCGCCGACGGCACACACGCCACCGTGACATGCCCCAGCCGGGTCGAGGCCACGTCGGTGATGCCCAGCAACGCGAGGTCGAGGTCGTCCAGCAGCCGCTCCACGGTCGGCGCGAACACCCGACCCACCTGGGTCAGGCTGACCCGCCGGGTGGTACGCTCGAACAACCGGACCCCCAGGGCGTCCTCAAGCTTTTCCACGCGCCGGCTCAAGGCCGGTTGGGAGAGGTTGATAGCCTGCGCCGCCTTGCGGAAACTGCCCTGCTCGACCACTGCGCGGAAGGCCTGCAAGTCGTTCAAATCGAAGTTGATGGCCACCGGGCTTACTCGTCGGAAACTGATTGATCAGTTTAACGCATGAATCAGTCGACTCGATGCATGAGCCGACTTGAATGCGCGTCATTCATCCGACAATAAAAAAAGCCCGACCTGATTGCTCAGGCCGGGCTCTTCAGACCCCCCGGATCAGACCTTGACGATCCAACCCGCTGGTGCTTCAACGTCGCCGGTCTGGACGCCGGTCAGTTCGTTGTACAGACGCTGGGTCACCGGACCGACTTCGGTCTCGCTGTGGAACACGTGCAGCTTGCCATTGTACTCTATGCCGCCAATCGGCGTGATCACCGCGGCAGTTCCACAGGCACCGGCTTCCTTGAAGTCGGCGATCTTGTCGATCAGCACATCGCCTTCGATGACCTTCAGGCCCAGGCGCGATTTGGCCAGTTCGATCAGCGACAGACGGGTGATACCCGGCAAGACCGAAGGCGACTGCGGCGTCACGAATTCGTTGTTGTGAGTGATGCCGAAGAAGTTGGCCGAACCGACTTCCTCGATCTTCGAGTGGGTCAGCGGGTCCAGGTAGATGGCATCGGCAAAGCCACGCTTCTTGGCTTCGGCACCCGGCATCAGGCTGGCGGCGTAGTTGCCACCGACCTTGGCCGCACCGGTGCCTTGCGGGGCCGCACGGTCATAGCTGGAGATCACGAAGTTGTGCGGCTTCATGCCGCCCTTGAAGTAAGCGCCGACCGGGATGCAGAAGATCGAGAAGATAAACTCGGGAGCGGTACGCACGCCGATGTTGTCACCCACGCCGATCACGAACGGCCGCAGGTACAGCGCGCCGCCGGTGCCGTAAGGCGGAATGAAACGTTCGTTGGCGCGGACCACCTGCTTGCAGGCTTCGATAAACACATCGGTCGGTACGTGCGGCATCAGCAGACGCGAGCAACTGCGCTGCATGCGCGCGGCGTTCTGGTCAGGACGGAACAGGTTGATCGAACCGTCCTTGCAACGGTAGGCCTTCATGCCTTCGAAGCACTGTTGACCGTAGTGCAGCGCGGTCGAACCTTCACTGATATGCAGGACGTTGTCTTCGGTCAGCGCACCGTTGTCCCACTCACCGTTACGGTAGTACGACAGGTAGCGCTTGTCGGTCTTGACGTAATCGAAACCCAGCTTGTCCCAGTTAATGCTTTCCTGACCCATGGCACCCTCAATCATCTGATAACCGCCTGAATCGCTCAGGCTTATGACATTTTTTTAGCAGGCAACCACAATACTCTATTCAGACAGGAAATCGCAGCCTGGACGACGTGCATGTCCTACATGCGTTTATGCCATACAGGGTCCGTAGCCCCCGATGCCAGCGGGCGAATCTCAGTCTGCATGGGCTTGTAAGGCGGCCTGGCGGCCAAAGCGATATTGGTTGTTCCCGCTGCGCTTGGCTTCGTACATCGCCAGGTCGGCGGTATGGATCAGCGTATCCATGCTCGGCGCATGGTCCGGGAATACCGCCACACCCAGGCTGCAACCGATCTGCGCCAGTTGATCACCGAGACTGATCGGCATCGACAACTCGACGAGCATTTTCTTGCACAGAAGATGCACCTCCTCCAACAAGCCATTGCTCTGCTGGGTCAGCCCTTCGAGGACCAACACGAACTCATCACCACCGATGCGCGCCACCGTGTCCGAGCTGCGCATCAGGTTTTTCAGACGGGTTGCCGTGGCGACCAGGATCCGGTCGCCGGCCGCATGCCCGTGGGCATCATTGATGTCCTTGAAGCCGTTGAGGTCGAGAAACACCAGGATCACCCGTGTGGTTTCCAGGCGGGCACGCTCCAGCGCCCGGGACAGACGTTCCTCCAGCACCAGTCGATTGGGCAGCCCGGTCAGCGCGTCGTGGTGGGCCAGGGTATGCAACTGGCTGGCCCAGGCCTTTTCCTCGGTGATATCACGCACCACTCCCATCATCTTGATCGCCGAGTCATGAACGTTCTTCACCACATTGCCGGTCTCGCGCAGCCAGTGGACGCTGCCGTCCGGCCAGATCACCCGGTATTCCTCGTCGTGGTTCTCGCCAGTCGCAATGCAACGCGCCTCCCCGGCCCGCACCCGGTCCCGGTCTTCGGGGTGCACGCTGGCGCAGAACAGTTCGTAGGACGGGATCACCTCGCCCACCTTGTAGCCGAACATGCCGTAGATGGCCTCCGACCAGTAGAGCTTCTCGGTATCGACATCCCAGTCCCAGGTGCCGATGCGGGCAAAGTACTGGCTGCGCTTGAAGCGTTCGACATCGTCGGCGGCTTCGACCCGCCGGTGGCGTTCGCTCAATTGGTGCAAAAGCGCCCGGCACTCGGCCAGTTCCCGGCGAGCCCTGCGCTCACGACAAAGCAGCACCCCGATCAAAGCGATCACGGGTACTGCGACAGCGGCCTCAAGCCATGAGGTCAGCATTGAAAACCAAGGGATTTGAACATGGACACACGACGAATAAATGGCCAGTGGCTATCTTAGTCCACACGGAACGTGCGCCCATGGTTTTTTAGTGGGCTGTGGCTTCGCTCATCAACGACTGATGAATCGCGAGGCCGGCCATGACCCCGGCCTCTGGTTACGGAGAGTCGGTTTTGCTATACCTGCCGCCTGAATAGTCAGATGGGGTACCAACCCTGGAGAAGTCATGAGCAACACTGAATTACAGATGACAGACCTGCTGGAAGGCGACGGCAAGACCGTGGTCAAGGGCGCCCTGATCACCACGCACTACCGTGGCACCCTTGAGGATGGCAGCGAGTTCGACTCGTCTTACAGCCGTGGCAAGCCGTTCCAGTGCGTGATTGGCACGGGACGAGTAATCAAGGGCTGGGATATCGGCCTGATGGGCATGAAGGTCGGCGGCAAACGTCGGCTGTTCGTGCCAGCGCACCTGGCCTACGGTGAGCGCGGCATGGGCTCGCGCGTGGCCGCTGGCGCCGACCTGAGTTTTGAAATCGAACTACTGGAAGTACTGACGCGGGACGATTGAGCACGCCTGCGACTATCCTTGGCTTCGATCACGGCGATTCGTACTGGGGCAAACGCCCATCATCGCCGTGTCCCTCAGCCCCCCCCGACCTACTCGGGTTCAACCCGGAATGGTCAGGCCCTTGATCACCGCCGGGCGCGCCACGAACTGCTCCAGAGCGCGGAGCACATGGGGGAAGTCTTTGATCCCCACCAGGTCGCCAGCTTCGTAGAAACCGATCAGATTGCGGATCCACGGGAAGGTGGCGATATCGGCGATGCTGTAGTCGTCGCCCATGATCCAGCGGCGGCTTTCCAGACGTTGGTCCAATACCCCCAGCAGACGCTTGCTCTCGGCGACGTAACGGTCACGCGGGCGCTTGTCCTCGTAGTCCTTGCCGGCGAATTTATTGAAGAAGCCGAGCTGGCCGAACATCGGCCCGATACCGCCCATCTGGAACATCACCCACTGGATGGTTTCATAGCGCCGCGCCAGGTCCTTGGACATGAAGCGCCCAGTCTTCTCGGCGAGGTAGATCAGGATCGCCCCGGACTCGAACAACGGCAGCGGCTGGCCGTCGGGACCATTGGGATCAATGATGGCTGGAATCTTGTTGTTGGGGTTCAACGCCATGAATTCCGGTGTCAGTTGATCGTTGGTAGAGAAACTGACCAGGTGCGCTTCATACGGCAGGCCCAGCTCTTCAAGCAGGATCGAGACCTTGACGCCGTTGGGCGTAGGCAACGAATAGAGCTGGAGACGGTCAGGATGTTGTGCAGGCCATTTATGCGTGATGGTGAACTCGGAAAGATCAGTCATGGAAAGCTTCCAACAAGCGGTAGGGAATGCGGCAACGGGTCACGACCTTCCACCCGTCCGGGCGCTGATTATAGGCACAGCCGGTGGCCGTGCCTGTAGCGTCGACCATGACATTTTTTGCGGCATCAGCCGTTAATCACTGAAATAGAGAGGGCGTCATGAATCTGAAAATCCTCAGTCGGCCATTGCTGGCAGCAGCGTTCTTGACTGTGGTGGGTTGCGCCACGCCCACCGTGGTGACCTTGCAGAACGGTACCCAGTACCTGACCAGGGACACACCCAAAACCCACTCCGCCGATGGTTTTTATGAGTTCAAGGATATTTCCGGCAAAGAGGTGCGGGTCAAGGCGTCCGATGTGGCGACGGTGAAGCCGAAGGATTGACCTCGAGCACTGGGTTTGTTCGTAGATATCGGGTGGCCTTGAGGGCCTCTTCGCGGCGATGCGGCGACCCGACAAGCTCCGCTCCCACATTAGATTTGCGCCGGGCACAAGATTCAGGTCCGACGCGGACATTGTGGGAGCGGAGCTTGCCCGCGAAGAGGCCGGCCCAGGCACCCCATTATCCAGACCTCAGCGAAAATCCCGACTGCGTACGGTGATCTCCGCCAACATCGAGCCCAGGTCGCTCAGGCGTCCGGCAATCACATGCCGTACGTCGCCTTCGGTTTCCAGGCGTCCGTCCACTTTCAGCAACTGCGCGCCCACCAGCACCTGCCGTTGCCGCTCGGCCAGGTCGCGCCAGACCACCACATTGACGTTGCCGAACTCGTCCTCAAGGGTGACAAAGGTCACCCCGCTGGCCGTGCCCGGCCTCTGGCGCCCGGTGACCAAGCCGACAATACTCACCGGCCGCCCGTGTTCGACCTCCAGCAGCTCCCGCGAACTGCGACAGCGTAAAGCCTTCAATTGCTCGCGCAACAACGCCAACGGGTGCGGCCCCAAGGTCGTGCCGAGGCTGGCGTAGTCCGCTTGCAGGTCCTCGCCGACACTCGGGCGTGGCAAGGTCACCGGAGCTTCGGCTGCCCTCGATAACCCGGCGAACAGCCCAAGCTGTGCCTCGACCCCGGCCACTTCCCAACGCGCCTGATAACGGTCACCCGCCAGGCCCTGCAAGGCACCGGCATCGGCCAGCAGCTCCTGGGCCCGGGTATCCAGCCGGGCCCGCTCGCCGAGGTCGGCGATATCCTCGAAGGCCCCGGCCCGGCGTGCCGCTTCGATCCGCCGCGCATCCTCCTCATGCAACCCACGAATCATCCGCAAACCCAGGCGCAGCGCCGGCTGCGGCTCATCGGTCGGCTCCAGGCTGCAATCCCAAGCACTGGCCCGCACATCCACCGGGCGGATCTGCAAGTGATGACGCCGAGCATCCTGGAGGATCTGGTCCGGGCTGTAGAAGCCCATCGGCCAGCTGTTGATCAGCGCACAGGCGAACGCCGCCGGCTCATGGCACTTCAACCAGCAACTGGCGTAGGTCAGCAAGGCAAAGCTGGCGGCATGGGATTCGGGAAAACCATAACTGCCGAAGCCCTTGATCTGCTCGAAGATCTGCGCGGCGAACTCTGGCGCATAGCCGTTTTTCGCCATGCCCTCGGCCAGCCGCAGGCGGTGCGGCTCAAGCCCGCCATGGCGCTTCCAGGCAGCCATGGAGCGGCGCAACTGATCGGCTTCGCCCGGGGTGTAGTCCGCCGCCACCACCGCAATCTGCATGACCTGCTCCTGAAACAGCGGCACTCCGAGGGTGCGTTTCAGGACCGCTTCCAGTTCCGCCGACGGATAGGTCTCGGGCTCCTCCTTGTTCCTCCGGCGCAGATACGGATGCACCATGCCACCCTGGATCGGCCCCGGCCGGACAATCGCCACTTCGATCACCAGGTCATAGAAATTCTTCGGTTTGAGCCGTGGCAGCATCGACATCTGCGCCCGCGATTCAATCTGGAACACACCAATGGTGTCGGCCCGGCCGATCATCGCGTAAGTCGCTTGATCGTCCGGCGGCAGGCTCGCCAGGGTCCAGCGCGGCCCGCCGCGATAGTGCTGCACCAGGTCGAAACAACGGCGCAGCGCGCTGAGCATGCCCAGGGCCAGGACATCGACCTTGAGCAAGCCGACCTTGTCCAGGTCGTCCTTGTCCCACTGGATGATGGTGCGCTCGGCCATGGCGGCGTTCTCCACCGGGACCAGGCTGTCCAGCGGCTGCTCGGAAATCACGAAACCGCCCGGATGCTGGGACAGGTGCCGGGGAAAACCGATCAGTTGCCGGGTCAGGCCGAGCACCCGGCGCAGCACCGGGCTGTCGGGATCGAAGCCGCTTTCGCGCAGGCGCTCCGGCGCCGGCGGCTCATCGCTCCAGTGGCCACAGGCGTCGGCCAGGGCATTGATCTGATCCGGCGGCAGGCCCAACGCCTTGGCCACATCCCGCACCGCCCCCGCGCCATGATAGGTGCTGACCACCGCCGTCAACGCCGCCCGGTTCCGGCCGTACCGCTGGAATACGTATTGCAGCACCTCTTCGCGACGATCGTGTTCGAAGTCGACATCGATATCGGGCGGTTCGTTGCGCTCGCGGGAGAGGAAGCGCTCGAACAGCATGTTGGTGCGATCCGGGTTCAGCTCGGTGACGCCCAGGGCATAACACACCACCGAATTCGCCGCCGAACCGCGACCCTGACAGAGAATACCCTGCTCGCGGGCGAAGCGAACGATATCCTGCACTGTCAGGAAATAACTGTCGTAGTCCAGCTCGGCGATCAGTTTCAGTTCTTTTTCGATAAGGTCCCGAACCCGGATGTTGATCCCTTCCGGCCAACGTCGACGAATCCCCTCTTCCGTCAGGTGGCGTAGCCAGGACGTCGGGGTCTGCCCTTGCGGCACCAGCTCACGGGGATACTGGTAACGCAACTGGCCGAGGTCGAAGGTACAGCGCCGGGCAATGACCTGGGTCTCGGCCAGCAAGGCCTCCGGATAAATCCCGCGCAAGGCCTCGAGGCTGCGCAGATGCCGCTCGCCATTGGCATGCAGCTGCTGCCCGGCATCGGCCACCCGGGTGTGCAGGCGAATGGCGGTCATGGTGTCTTGCAAGGCACGCCGGGCCCGCACATGCATATGCACATCGCCGCAGGCCACGGCGGGAATCGCCAGTTCGGCGGCCAGGGCCAGCAAACGCGCCAAACGCCGCTTATCATCCTGGCCACAATGCAGCTCCACCGCCAGCCACAGGCACTCGGGAAAACGCTCGCGCAACCAGCGGCCATCGGCATCGGCAATGTTCTGCTCAGGTAGCCACAACGCCAGCAACCCTGGCAGCGCCTGCTCGAAGTCCGCCCGCAGCACTTGATAACAGCCTTTTTCCGCACGACGCCGGGCCTGGGTGATCAATCGGCAAAGGGCCTGGTAGCCCGCCAGGTTTTCCACCAGCAGTACCAACCTGGGCCCACTCTCGATCTGCATTTCACTGCCGATGATCAGCGCCAGGCCACTCTCCTGCGCGGCCTGCCAGGCCCGGACAATCCCTGCCAGGGTGCACTCGTCGGTAATCGCCAGGGCTTGATAGCCCTGTTCCCTGGCCCGCTCGAACAATTCCTGGGCGCTGGAAGCCCCGCGCTGGAAACTGAAGTTCGACAGGCAATGCAGCTCGGCGTATTCGCCACTCATGCGAACCAGCCCTGCAGCAGCAACGGGCCGCTTTCCCCCACCGTGCGATAAGCCCAGGCCTGTCGGCCGGCGCGGGTCTCGACCAGGTAATAGTCGCGACGCACGTCCGCGCCGTCCCACCAACCCGACTCGATCCGCTCCGGCCCCAGCAGGACCCGCGCCGCCTGTTCGGGCAGTGGCAACGGCACCTTGAGCAGCCAACCGGGACGCAACGGACCGGCGGCGGCCAGCGGCTCGGGTGTGCTCGCCGGAAGCGGCTGCCAGGCGCATTCGGGGCGGTGATCGGCCTGGAAGCGCAAGCCCTGCACCGCGTCATCCCCCAACCGGGCACGCAAGCGTTCGCGCAATTGCTCCCAGGGCAAGGACTGTTGCGGACGTTCGTCGAACAATTCACGGTGCTGCGGGACAAAGGCTGGCAGGTCCTCGGCTTCCAGGCGAAAGCCGCGCACCGCCGCCTCGACCTGGACCTGCTCCAGTCGCCCACGGGCCAGTTCGAAAAGCATCGCCGGATCACGCTCGGCACTCAACAGGCCGACCTGGATCCGCGTCTCCGCGACCCCGGCATGTTCCAGAATCAGCTCGAAACGCTGCACACCGCTGTCACGCCCACAGAGAAACGCCGACAAGTCCCCGGTCAGACGCCGCAAGGGAAACAGCAAGGCCTGATTCGAGGTCACGTCGAAATTCAGCTCGATCCGCGCCGCGAAGCGATCCGGCGGCAGATAGAACGCCAGGGCCAACGGCCGCTCGCCGAGCAGGCTGTCGAGGTGCTTGAGCAACGACGCCTCGAAGCGCCGCGCCAGGCTATGCCGAGGCAAGGCCAGCACTGGCTCCAGGGTCCGCAGGCCCATGCGCGACAAGGCCGTGGCCGCGTCTTTTTCCAACCCGACCCGGTCGATCGGCATCTGCCCCAGGGCCTGGCGCAAGGCCCCGTTGTCCGCCAGGGCCAGGCCATCATAGGCATTGGCCAGGACCCGCGCCGCCGCCGGATTGGGCGCGACAACGATCCGGTGACGAAAGCCCAGACCGGTCAGTTCTTCGCGCAAGCGCGCTTCCAATTGCGCCCAGGGTCCGAACAGGCCCAGGCTGGACTCGATCTCGAACAGCAAGGCCCGCGGATAACGCAGGCTGACCTGGGAGCTGAAGCGGTAGGCCCAGGCGGCGAGAAACTGCTGCCATTGCTCGATTTCGGCGGGATCGTATTCGGCGCTGGCAAAGGCCTTGGTCAAGGCATGGGCGGCGGTCAGCGATTGCCCGGGACGCAGGCCCAAGGCCCGGGCCGCAGCGTTCACCGCCTGCACCATCCGACGTTGCGGCGAGCCCGTCAGCAGCGCCAGCGGTGCTTCAGGTTCAGGGGTTCGACGCAGCACCCCATCCAGTGCCAATTGCGGAAAAACAATACAGACCCAACGCATACCCGCCTCAATGCCCGCTGCTGAAGGCAATCGGTGCCGAATGAGCCAACCCGCCGCGGCACTTGAGCACTCGCAGCTGCGCGGGCCGACCCTCGACGGCAATCCGCAGGGCCGCCGGCGACGGATTGATCGCCTCCGCCAACGAGCGGTAGGCGAAGGCCAGGGTCTGGCCGCTTTCCGCCGCCACCTGCAAGCGCCGCAAGGCCCGGTCATCGGCCTGCTGCGGCCAGCACAGGACCGCGCCGCAACTGCCGGAGCGCAGGCATTGTTCGGCCGCCCACAAGGCATCGCGCGGCGGCGCCTGGATCACCGCCAACTGCCGCAGGTCCACCCCCGCGCGCAACCACGCCTGGGGATAAGGCACATGGGGCGGCGCCACCAGGACGATCCGCTCACCCCGGGCCGACAACCGCGCCAGGGTCGGCCAGACCAGTTGCAACTCGCCGCCCCCCTCCCCGGCGATGAGGATTTCCGTCAGCGCTGCCGGCGGCCAGCCACCACCGGGCAAGGCGGCGTCGAGGCTCGCATGGCCGCTGGGCTGGCGATCGGACTGCGACTCGGCCAGCGACGCGACCGCGCGACCTTTCCACACCCGGCGCTCGTCAAGCAGCGAGTCCAAGGCGACGACGGCGCCCCTCATGCCGGCCGCACCAGGCCGCAGAACACACCTTCGATGGTCAACTCCTGATGCTCGGGATCGACAACGATAGGCTCATAGGCCGGGTTGCGCGGCAATAGGCGGATGCCCGTGGTCGTACGTTCGAAGCGCTTGATGGTGACCTCACCCTCCAGCCGGGCCACGACGATCTGACCGTTGCGCACCTCGCCCGTGCGGCGTACCGCCACCAGGTCACCGTCGAGAATGCCATCGCCGATCATCGAGTCGCCCTGCACCTGCAGCAGGTAATCCGGGGCGCGGGAAAACAGCGCCGGGTCGAGCAACAAGCGGCGATGCTCCTGGGCATCGACATCGATCGGCCGGCCCGCCGCCACCCGACCCAACAGCGGGATATCCAGCAACTCGGCCCGCGGGGCTTGATCGAGCAGGCGAATGCCCCGCGCCTGATGGGCGTTGACTTCGATAAAACCGCCCTCGGCCAAGGCCACCACGTGCTTGCGCGCCACGCTGCGGGAGGCGAAACCAAAGGCCTCGGCGATCTCGGCAAGGCTCGGGGGCTGGCCCTTACGCACGATACGCTCGCGGATAAAGGTCAGGATGGCGGAACGGCGGGGGGTTAAAGTCGTCATGGAGTACATTTGTACTCCTGTCGGATTTTCCTGACAAGAGCCGCCAGTCGAGACACGGCTTGCACAACACAGTCCTGTGAAAACGCATGAACAGGCCCAAACAGCAGAATAGACACACTGCTTATATGTACGAACAAAACCACAGAACTATCTCACTCATAAATTATTGCAAACTTTTCCTACAGCGATCACTAATATCACTCTCGGCCCGCCTTATTTAAACCTTCAGAAAATCAATAACTGCATATTGAAAAATGCAATCATCTTGCTATATTCACTCGGGCACCCACCCCATTGAAAACAGCCCCTTGGCCTGCTTTGCCCTGCGTTATTAAAATCTTCAACCGTTATCTGGAGATCGCCATGCCCCCTTTCCATACCTGCCATCAGCAACGTCTCGCCGCTATTCTGAACCGAGCAATAAGGGACCCATCATTTGCCGCACAGTTGCAGATGAATCCAAGCCACGCTGGCAAGAACCTGGACATGACCCTGCGGATCGACGAGGTGGTGGCGCTCAAGAGTCTGGACCTGGCCCAGTTGGTGCTGGCCGCGAAAGCCCTGCATAGCCCTCTGACGGCTCGCGCCAACTTCGACCCACAACAGGTTCGAACCGATTAAGCCGGCGGGAACCTCCGAGATATATCGCCAGGATGACGATCATGAAGTGCTTGTTACACCCCATTGAATAAAACTTCCAACGAGCGGCCACTGACGCTTGTCGCTGCCCGAATGTTGCCAACACTTTAAATTCCAACATCGCTTTTTCTTGAAGGCGGGTTATTGCGCGCTCGTTATTCATCAAGTTATATCCCAAGGACACCGACATGACCACCCGACTGCAATCCCCGCTCGACGAACTTTTCCAGTGCAACACATTTTTACCCGATGCCACTCCGGACCGCTTTCACCGTTTACTCGATCGGCTCAGCCAACAGCGCTACAGCACCTTCGCCGCGCTCTATGCCGAATGCTTCCAGCGTTTCGAGGGCAGCGCCAGGCTCAATCCGTTTTTCTCCAGTGCGACGCACCTGATCCTGCTGCCGGTCGCCCAGCGGCGCCTGATCATCAACGACCCGGTGTTCCAGATCTGGATGAGCCTGGCGTTTCAGCATGCCAACGCGGTACTGAGCAAACCGGTGGACGACAGCACCGCCCTGCAGGACATGCTCCTGGGGTTGCCGGCGGTACTGCAACGCATCACCCAGACAGCGGTCGATCACCAGTACTCGAACCATCCGCCGATCCGGCGCTTCAATGTCGATCCGCTGATCGCCGCCGCGACACCGCCCAGCTATGAGTTCCCTGAAGACGAAAGCACCCGCAAGCACCTGGAGCGCAACGGTTACTCCATCCACTTCTTCCGCGACGTGGTCAGCGTCGCCTTGTCGCGTATCGCCAATACCTGGCCGGCCTGCTACGAGCAGTTCCGGCACCTGGTCAAGCTGATCTGCTACCTGCCCGACGGCACCTTCCGCAGCTGCTCGGCGGCGCGCTACACCGGTGCCATCCTGCTCTCGGCCAAGGACCACTCGATCCTCGATATCGAAGAGTCACTGATCCATGAGACCACTCATCAACTGCTGTACAGCCTGGTCGAAGTCTGCCCGCTCATCGATGAACAACGCGCCGAGGAACGCCTGTTCAACCTGCCCGGGTCCGGCCTGCCGCGCGATCTCCATGGTTATGTCCATGCGTTCTTCGCCGCGCTCGCCCAGGTCAAATACCTTGAGCGCGTGCGTCAGCGCCCGGCCGTGGAAATGCAACGGGCCGAAGAGCGGATGCTGAGTATCCTGCGCGGTCTGTTCAAGGCCCTGCCGGAGCTTGAAGCCTGCGACGCGTTCACTCCCCGTGGCCGGACCTTCATGGACAATCTCGCCCAAGAGGTGCATGCCCTGCACAATCGCCATACCGGCCTGCTGAGCCGGCCGATTGCGCCGGCGGACAGTACGCCAGCCATGGGCATGTCCGTGTAGAAGCCGGCGTTGGCGGGTGGCCTGGTTGGGATCGAGCCGCCCGCCCAGTTGTGCGATACCCGGCTGCCACAGCATTAATTACCGCACTCGGTCTTCGGCTGGCGCGTTGAATGACGGTCCTCACGCCACGACAAGGACCTCCAGCATGAGCCCCCCGATCTTCTCGAGCGATCCCCCCGCCAGCGCCGCCACGTCGGTGTCACTGGAACACGCCATCGAGCATTTTCTCGGCGACCTGCCCGCCGAGACCGCCCGACGCATTCGTCTGGCCAGCGGTATCGACACTCCCGCCTTGCGCGCCCTCTACAGCGAATCCCGGCAGGTGCCAGCGCTGCTGCTGGACACCCGCCTGCGCTTCGACCTGGAGCAGGAGATACAGGACTTCATCGACGCGCTGCGCCTTGAGTCCCCTTCCGTATCCGAGGTGACAACCCTGTCCTGGCAGTTGCAACTGCTCGGCCTGGAACTGCTCTGGCCGGCGACGAGTGTGTTGCACGTGTACGATCCGCCCGATAATTCGGCGGCGGCCGAGTACGGTCCTGACCTCTCGCCCAGCCTGCCAAGGGTGCGTGTCAACCGGGCCCGGGTGCTCGATGGCAACCTGTGGCGCAGCGTCCTGCAACACCTGAATCCGACACAGAGCGCGTCACTGCTGGGCGGGCGGTACCCCACCCTCGATAGCCAGTTATCGGCGCTCAAGCACAAGGCCGCTCTTGTACTGTCCTCTCACCGCGAGGACCTGTTCGATAACCTCCATGCCTTCCGGCAGCAATCCCACGATCCGCTGGTGAATCTGCTGCGTAGCCGAATCCCCCGGCTGTCCCGGGCGGCGGCCGAAGAACTGCTCGCCAACTCGAGCGAGCATGACCGGCAGTCACTGGCATTGTCCGAGGGCGAACCGAGCGAGGGCCAGGAGCGCGATGCCCACTGGTATCTGCAGGAGGAGCGTCTCAGCCTGGCCTATGAGGGCCTGTTCCTGGAGAGCCGGCAGCGCAACGACGATACCTGCCGGCTGCTGCTGCACAGCCTTGCCACCTTGCCGGGCTGGCCATCGAGCGGCGTGCGCCTGGAACTGCGCGACCACGCGCCGGACGGCCCGTTGCTGGCTGGCGCCGGCGAGCAGCACGCAGAACAGACCCACCTCATCCTGCGCCGCAACGGCAGCTTCACCCTGCATGCCGCCGCAGGGCCGGAGCAGAAGCCAGAAGCCGATCTACCCGCGGTCCTCGCAACCCTGCCCGGCACCCTGCGCAACCGCCTCGGCCTGACGGACCGCCAGGCCATCCAGCACCTGCTACGCCAACACCCTCCTCTTTCACGCGCCCACCTGGGCGCCTTGCTAGGACTCTCACCCTTGGAACCCTCACAACGTCTTTCCGATGGCAACGGCTACCAACAGAATCCACCCACCAGCTTCGCCGCCCCCGACCCACTCGCCCAGAGCCAGCGGGACGCCTTCGATGATCTGGCTGCCACCAATGAACGCACGCTGTTGCTGGTGCGCCAGCAGCCCAACTTCCATTGGTTCGCCGGCCTGCTCTTGAGCCGGCAACTGGCCCGTGACTTTCCCCAGGCCGCCTCGAAAAATCCCGATGCGATCTTCCTCAATACTTACGAGGAGACCCGCTACTGGCCCCTGTCGGACAGCGGTGAACGCGCAGAGCAGGTGCGCTATCGCGGTGTCAGGCAGTCGCAGACGCTGACGGAGGTCTTTGCCGAGCATCTGGCCGGCAATACCCAAACGTTCGACCCGGCCACCAGCGGCTTCTACGCCAGCGCCACCGCCGCCTATAACGAACAGCAACTGAGCGGCCTGGATCTCGGGCGCTTCAGCAAAACCCTGGAGGATGCCGGCCTTGGCTTCGACACGCGCTTTACCGAACAACTGGAGAGTTTCTGGGCCAGCGCCGCACCACTGCTGCGGGAAAACCTGCGCACGCAGATCCGCCTGGAAGCGCAATTGCGCGAGCTGGACCTGAGCCTGGATAAAAGCCATCGGGAGGATCTGGAGCGAGTTCTGGAACACCCCACTCATGCCCGGCGCCAGGAAAAATTCCCCGCGCAAGGACCGATCCACGTCTACCGGATCGCCCTGCAACCGTCCGACCTGTTCCTCGAAGGCTGCCTGGTCATCACCCGCAGTCCCGATGAAGACACCTACAAACTACCGGTGTTGTTCTATCAGATCGGCCGTGGCCTGGAGCCGTTCGCTTCATTGCAGGCTCTGAAGAGGAATCTGACCGAGCGCCTCGATGACGAGGTCGAGCGCGGATCGCTGCTCGACCTGCTGCCGCAGCGGCAGCGCACCTGGAACCCCGCGAACGCCCCCGACCGCACGGCACCGTTCAGCTACCGGCTCGAACCGGGCGATCCCTTCCAACGGCTGGTGGACGGCTTGTTCGCCAAGCAAAAAGAGGACTTCGCCGATGCCTGGCGCTTCGCCAGAGGCGCTCCGGGCCTGTACAACGACGTCGGCGAATTCGCCCGACAACTGGACGGTGCCGTCAGCCTGGCCAGGCTGCTGGATATCCTCCCCGTCCTCAGTCGGCGCAATCGCGACCTGATGTTCAGTGACCTGTTGAACCGAATCAGGAATATCAGCCTGGACGAACAGACCCGACTCGTCACCTTGTGGCGACCCACCCTGAAAACCGATCCGATCCCCGCGTCGCTCAGTGAGCTGCCAGCCCTCAAGGCTTACGCAACCAGTCTGCTCAAGTCCCATCTGCAACAGCGCTATCCCCAGGTCCCGCTCGACCCTGACAGCATCGAGGTGCATGTCACCCAAACCAACATCTACCCGAGCCCGGCCTGGCAAAGCCAACCGCCGACCACCAAGGAACACCGCCGCAGCCTGTCGTTGACGGCCCTGGCGCTGGAGAACATCAAGGGCGTGCGCCTCGGCGAAACAGTCAACTTCAAGGCCGAAATCAGCACGCCGACAGGGACCGCGCTGCGCCTGTCGGACGCCGACGTGCGGGCTATCGTCAAGGACGTGGACGCACCAGGCCAGTACCAGACGCTGCTCAAGCAAAAATTGCTGGGCCCGGACCAGGCGGCGCTGCGCACGGCCTGGATCGAAGGCGAACGGGCGCGGATGAAGCTGCATGCCTATGTCGCACGCCTGAGCGGGGACTTTCTCGACGCCAGGGACAGCGCCCCGGAACGAGGCTACAGGCGCATCGAACATCTGCTCAAGCACTCGGCGGTACACGGTCGTCCGCTGCTGGACGGTTACAAGGTAAACGCCAACTACCTGATGCTCGGCGGCACGGGGCAGGCACGCAACGGTGTGAGTATCGACGAGGTGCTGGTCATCAGCACCGACGATCCATCCGGCACGCTGCTGTTCTACACGCCGCAGGGCCCCGATGGTAAAACCTGGCGCGAGCTGGCGAACAAAGCGGCCATCGAAGCGTTGCTGCTCGAACCAGACTGGAAGAGCTACTGCATCACACGAGCGGCCCGGAACGAACAGTGGGACCCGGCCCAGTTGTTCGCGCGCCAAGCCCCGCTGGTACGTTACTTTCCTATCGAAGGCGACCTGTTCAGCACACTGTACGAGGCCAGGGTCAAGCACCTGATCGCCAGCGTGGAATACTTCGGGGCCAGCAACCAACGGGTGGACAGTGAAACGGTCTGGTACTGGATCAACGTGAGTTTGCGCATCGCCATCGAGCTCATCCTCGGCATCGCCCCCTTGCCGCTCAGCCTGCCGGCCTACCTGTTGCGTGGTCTGTACGGCCTGGCCAACTTCAACCAGGCCCTTATCCATGGCCATTATCAAGAGGCCACGGACGCGCTGCTCCAGACGCTCCTCGACGCCGCGGGCATCTTGCCGTTGCAGGCGTTCAAGCCTCTGTTGCGCCAGATCCGCCCCTTGCCCAGCGGGAAGACTTCCCGCCTGATCAAAACCTACCGGCTGCGCCACGACGGCAGCCGGCAACCGCTGCTGAGCGCCGAGCCTTCGTCGGCGACATCACTCAGGTCCATGGCCGCGGATCTGCGTGAGTTTGAAATCAAAACACCGCCGGAACTGAACTATCTGCGCGACGGCCTGTTCATCGACCGCACGCCGCGCATGGAGCAGTACGTGAAACTGGAAGGCAAGTGGTACCGCACCGGCTCCCGGGCCGGCAAGCGCTACATACTCAGGGAGAACAACTGGGCGGAAGACATTGAGCTCGTGCGCGAGGGCAAAGGTTGGCGGCCCCTGCCCAGGATTCGCGGGCTGGGCGGCGCGCCCGAACCGGTCGGCACCGCGCGCTATGAGATCCCCGCCGCCCAACGGGGCGCGATCGAAGAGCTGATTCGCACGACCAGCAGAAGGCTTGACCCCCACTGGTATACCCCGAATGCTACAGCACTGGAGCGCCAGGCCGCCTCTAAAGTGTTCTCACACTCACAACGGTTGCTTGAAGACAGCCAAAATTTCTTCGCCGAAAACCCGGCCCCCGTGGCCAGAACACTGGCGCCCGACCTGCTGGACGCCGGGCTGGCGACACAACTGATCGAACGTGGCTACCAGACCGGAAACGGTATCGTCCTCGGTGCGCCCTACCACGCCAAGGGCGGTCGCAAGTTCCTGATCGACAACATGCGTTCGCTCGCCGTGGAACACCAGGCCAAGACCCTGTACATGGAAAACCTCCTGACGGACTTCGATCAGGTTCACCTCAATGACTTCCATCGTACCGGTGTCATGCCCCAGCGTCTGAGGAACGTACTGACAGAGCAAGATATCGCTCAGGGCATCGACCCGCACGGCCCCCATTCATTGTATGAGGTGATTGGCAGCGCACAACGCAATGGCATTCGCGTCCAGGCGCTCGACTGTGCCACGAGCTACCGCCAGGGCGTGCGCCACTACAACCCGAGTCGGATCAGAGCCCTGAAATACTACGCCCGGCAAGTCATCAAGGCAGACCAACTGCAACAAGGCCCGCATCGCTGGATTGCCCTGACCCAGGATTCACATGCCAGCGCCGTGCTTGGCGAGCCGGGCCTCGCCGACCTGTTGGAGGCCGTCAACCTGCGGACCGTCGATGTCGGTGGGCACCCCTCGCCGCTGCGCGTCCTGCGGGACCCGGGAGAGTTCACCCAAGGCAAATATGCACAGGATATTCAACTCGTGCGGGCCGATGCGAAAGTGGAAGTGAACGTGGCGCCCCAGGCCCTGCCACATGTACCGAAGCCGCACAGGGGGCTGCTGATCCGGCCAGGGGATTTCCTGATCGAACAAAGCGGCGAGCAGTACACCATCGTCTACCGGCCGGTCGATCCCCAGAACCCTGGCCTTTCGTTGGTCACGGCGCAGCAGCCGGTGACACGGAGCCAGCTTGTCGACGGTGCAGGGCGTTCCTACGATGTGTTTCATATCGAGGGCCCCATGAACCTCAATATCGCTGGAATCAAATACAGAAGCATCGACGACCTGATCTGGGTACTCAAGCAAGCCAACATGAGGCAAGTGGTCGAACTCAGCAATGTCACCTACCTGCGCCAGCCCAGGCTTGACACCCATCCGAAACTCAGTCGCGCGGGCATGTTCACTATAGAAAATGCCCCGCAAGGGCCCGTGCTGATCAATCGCTCCCGGGATCGATCCCTGGTCACGACGATCATTCGAACCGACAGGAATACCGGCAAGTTCTATATCGTTCATGAGCGTTGGGGATTCAACCAAGCGCGGCTGTTCGCCAGCTTCGACGAGCTGAGCCAGGCGGTGGTCAAAGAGGTCGGGCTGGTGCGCCTGGTCGAATCCACCAATCTCTGATCCACCCACTTTTGCTTCAAGCCGCCCTTGAGGTCAGGGCGGTGAACAGATAGCCCGCGCCATGGACGGTCATGACCCGTTCCGGCGCGGTCGATCATTCTCGACGATCAGCACGCTCGGCATCACCTTCATTACCTGGCTGATCGTCGTGCCACGAGCGGCCGACTCTCGGGGCGGCCGAACAGCCACCACAGGAGCCTTTGGACAATCAACCAAGCTGATATCGACTATGCCCGCGGCCGTCTTACACCGCCGCGGCTCAATGTCTAGACTCGCTTACCTCACCTGTTCCAGAGCCTTGAAGCCATGCCAACCCACCCTCATGCTGCCCCCGTGATGACCCGCGCCCTGGTGATGTTGTTCGCCTTCTGCTGCGGCGCCATCGTGGCCAATATCTACTACGCCCAGCCAATCATCGAGCTGATCGCTCCGGACCTCGGTATTTCCGCCCACAGCGCCAGCCTGATCGTGTCCCTGACCCAGATCGGCTACGCCCTGGGCCTGTTCTTCCTGGTGCCGCTGGGTGACCTGCTGGAAAACCGCAAGCTGATGATCGGCACCGCGCTGATCGCGGTGCTCAGCCTGGTGGCGGCCGGCCTGGCCCGGCAGCCCGGGGTGTTCCTGGTGGTGTCGCTGCTGATCGGTTTCAGTTCGGTATCGGTGCAAATCCTCATCCCCCTGGCCGCGCACCTGGCCCCTGAAGAATCACGTGGGCGCGTGGTCGGCGGGATCATGGGCGGCCTGCTGCTGGGCATCCTGCTGGCGCGGCCGCTGTCCAGCGTGGTCGCCGACCACTTCGGCTGGCGCACGGTGTTTATCGCCGCCGCCGTGCTGATGCTGTTCATCATGCTGGTGATCCTTACCACCATGCCCAAGCGCCAGCCCAATCACAGCGCTACCTACGGGCAACTGCTCGGGTCGTTGGGGAAGTTGTTTCGTGACCAGCCGGTACTGCGCCAGCGCGCCTGGTACCAGGGCCTGATGTTTGCCACCTTCAGCCTGTTCTGGACCGCCGTGCCGCTGGAGCTGTCGCGGGTCCACGGTCTGTCGCAGTCGGAGATCGCCTTGTTCGCCCTGGTCGGGGCGATGGGTGCCCTCGCCGCTCCGCTGGCCGGTCGACTGGCGGATGCCGGGCATACGCACCGGGCGTCCTGGCTGGCGATGTTGCTGGCGACGCTGAGCTTTGCCCCGGCGCTGATTCATCCGGCCTATAGCGTGATCGGCCTGGCCGTGACCGGTGTGTTGCTGGACTTCGCGGTGCAGATGAACATGGTCCTCGGGCAGCGCTCGGTCTATGCCCTCGACGCCGCCAGCCGCGGTCGCCTGAATGCCTTGTACATGACCAGCATCTTTATCGGCGGCGCCAGCGGCTCGGCCCTGGCCAGCGTGCTGTATGAGCAAGGTGGCTGGCTGGCGATCATGGCGCTGGGCAGTGCCTTGCCGTTGGTGGCACTGTTGAGTTTCCTGAGGGTCGCTAATCGCCAGAAGCGGCCGATGGCGCTGGCATAACGGGTGATTGAGGTCTGCAAGTCTCTCTAGCGACCTCAACGGCCTCTTCGCGGGCAAGCTCCGCTCCCACATTAGATCCAGGGCAACCACAAGTTCTGTGTGCACTGCAAAACCTGTGATTAGATCCGCGGCAACCACAAGTTCTGTGTGCACTGCAAACCCTGTGATTAGATCCGCGGCAACCACAAGTTCTGTGTGCGCTGCAAAACCTGTGATTAGATCCGCGGCAACCACAAGTTCTGTGTGCACTGCAAAACCTGTGGGAGCGGAGCTTGCCCGCGAAGAGGACCTGACAGGCAGCGCAGAATCCCGACAAAGACAACTCGCCCTTGTATGATCTGCGCTTTGCACACCACAGGGCGTGGATCATGACCGCAACGAAAGACCGGGTTCGCATCATCGACAGCACCGTCCTCTCGGACGACTGGTACCTGCTGAAGAAAACCACCTTCGACTTCCTGCGCAGCGACGGTACCTGGCAACGGCAAAGCCGCGAGACCTACGACCGCGGCAATGGCGCGACCATCCTGCTGTTCAATCGGGAAAAACGCAGCGTGGTGCTGACCCGCCAATTCCGCTTTCCGGTGTTCATCAACGGCCACGACGGCATGCTGGTGGAAGCCGCCGCCGGCTTGCTGGAAAACGCCTCGCCCGAGGACCGCATCCGCGCCGAAGCCGAGGAGGAAACCGGCTACCGCGTGCAGAACGTGCAAAAGATCTTCGAAGCCTTCATGAGCCCCGGCTCGGTGACCGAGAAACTGCATTTCTTCCTCGGCGAATACGACGGCGACAGCAAGGTCGGCCACGGTGGCGGCCTGGAAGCCGAGGGCGAGGATCTGGAAGTACTGGAGCTGTCCCTGGACGATGCCCTGCAAGCCGTCCGCCGCGGGGAAATCGTCGATGCCAAGACCATCATGCTCTTGCAGTATGTGGCCTTGAACAACACCCTCGACGCCCCGCGCTGATCCCGCTTCACACCGGCGAGTACGGCAAAGCCCGCTTGTGCGCGGTCCTGGCATAGGCGGCTTCGACGATCGCGCTGACCTGCGCCGACACCGGCTGCCCCAACAGGTAGGCGTCGATCTCGGCATAGGTGCAGCCATAGGCGACCTCGTCCGGCTTGCCCGGCAGCAGCTCTTCCAGATCCGCCGTCGGCGCCTTGTGCACCAGTGGCTCCGGCGCGCCCAGGGCCAAGGCCAGCCGCCGTACCTGGCCCTTGGTCAAGCCGGACAAGGGCGCCAGGTCGCAGGCCCCGTCGCCGAACTTGGTGAAAAAACCCATCAGCGCCTCCGCCGCGTGATCGGTGCCGACCACCAGCCCGTTGACGAAGTTGGCAAGCGCGTACTGGGTCATCATCCGCGCCCGGGCCTTGACATTGCCTTTGACGAAATCCACTTGTGCCGGGGTTGCCTCCAGACCTTCGACGTCGAGGCTGCCCATCAAGCCGTCCACGCAAGCCGAGATATTCGCGCTGCTGATCTGGTCCGGCCGGATAAACGCCAGGGACGCCTGAGCGTCGCTTTCGTCAGCCTGGGTCCGGTACGGCAAGCGCATGGCGATAAAGCGCGCCGTGCCCCCCTCCTCGCGCAACTGCTGCACCGCCAACTGACACAACCGACCGGCCGTCAATGAGTCGACGCCGCCGCTGATCCCGAGCACCAACGCCCGGCAACCGGAGCGCTGCAACAGCGTCTTGATGAAATCGATGCGGCGAGCCAATTCCGCCGTCTCATCGCCCGGTGCCAGTTGCCGGTTCACCCCAAGCGCTGTGGCAATACGATCCTGATTTTCGGTTCCCATCTCACACCTCCAGCTTCTGGTTGAACTCAGTCACGTTGAACACCTGCGCCGCATAGCGCAGGAACGACGGGTCTTCACAAACGTTCTTCACCGGGTCATCGGAAAACTTCACCACCGGTTCGCCATGGACTCGCACCAGCTTCATGACGATACTCAGCGGTTCGACCCCGTCGACATCGCAGGCCAGGCTGGTGCCCATGCCGAAACCGAACCGCGCCTTGCCACGGATATGCCGCAGGATCGGCAGGCACGTCTCGAAGTTCAGGCCATCGGAAAACATCAGGTCCTTGGTCATCGGATCGATTCCCAGCTGCGCATAACGCGCCAGCACCTTGTCGGCCCAGACAATCGGATCGCCCGAGTCCTGGCGCAGGCCGTCGTAGAGCTTGGCGAAATACAGGTCGAAGTCCTTGAGGAAAAAGTCGGTGCTGATGCAATCGGTCAGGGCGATCCCGAGACGCCCGCGGTATTCGCGCACCCAGTTCTCCAGCGCCGCATTCTGGCTTTCGCGCAGGCGGCCGAGTTGCTGGTGGACCATCAGCCATTGGTGGGCCATGGTGCCGATCAGCGGCAGATCGAACTCGTAGGCCAGGTGCGCATTGCTGGTGCCGACGAACACCCCGGGAAAATCACGCCGCATGATATCCACCACCTCACGCTGGGCGCGGAACGACAGGCGCCGGCGGGTTGAGAAGTCCGAGACCCGCAGGTCGGCCAGTTCGTCGCGGCTGAGGTGCTTCTCCAGCCACTCGAACTTCTGGTAGAGCTTGCGGCTGACGTCTTCCAGCGCCACGTCGGGATATTTGTCGCGGTTGCGCAACTCGCTGACCAGGGCCAATACCGGCTGTTCGAACATGATGCAGTGCAACATCGGCCCGCGAACGCGGATGCTCAGTTGGCCGTCGATTTCACCGACCTGGAGGTAGCGCAGGTTGAACCGGAACAGTCCGAGGAACTGCTCGAAATCCGCTGTCAGGTATTCGCGAAAACGCCGGTTGAACAAGAAGCGCAGCTCGCCTTCGCGCATTTGCAGGCCGGCGAGTTTTTCCAGCTCGAGGCGCAGTTCGGGGATCAGGTGCGTGAGTTTTTCCCGGGAACGCACGATGAACTGATACTCCACCTCAACGTTGGGGTACTGGTGCAGCACCGCCTGCATCATGGTGAAGGTGTAGTAGTCGGTATCCAGCAGTCCCTGGATGATGCCGCCTTCGCGGTTGAATGCACTTTCCATGACTTACTCCTTGTGGCTCGCCGCGCGGGCCAGCTGTTCGCGACTGTTGACGACTTCGATACGCGCCTGTTGCAGGTCGTGGACCGCCTGCTGCGCGCCGGCGGCGCTGATGGTGCGGCAAGCCGGCAGGTAGACGATGACCTTGAACCCCGCCCCCGCCAGTTGCAGCGCGGTGGTCTTGACGCAGAAATCCAGGGCCAGGCCACCGACGATCACCTGCCGGACGTGCTGGGCATTCAGGTACTCGATCACCCCCGTGGAGAGTTTGTGCTGGAGGTCGTGGAAGCAGGCGCCATAAGGGTGCAGTGCCGGCTCCACGCCCTTCCAGACGAAATAGTCGTAGTCCTGGGGCGCCGGCAGCTCATCGAGCAGCGTGAAACCTTCGGTGCCGGGTACGCAGTGGCTGACCCAGGTCAGGTCGGCGTGCTCAAGACCCGTGGGCTTGAGCATCTGCTCGTGGGATTCCACCACCCAGGGAGCCTGGGGGCTGTGGGCATCCTTGCTGCCGACGCGGATATCGGCCAGCGAAGCCATGAAGTTCAGCTCGGCACCGATCAGATGGCCGCCCACCACCGGCAGCTCATCCGGACAGAGTGGCGTAAAGCCCTTCTGGGCGTCGACATCGAAAGCGGCGGTCTTGATCATTTGAGCGTTCATGGCGGGTTCTCCCTTTGCGATGAAACAAAGGTACATGTCATGTACTTTCAAGGCAAGCATGATTTCATTCACTGCAATCAAATCAAATAAAATATAGACACATCATGAGAAAGCCACTTGATACATAAGTACATGACGCGTACTTTAAAAGCAAAGGAGACCCATCCATGTACGAGCTCGCAATCTACGGCGGCGCCTTCAATCCCCCTCACGCCGGTCATGCCCAGGTGATGATCGAAGCGTCCCGTCACGCACGCTCGGTGTGGGTGGTGCCGTCCTTCAGGCATCCCCATGGCAAGCGCATGGCCGAGTACGAACAGCGCCTGGGCTGGTTGCAAGCGATCGTCGAACAGGTGCGTCCGACCTGCTCGTCGACGATTTCGGTGTGCCGGATCGAGCAGCAGCTGGCCCGGGACAACGAGACCCCGGTCTACAGTTATGAGCTGCTCTGTGCCCTGGCCGAAATGACTGGTCTGCCCACCCGGCAGATCGCCCTGGTGGTCGGGCATGACGTCGCCGCGCAGCTGCCGGACTTTCATCTGGGCACGCAATTGCTTGAGCGTTTCTCGGTACTTTGCGTGGAAGAACAGGCCGGCGTACGCAGTACATTGCTGCGCGAGCGATTGGCGCAGGGCGAAACATTGCCCGCCCACTGGATGGCACCCGGGATGGATCCGGTAGACTACGGCGTCTATGCCGCACACAGGAATTGATATGCCGGACCGTACCCCCAGCGCGCCGAGGAAAAGCGACTACCTGCACACCGTCGACTTGTGCGTGCTTTTCTACTGCCGTGACAGCCAGGCCCTGCAGATCCTGCTGCACAAACGTGAAGCCGATCCCTTCCAGGGCCATTGGGCCTTGCCGGGTGTGGTGGTCAATGGCGCGGTGGCCGACCTGACGCTGGACGACGCGGTGGAACGCCTGCGTGCCAGCAACAAGGTCAACCTGCCGCTGGCCTGGATCGAACAGGTGGGCACCGTGGGCGATGCCTTTCGCGACCCACGCTGCTGGTCATCCTCGACCTTCTACCTGGCCATTGTCAGTGAAGAGCCAACCCTGAATGAGCAACAGGCCTGGTTCGCCCTCGATAGCGTCGCCGACGCTTCGGTGCGCCTGCCCTTCGATCACAACGCGCTGGTGGCGGCGGCACAGGAGCGACTGTTGTCCAAATCGCTGTACAGCAGCCTGCCGCTGATGTTTCTCGGCGCCGAGTTCAGTGCGCCGGAAGCCACCGCGATCTTCTCCCGGGTGTTGGCGCGCCCGGTGCTCAAGACCAGCACCCGGCAACGCCTGATGAAGATGACCGAAGCCGGCTACCTGCGGGAAACCGGGCGCAAGAAGCAAGGCGACGGCGGCCGACCGCAAGCCACCCTGGAAAATCTCAAACCTGACGCACTTTATCTGTTCGACCGCTGCTTTCTGGAGTAACGCCACGCATGAAGCCCGACACTGAATCCCAATGCCTGCTGCACACGCCCTACTTCGATGTGGTCAAGGAGCGGGGTTATTTCATCATCAAGGAAGCCCAGGTAATCAATGGCGTGGTCGCGGTGCCCGTCCTGCCGGATGGACGCCTGATGCTGGCGGTGCTGCAACGCCGGGCCATCGGTGCCCAATCGATCGAGTTCCCCCGTGGTGCCATCGACAGCGGTGAGACCGCCAGCGATGCCGCCGCTCGCGAGCTCCTGGAAGAGACCGGCTGGCCGGCCCTGAAGATCACGGAACTGGGCCTGCTGCACAGCAATACCTCACTGATCGCCAGCGCGGTTGCTGTCTGCCGGGTGGACATTGACGGCGAAGCGGTGGAAGGCACCGACGGCGAGGTCGACAAGGTGCTGTTCGTCAGCCTGGCACAGCTCAAGGCGATGATTGCCGCGGGCAAGATTACCGACGGGCATACCTTGTCGGCGGCGATGATGCTGATCGCCCATGCAGAAGTTGCAGCCTTGTAGGCCAATGCTCCTCGCCGTCCACCTCCCGATCCACCCGGCATGGTCCAATTCCGCTCAGTAAAGCGAACATTGGCCACTGTAGGAGCGAGCTTGCTCGCGATGGTCGTTAACGATGACACGCGTTTAGCAGGTAAACGCGGTGCTCTTGAGTCCATCGCGAGCAAGCTCGCTCCTACAGGCATTGCGGCATCCTCCCCTGCCAGGACTCCATCATTGCCGTCGATGGTCACCATCGACCCAATGAAGTTCTCTTAAAAATCCAAGCGCGTAACCTTTGCTCCATACCCAACGCATAACACCCGGAGCACACCACCATGAAACGCCAACTCTTTCTCGGCCTCGCTTTCTCGGTACTGGCAGTCAACGCTTTCGCCGCCTCCTCGGCTCAACCCGTGGTCGCCCACACTCAACAAGCAGTGGCTGAAGGCGGCTCTGATCGTCTGATCGACCGTCGCGTTGCCGAAGGTGGTTCTGATCGTTTGATCGACCGCCGCGTTGCTGAAGGTGGATCGGATCGTCTGATCGACCGCCGCGTAGCCGAAGGTGGCTCTGATCGTCTGATCGATCGCCGCGTAGCTGAAGGTGGTTCTGATCGTTTGATCGACCGCCGCGTTGCTGAAGGTGGTTCCGATCGTCTGATCGACCGCCGCGTAGCCGAAGGTGGCTCTGATCGTCTGATCGATCGCCGCGTAGCTGAAGGTGGATCGGATCGTCTGATCGACCGCCGCGTAGCCGAAGGTGGTTCCGATCGTCTGATCGATCGCCGCGTAGCTGAAGGTGGCTCTGATCGTCTGATCGATCGCCGCGTAGCTGAAGGTGGTTCCGATCGCTTGATCCAGAATCGTGCATGAGTCGCTTTACCGCAGCATCCAGCCAAGAGCCCGGCCTTATCAGCCGGGCTTTTTTTGTCCGAATCGTTGGTCGTCAGACTCCGTCGCGGGCAATGTCCATCGCGAAGTAACTCAGGATGATATCCGCCCCGGCACGCTTGATCGCCCCCAGGCTTTCGCGAACGATGCGGTGCTCGTCGATGGCCCCGGCCTGGGCACCGAACTTGATCATCGCGTACTCGCCACTGACCTGATACGCCGCCAGCGGCAGGCGCGACGCTTCGCGGATATCGCGGATGATATCCAGATAGGCACCGGCAGGCTTGACCATCAGCGCATCAGCCCCTTCCTGTTCGTCCAGCAGCGACTCACGCACCGCTTCGCGCCGGTTCATCGGGTTCATCTGGTAAGCCTTGCGGTCGCCCTTGAGCGCCGTGCCGCCGGCCTCGCGGAACGGGCCGTAGAGTGCCGAGGCAAACTTGGTCGAGTAGGCCATGATCGAGGTGTCGAGAAAGCCGGCGGTGTCCAGGGCGCTGCGAATGGCCTGGACCTGACCGTCCATGGCCGCGGACGGTGAGATAAAGTCAGCCCCCGCCTGTGCCGCCACCACGGCCTGGCGCCCGAGGTTTTTCAGGGTGGCATCATTGTCGACCGCGTCGCCATGCAGCACACCGCAGTGACCATGGGAGGTGTACTCGCAGAAACAGGTGTCGGACATCACCACCATTTCCGGCGCCGTGTCCTTGCAGATCCGCACCATGCGTGCGACCAGGCCCTGCTCGTTCCAGGTGTCGCTGCCCGTCGCGTCCAGGTGATGGGACACACCGAAGGTCATCACCGACTTGATGCCGGCGCGGGCGTAACGCTCGATCTCGCTCGCCAGCTTCTTTTCCGGGATCCGCATCACCCCGGGCATGCTGGTGATGGGCACGAAATCGTCGATGCCTTCCTCGACAAAGATCGGCAACACCAGGTCGTTGAGGCTGAACTCGGTTTCCTGGAACAGGCCGCGCAGGCTTTCATTTCTGCGCAGGCGACGCAGGCGCGTCGTCGGAAATATCTGTGACATCGTGTTTCCCGAGGCGGATTCAGAAGCTGCCGAGCTTAGGCCAGTATTGCCCCGCTTTACACCGGTAGATCCAGAAAGGTCTGTTGCGAGGACTGCAACAGTGCAAGCCCCGTGAATTCAGAGGCGAGGATCGTCAAGCGCTTTAAACCAGGACTTATCGGTCACATTTCGGCCATCCAGCCTTTTTTCAATGTTGTAGGAAATCACGATTACGCAATATGTAGTGCTTAAAAATATTCACTACAAAATAGTTGACGCCTGCTTTCGACGCTTGCATGATGGACCTGCCTCCCCGATCGGGAGCGCCGCAAAAGCTGTTGTTACAACAGGCTCGACAAGCCGTCGAGCTGTTCCGGATCTGTACTGCCCACAAGGCAGATTGATGAAGCTGACCTGTCGTGATCGTCCCAACGGGCGAGAAGCACTGGCCTAACGTCCTCAAAATGCTTGTGGCTGACTTCGTTACTGTCGTCAGCGCCGTTCAAGGATCGCGCTGTTGTTTCTTCTCGTTGAAACGTTGTGTGTAGCAGGCTTTCACTCTCGCTACACGAATCACGCCCAGGGCCGGCGCCACACTCGACGGACACCATTGTCCGCGTGCGGCACCACAGCGATTCGCCGTCTTGGCATCGATACACGCGTAAACCAGACAGATTAACGAGTGGTCAAAGGGGCTTTAACATGAATCTGAACAATCAAACGACTATCGATCAACTGGCTGGCCTGTTCGCAGCGCGCAAGGACAGCCTTGACGACCATATTCTCTGGGTCAGCCAGACCGGAGACGTGAAACTCGACCCTCGCTCGCCTTACGCCGACGAGCGCGCCTTCAGCCAGGCCCAGCCCGCGCTGTTCGCCTGCATCAAGATGTACCGCCGGGGCCAGGGCTATGTCGGCAAAAAAGCCGCAGCCGACAAAGACTTCATGGCTCGTGTGCTGCAAACCCTGAAGTCGGAATGGGCCGCTCACCACGCCCTGCCGAAAAGTGCTTAACGACTCGCTGTAACTAAGTCCGTGGGAGCGGTGCTTGCCCGCGAAGAACGATGATGCGGTCTATCTGAAAAACCGCAGCGCCTTCTTCGCGGGCAAGCACCGCTCCCACATTAGGGTATGCGCTTGGCTGTCACTGCCGTGCAAAATCCAGAAGCCTGCTGGATTTGTCCAATTTCCCGCCGCTCCACTCCTCCACACTTGAGCCATGGCCACAGACCACGGCCCGATTCCAACGAGGAGAAATACCATGAGCGACTATGTGTTCGCCCCCCACGCCACCCCATCCCTGGCCGTTGAAGGCGAGTCGGCACGCTTTCCGATTCGCCGGGTGTTCTGCGTCGGCCGCAACTACTCCGAACATGCCCGGGAAATGGGCCACGACCCGGACCGTGAACCACCGTTCTTTTTCATGAAACCCGCCGATGCGGTGGTACCAGCCAGCGGTGTGATCGCCTACCCGCCACTGACCCAGGACCTGCATCACGAAATCGAACTGGTGGTGGCCATTGGTGAAGGCGGTACGGATATCGACCCAGCCAACGCCCTTGCCCACGTCTGGGGCTACGGTGTCGGCCTCGACCTGACCCGCCGGGATATCCAGGCCCAGGCCAAGAAGCTCGGCCGCCCATGGGATTGGGCCAAGGGTTTCGACGAGTCGGCGCCTTGCACGGCCTTGCGTCGGGCCAGCGTGGTGGGGCATCCGCAAAGTGGGGCGATCTGGCTGAAGGTCAACGATGTCGAACGCCAGCGCGGCGATCTGGCGGACCAGATCTGGTCGGTGCCGGATGTGATCAGTCATGTGTCGCGCTCGGTCGAACTCAAGGCCGGCGACCTGATTTTCACTGGTACACCGGCAGGCGTCGGTGCCCTGGTCGCGGGTGATCGGGTCAGCGCGGGGATCGAGGGGATTGCGACGTTCGAGTTGACGATTGGCTAACGCTGACCGGTGGCCGGACAGGCTTAACCTTTGTGGCGATACTGTCCGGCTCTTTTGTGCCGAGCGAGAGAACTCTCTTTCCCTTGAGTGAAATTTCCTAGAAAATCCTGATCGCTTGTTTGCGCCTGATCTCATGGCTAGTCTTCACTCCGTCACTGCCAAATCAGTGGCCGGGTTTAGCAGCTCGTTTTTACCGAGGCACGCAAGTGCCGCCTTCCGTTCAAGCGGCGTTTTTTTTGCGCCTGCTGTTCTTTATGGTGGCTGTGCGTGGGGCACTTTCGAGTGCGCCGGGTCCCTTGGTAACCGGTCTGCTAACCCGCGTACAGTCGCCACCCATTGTTTAGCAGCGATGTCTGGAGACTCCACTTACCAAGGAGTTTTGCCATGTTCAAGGTCACCCCCAATCGGCCTGTAACACCCAACGTTGAAACCATCGACCCTCGTGCCGCCGACCGGGCTTTGTCTCACTACAACCTCGGGCCGGACGCTGGTTCGAAACCCGCACCAAACGCTGCGCTGTATGATCATCTACCTGCCCCAAGACACCAGGAAGATGCCTTGGTCAACGTCTATTCGATTCTGCAATCCGCTGCGGCCACGGCCTATGAGCACGCCGATAACCAAACCGGCTCGAACCGCAAAGTGGCGATGGGTGTGGTGCACCTGATTGAGCTGGCACAGTTGAAGATGGACTCGGTGCTTGATGGACAGAGCATCAGCGTCGGCGGCAGACAGGACTGGGTAGTTGAACGGGAAGCCGTACTTCCCGTTCCGCCCCCTTTTACACCTTCTTCCTCGCCGCCTGAGGCCGTTTTTTCCGAGTAGCCGGCTTCACCGCAGCCTCCCTTCCCGGCCATAGCGACACGCCCAGGGCAATAAGAATCACTGCACCCAGGCCACACACCGAGATCATCACAACATTCGCCTTCCACTCTCCCGTTGCGACAGCTTCGCTTCTCCAAGCCATCCATGGATGGTCTGGCGACACCCTCAGCCCCTCGGCTGCCGCCTTGTCGCAGAATCGTTTCGTCAGCGCGTTCTGCTCACTCTGGCTGATAACGGGATCGGGGTGACGGCTATACCTCGGCGTATCTGGCGGCGTCCAGGTTTCCTGATAGTGACGAGCGAAGTCGTCCCCGTAGCTGAACGTAGCCGAGACGTCCCACCACGAGTCCTGTTTGCTGTAGCGCATGTTCATCGAGCATTGATCGACGCGAGCCGCAACCGACGGCCAGTCACGCGCTTGCCAAAGCGTGGCGGCATCGTAAAGCCCCATGCCAGCACAAACGAGGAAGACGATCCCGAACACGATGAGGACAAGCGAACGAATACCGGAGAAGAAGTTTATGACCCAGGTAAAAAATCTCTGCATGATTTCCCTTGGACATGTGAAAAGGAGCCGGATTTATTTTCACATGCAGCCGATAGAACTACTACCTTACTCACGCATAAAAAATAAATCCGTTCCCTTTTAGACTGTTATTTGGCTAAAAGAGGATGAATTTATTTTTTGCAGGCTGTGCTGGTCAACCGCATATGAAAAAAAATCCCCCTCTTTACGCCCGTACAGGCTGGCTCAGCACATACAATGCGCGGCCAAACACCTGATTGGATTAACCGCGAATGCGGTGCTCAGTGAACTCATAATCTTCCTGGCAATCGCCGGAAGGGTCTGACGCCACATTCACGTAATGCACCGTGTCGGCATCAATCAACTTGTAGGTGTAGACATCTGGCAAACGCACTCCATTGGTTCTCAATTCATTCCTGCCATTGGCAGCAGACCAGCTGCCATGTTCGGTTTGAATCGGCTGAGTCTGCTGGGCATCCCGGAAAAAGGTGATGGTGAAGCTGCCGTCGGGCTTGAAGTCATTCTTCCAGGATAGGAACTGGCATTTGCCGTTTTCTGCCCGCAGGCCTTTCCATGAACCCATCAAGGATGGATCGTTGGCCGGCTTGTTGGCGGCACAGCCACCTAGAGTTGCAGCCAGGACGATAAGGGCCAGGGAGAAATTCCGTTTCACGTAGTGCTTCCTTCTTCAAATGGATTCTGTGTGTTGCGAACGCTCAGCGGTGACTCAAATCGGCCTCAAAGGCCCGATACGTTGGCCACGGGAATACGCGCCTCCGACTGGGTGACATCGTAGACATGCTGTTCACAGCGATCATCCACAAACTGAAACTCCACCAGATAGACCTTGCTTCGCTCCGGTGTGAACGTGCTTCTGAGCGGGCCACATCGATAGGCACGCCCAATACTCTCGCCACTGGCGTAACCCGAAACCTCGAACGATTGATCGGCGTCGGCCTGTACTTCCAACTGCGGGAAGTGCTTCAATGTTGCGCTGTTGGCCGCTTCATTAAGCGTGGCAATCCAGCCGAACAACTTGCCCCGGCCGGTATCCACTACCGTTCCCTGCACATCCATGCGCTGGTCAGGGTCCATCGCGCGCCTGATCGAAAACTCTACTGGGAAGGTAGCTCCCGACGCTTTCATGATGACCTTTGCGTGCTGCGCATCGACAGTCACTTTGTTCTGGCGCAGTTGGATACCGTCCTTGAGCAAACTGGGGGAAGAGTCTCTGACATTGGATTTACACCCAGGCAATATCAGAATTAGGCTCAAGATTAGCAGTGACGTCTTTTTCATGAACACTCCATGTACATCATTAAAAATTACTTGCCGCCAGACAAGGATACCTCAGGAGCAGACCAAATCACCCGTTTCCCTTTGCACCTAACCGGCAGCAGTGAGCCCGCCACAGATTTATTTATGAAGCGAGCAAAACAAATAAATCCGTCCCTTTTTGATCCATAAGAGACTCAGCCATCGCCATCCTTTTTAACCGAAAACTGCAAGGTGTTAGTTTATCTGAATCTCCTCCAGCTCAACCGCACTCAATTGAGACTCCTCTAGCACTGAAAAATCATCAGAATTATCATGCAAACCATGGGATACGACAAAGCTCTTGCCTCCTGAAAAACTAAAACGCAAGCCGACTTCGCTGGGGCGTTGGCGCTCCTTCGCATTCATCTGCCCACGTTTAAGTATTGTTACGTTACTTACACAACAGCCGATAAGCTGCTTCCAAAAAACAGTAGCAAACCCTCCAGACTCAGAAATAGCGAACAGTTCCTCGTCGCCTTCCAATGAGGTCTGATCTTGACTCGCGACCCTCGCAGCCTCATCCCAGACGATGACGCTATTCAGAGAGGGGTCACTCGAAAATCCAAGGATTACACCATCCTCGAAATAGACGGCTAAAGGTCCGGCCGTCAACGAGAAGGCCAATTCGTCCTCAATACCACATTGAGCGGCAATTTCCGACCCAGGCCACCAGCTATACCTAACAAGCTTGGTGACCTGCTTGCCAGTGAGCCCCCGAAGAAACTCAATTGCCACAGACGGCACCATTGAAGTCATATACTTAGCCTCCATTAAAACGGTCCATTTTTCCGTGCTGCCTGAATCAACAAATCGATCATTCGAAGATTATTTCTTGACGGCGCAGCGTTAAAGTTAACAGCAAGCGGATCAGCAACCACAACGCGCCCCTTGTTGCTAATCAGAAACTGCAGGTCGTTGATCTGAATATTGTTATTTACTATTGTATCTCGAATACCTTGTAGATCTGAAATGCTTTGTTGATTGAGGAGTGGCGAATCGCCGACAATGCGCACCTTCCCCTCCACAAGCCTCACGACATCTTTCGACCCTTGAGCAAACTGGTCCATCAGCATACCAGGTGTACCGTCAACACTCACGGCTTGAGGATTCACTGTGGGAATTCCCGCATCATGCAACTTACCGAGCATGTCGATCTCGTCGGAAATCGCCTGCGAATTCGTTCCATTACGCAAGACGCCAACGGCTTGGTTGTCTCCATAGGCATAAACATCCTTATTACCGCCACGACCTAGCAAGTCTCCAAGGTCAGAACGACCAATGTTCGAGCCTGCAATGGCATCAGTACTTTTTGTACCACCTATCCCCCGCTCAGCCTGAACCAACTCGTCGCCCAGCTTAGCAAGGTTACTGAGCTCCGTAACCTTGGTTACCTTTCCAACCCCAGCAACCTCACCCGGCCCCGGAATCAGCAGCGTCGCCAGATCAACGGTGGTTTTCCCCGTTTGCAGCCCCTTCTCGTAGCTATTGTTCTGCAGCCCGAAAACAAAATCTTGACCACTTTTCGTGGTCAGCCAGTTGGTAACCATGTCCGAGCTAGGTTCGACAAAAGGATCGAGAAGGCTATTCGCGGCGTCTAATGGATGACCGGATAAAAGCTCATTCCCCAAAGATGCGATTGATCGGACGCCAGACCAGGCACTTAATCCCCCACCTACCAGCCCACCCAAGTACGGATCAATCGCCCCGTGCTTGCTGTCACTGTAATCAAGATTCAGCTTGTAATAGTCAACCAGATTGGCCGTATTGAATCTGTCGGAATCGCCCAAATATCTAATATTGACGTTGTAGTCCTTGAACTCAGCCGAGTGAGCAACGTTGTAGTTTTTTATCAGACTCAACGTTTCATCGGAGGTATAGGCCTTCCCCCCGCTTTCAAGCGTTGCAGCAACACTGTCATACCGAGCTGCCAGTGGTGAAAGCGCACTTCCCAAATGCTCCAACGTTTTCGCATCAAACTGACTGTCCGCCCCCCCTATCGTTTGTTTCCACTGAGCATCCGTATAGAAAGCAAACGCGCGCGCCATTCGCTGCTCGGCTTCGGCTGGACTGATGCCCAGCTCGGCCGCCATTTTGGGGGCTTCCTCTTCGATCAAGCGTGCTTCTGTAGGGTGAGCCTGACGGTTGTATTTATCGATATTGCCGGCAATAACGGCACCGCTCGCCTGCGCGATCGAACCATTGCCACCTGCCACGGCAGCCCCCACCCCCGCGGCGATCCAAGTGCCGAGAGCATCGCGGTTTTCCGGGCCGATACCGTTATTTTTCAGTACCTGGTCCAAGGTCGGCATAACAGCCGCCGATGCGCCGGCGCTCAGCGCGCCATTCGCCGCCGTACCGCTGGATAAGCCCTGCAATGCACCCGCCAGGCTATGCAGCAAGATAACCGCGAACGCGGTGCTCAGTGAACTCGTAATCTTCCTGGCAATCGCCAGAAGGGTCCGACGCCACATTCACGTAATGCACCGTGTCGGCGTCAATCAACTTGTAGGTGTAGACATCTGGCAAACGCACTCCATTGGTTCTCAATTCATTCCTGCCATTGGCAGCAGACCAGCTGCCATGTTCGGTTTGAATCGGCTGGGTCTGCTGGGCATCCCGGAAAAAGGTGATGGTGAAGCTGCCGTCGGGCTTGAAGTCATTCTTCCAGGATAGGAACTGGCATTTGCCGTTTTCTGCCCGCAGGCCTTTCCATGAACCCATCAAGGATGGATCGTTGGCCGGTTTGTTGGCGGCACAGCCACCTAGAGTTGCAGCCAGGACGATAAGGGCCAGGGAGAAATTCCGTTTCACATAGTGCTTCCTTCTTCAAATGGATTCTGTGTGTTGCGACGGCTCAGCGTTGACTCAAATCGGCCTCAAAGGCCTGGTACGCTAGCGATAGGAATACGCACTTCTGACTGAGTAACATCGTAGACATGCTGTTCACAGCGGTCACCCACAAACTGAAACTCCACCAGATAGACCTTGCTTCGCTCCGGTGTGAACGTGCTTCTGAGCGGGCCACATCGATAGGCACGCCCAATACTCTCGCCACTGGCGTAACCCGAAACCTCGAACGATTGATCGGCGTCGGCCTGTACTTCCAACTGCGGGAAGTGCTTCAATGTTGCGCTGTTGGCCGCTTCATTAAGCGTGGCAATCCAGCCGAACAACTTGCCCCGGCCGGTATCCACTACCGTTCCCTGCACATCCATGCGCTGGTCAGGGTCCATCGCGCGCCTGATCGAAAACTCTACTGGGAAGGTAGCTCCCGACGCTTTCATGATGACCTTTGCGTGCTGCGCATCGACAGTCACTTTGTTCTGGCGCAGTTGGATACCGTCCTTGAGCAAACTGGGGGAAGAGTCTCTGACGTTGGATTTACACCCAGGCAATATCAGAATCAGGCTCAACATTAGCAGTGACGTTTTTTTCATGAACACTCCATGTACATTATTAAAAATTACTTGCCGCCCGACTGAGGTATTTCAGGAGCAGACAACGTTGCCCTTTCCTTTTGCACCTCATCAGCAGCTGTGAGAGGAGTCGACCGTTTTCAATACTCTGCAATATCGAAAGATATAACACCTATTCTGCGTTGATCACTACTGTCGACGCGAGCATGTCCCCCAATCTTTTCCGCCCCCCAAAAAACACGAACACCCAATCTATAAATAGCAGATTAAACTTCAAAAAATTCCGAACAAATGACTGAAGATAGCTGCAGCCTAAAAGGCTGGATTCATCAACAGTTGAAATCTTCATCATTTTTTTGCCAATGCTTTGGCCATCCCAAATAGCGTCAGAAAATAAAAAATATCCGCCGCCGACGACCATCCCCACGAGAGAGGCAATACTATACGGCCCTACAAAGTTCAAAACCGTGATGATGACAGACATCAGAAAAAGCACGATGACTGAGTCAATGATCTGAGCAGCTAATCGACGAATTGGGCTGGCCAAATTGGGAGAATGTTGCTGTGTGCGTCCATCCATACTGAACTCCATATTATCTCTTAACTGCCGGATCATTGTAAGAAATCAATAACAAGGTGACTTGAAAAGGGTACGAATTTATTTTCGATACGCCTGACAGGACCACTGCTTTACTCTCCCCCAAAAAATAAATCCGCTCTCTTCTGACCCCAGGCATCAGAAAAACGCCCTACTCAACGTCTACTCGATTCTGCAATCCGCTGCGGCAACCGCCTATGAAAACGCCGACAACCAAACCGGTTCGAACCGCAAGGTAGCGATGGATGTGGTGCACTTGATTGAGCTGACACAGCTGAAAATGAACTCAGTACTGGATGGACAGGCCATCAACTGACAGGACTCAGTCATTGAATGGGAAGCTGTGCTTCCCGCTCCGTCGAAGATCATGCTTGCTGACAACACACGATCTTCGACGGCACATCGCTTAAGTAAGTGCCATTCAAATCCGTCCCCTTTTTGGGCTATGCTTTCAGGGGTTACCACATCAAAAAAGCCCTATGCATCAATACCCGCTCTATTAGACGATTTTTTAAAAAATCAATCGGCAGCTCCCATAAAAATAGTTGGAACAGAAACCGCCTTGCCAGTTGAAACGCTTACTTCTTTTGTACTGAATTATTTTGGTACAAATTCATCAGCAGAAGTAATTTCCCCAAGCAACGTACCTAGGGGAAGCCCCCTAGCCTTCCTAATCATTTGACCTGCTAATGTCCAGTAGACATCAAGATTCGAAACCTCCAAATTATCCACGATATCTTCACCACCGAGAAATAATGGTATCCTGTATCCGATACATTCCTCGTAGTTAGGTGCAGCGCCTCGAACTAGCCACTGAAGACGGAAGCTAACGGCTAAAGCCTCTTCCCGGTACTCAATCAATTCTTTGTTATGAAAAGTTACGATATTGCAAGGAATTTCTAAAGCCTGTCCGGTTCCCGGCTCAAACATAACAACGCCAGAATGCCCATCTTCCAATCTGCCTGAGTCAAGTGCAAATATGCGCCCTAGCCAATCGCAGCCAAAACATTGCACACGCCCATTAAAATTTGGAAACGCATATTCGACAACTTGGTTCCACTCCTTAATCGAACCAGGCGTCATCACCCGATATAACGCCTTATCAAATGAACACCCTCCAAACTCCAACATCAGTTCAGCCAGTCCATAATCATCACCTTTAACATCCAAAACAGTCAGATTTTCATTGGCCACACGGTAGTCGACTGGGAAAGAGCCGCGAAAAATATCATACATTTACCGATCTCCAATTTTCACATTATTAACTTTCGTTCCAGGCTGCAAGCCCTTTGTTTGCTGATAAATTTGAGCACCAAGGCTACGGTTAACACTCCTATCTAACGGACTCATGTTAGAAATAGTGTCAGTACCGCCGAGCTGTAAGTCAACCATGTGATCGACATCAGAGCCCGTTGGCACTGTATTGCCAGCCTGCCTATAACGACTCGCAGCCGATGTCCCAGAGCGTACTGGCGTCGTTAGGACGGTATCTGCGTCGTTCAGAATTTTAACTTTTGCATCTGCCGCTGCACGTTGCGCGTCCGTCCATCCTGATTTGTAAGATAGAGAGAGATCGACGCCATCGCCTGCCACCGGTGCTCCGTCACCTACTACTCTTGTTTCACCAGACAGTAAATCAGTCGCAGGTCCTTTTACACCACCTACCTCTTTTGCCGCAACGCCCAGTGCCCCCCGAACCCCCGCAAAATTAAGCACCGCGTCCAGGCCCCACAGAATCCGTTCGTCAGTGGTAGCCACAGCCCCCGTCACCGGATTCGTTCCACCCGAAGCCATGTAGGTCTGACAGCCAATCACGATTGGCCCCATCCCTCCACAACCCGCCGCAAAAGCATCAGCAGCTATACCATCAAGACGAGCTTTTGTGCCTGCCACCTCCGCGTCGTATCGAGCCTGCCCTACAACCGACTGCTCATGCGTAGCCGGCTGGAAAGCCCATTCCTCACCTAAGAGCCAGCAGAAATTTGTTGCGCAGATGCTTGATGCTTTGATCGCTCAGGCCACGACCAAAGCGAGCAGCGAAGGAAGGGAGATTTTGCAGTAAACAGATAAAACAGCACCGGCGCGAGGCCGGTGTCAGATCGAGTATGATTCTATATAAATCTGTTATCCGTTATCAAAAATTAGCTATCAATATTCAATCTAATCCGGGCGCCGTCCGGTAGCTCTTTAATTTGACTGGCTATATCAGCTCTAAATCTCATCCCCTCTACAGCATCAGCCAAGTACAAATTATCCAGCACAAATTCACCACCCAGTACGAACGGCACCTTAGGTAACAAACGCTTCCCGGTAGGAAGCTGACCGTTCTGCTTTTGCCATTGATGCGCTAACGGATAGCCCGTAAGTACCTCATAATCACTGAGGAGCATTTGCACCCAGCCTTCAATATCATCAGCCAAGTACTCTAACGAGCCTGTTTCTGGGTCAAAGGTATAGACCTTGCTATCTTTAATGCAGAACTGCCCACCAAAAACATCTTCAGCAAAAAAAAGGCAACCATCGGCCAGGCCTTTGTAGCCACTGCGCCACAGAGCACTCTCGTTCCAATCACAAATACCAATTTCGTTCTGACTAGAGTGTGTTGGAAATACATGCAAAGCACTTTCTAGAGCATAAAAACCATTACGCTGACACAGCATTCCCAAAAGTTTATCAGCTAAAGTGCCTGCCAATCTACGCGATTGCCCTAACATTTCAGGCTCATGTTCGCTCAAATATGAACTTGCGTTCGATAACAATTTATCCAAACTAGTCATATTCTAATCCACCACGTCTGTTCGAACCTTTGCTCCGTTTGGCAACCCTCTACATTGAGCACCAATACAAGCACCAGCCCCACGGTTATCGCTAGGGTTGATATGTCTTACAGAGGCCCCTTGACCACCTTCTTGGAACATTGCAGGTGGATACTCATCACGATCAAGACCTGGTTTGGTTTCAATACCGCGCAAAGAATCACGCCTATTTGATGCCGTATTCGCGCGATCTATGGTCAGAGTGTCAGGCTTACCCGCGTCAATAGCGTCTTCGATGTGTTGTGCTGACTCAGGAAAGCGGTTTTTGCTGACTGTTACAACCTTTTCAACATCACTCCCAGCGGCACCTGCGCCTTTTGCACCCGCACCAATCTCAGCTACATCTGCCGCCCCTTTTACACCACCTACCTCTTTCGCCGCAACGCCCAATACTGGTGTTGTGGGTGTTCGCCAGTTCAGTGCCGATCTTGATCAACGAACCCTTGCTGGCAGAACCACCTGCCTTGTTGGCATAGCCCGACAGAGCATCGTAGACGTCTGACGCCGTGCCCCCCAGGTTGTAACCCGCCAAGGCCGCCTGCGCCAACTTCACCGCCTTGAGTCGAGGATCGTCGGCGCTGTTCGCGGCTTTGATCGCGCTACGCATGGTGTTGTAGCTATCGATCACCGTACCACCCAGCACGCGCCCCACCGCCAGGCTGCGGGTCTCGTCGGTGCTGCTCTGATTCGCGCTTTCCATACCGGCGGCGATAGTCACGTTGGCACCGGTCAGGCTCATGCTCTGGGTGCTGACCAGATCGCTGGCGGTCACGCTGAGCAGGCGACCGGCGCTAAGCGACACATTGCCTGCACTGGAACCGAGGGTGCTGCCGGTCAAGGTGGTTTCCGAGGACTGCCCGGTATGGTTCTGGCTGCTGATGGACAGGTGCTGGTTGCCGGTCATGTCATCGAGGCCCAGCTTGTTCCCCGTCAGCACGCCGGTGAAGTCGTGGTTCTTTTCCTTGTGCAGTTCGTTGCGGGTGAAGGTGTTCTGCGCCGCATCGATCTGCAGGTCACGCCCCGCGCTCACCGAGAGGTCCGCCGTGCTCACCAGCGAAGATCCCTTTTCACCTTCAACACACGCTTAACGTTTGCGGCGATGCTGTCCGGCTCTTTCGCGACCTGCAAGAGAACTCTCTTTCCCTTGAGTGAAATTTCCTAGAAAATCCCAACCGCTTGTTTGCGTCGGATCTCGCAGCTAGGCTTCATTCCGTCACTGCCAATTCAGTGACCGGGTTTAGTCGCCCGCCAGTTTGATCAGGCGCACAGCACCACCTTCTACGAGGCGCATTTTTCAGCCTCCGTTTCATGGTGGTCGTGCGCAGGGCACTTCGGTGCGCCGGGTTTCCTGATCACCGGTCGACTAACCTGCGTACGGCTGCCACCCCTTCGTTTAGTCGCGAATGTGGCGGCTCCTTCAACAGATCGGGAGTACCCATTCTATGTTCAAGATCACCCCCAATCCGCCCGCAACACTCAACGTTGAAACCATCGATCCACGTATCGCCGACCGGGCTTTGTCTCACTACAACCTCGGTCCGGACGCTGGTTCGAAACCCGCCCCAAACACAGTGCTACGTGATCATCTACCGGCCCCCAGGCATCAGGAAGACGCCCTGGTCAACGTCTACTCGATCCTGCAATCCGCCGCGGCCACGGCCTATGAGCATGCCGACAACCAAACCGGCTCGAATCGCAAGGTGGCGATGGGTGTGGTGCACCTGATTGAGCTGGCACAGCTGAAAATGGACTCGGTGCTGGATGGGCAGACCGTCAACACTGTCGCCTGACAGGACTTGGTCATTGAACGGGAACCTCTGTGCTTCCCGCTCCGTCGAAGATCATGCCCGCTGGCAACGCATGACCTTCGACGGCACATCGCTTAAGTAAGTGCCATTCAAATCCACCCCCTTTCAGTTTTTCTCCGACGAGTACAAAATAAAAATATGAACAAGCAATTTTCTGAAATACCTCATCGTCAAATCAGGGCGGTCTACGATGCGACAACCATTCGCGTCTATCAAGCCTATTCCGATGCCATTGCAGACGCTGCACTGGCACAGGGAAAACTCGCATCCCCGCCGTTCAAGATGGACCGAATGACTTGGATTAAACCTTCCTTTTTGTGGATGATGTATCGCGCTGGATGGGGTTTTAAAGATGCCGGACAGAAGCGTATCCTGGCAATAGATATCACAAGGGAAGGCTTTGAATGGGCATTAGCGCACAGCTGTTTGAGTCATGCTGATGAATCTATCGATATGGCAGAATGGGAAGCCAAAAAAAATGCATCACCTGTACGTGTTCAGTGGGACCCGGAAAGAGACTTGCTCTTGCGCCCGCTGAAATATAGAGCTATTCAGATCGGCCTTAGCAAAGAAGCCGTACAACTATATGTAAACCAATGGATACAACGCATTACTGATGTAACCCCCTTGGCTCACTCAATCTACAAACTAATTCAAGACGGCGAGTTCGCTACCGCACAAAGTAAACTCCCACAGGAAATAGAATACAGCTCAGAGCACTACAAGTGATATTGCTGAGCCGCAGGATTCGATTTTCCGTCGTGCATGACCTTTCCGCAAACGGTTTTGACTTCACCAGTTCAATATCAGACTTGACTCATTTGACACGCTGTGGGAGGGGGCTCGGTCATTGAATTTCCTTGGGGTAGGCAGCCCCCAGCCAAATGACCGTTTACACAAAACTAATTACACCCTCCCCCGATGTCAGGATAATTTTTATCGGCACGGCGCTGCTACCCGTAGAACCGGATGAGACTCATAAGGAACTTGGTTTTAGTCATCCGCCTTGATACGACTGGCTTCGAGGGCACGACCTCGCTCGTTCAACTCATGCAACAAGTCGTGGCCATCCACAATCCAGAATTTATCTGATTCTGGAAACACATCTTCCGGATACGTATTGGCAAAGTCCACAAACTCACCTTCCCACCCGTCAGGAACATAGCGCTCTAGTCTCGGGCCACTCTGATAAAAACCAGCAAAACGTCGGCTATCAAAATCAATGAACGCAATTGGAAACAAAAAGCTCACATCCCACCACGATTGCGCATTTTGGAAGCGCTCCAAGAGTGCCAGCTGTAAAAATTCAGGACTCAACTTATGAGCCTCCGGTGCACGTAAAAAATCGTCAGCTGTATCTTGATCAAGCACCACGATGCCGGCCCTTTGGGCAGCTACCACGTTCAAATCGGGGAACTGATGGCCTGCCGAGACAAATTCATCGCGCCGTTTTCTCCAATCAAGCACCAAATTTTCAGGTTCTAATAATAGCCAGTGAACAACTCCTCTATGGCGAGCAACAGCCACCACATATTGCGGATCAAGCAATTCAGGAGTAGCCGCCCCTAAAATCTCTTCGAGCTTTTTCATTATTTCACCTTACCAGACCCTGGAATTGCATTTTCCTGCAACCACTCTCCCCAAGGAGGGGGTAGCTCGTAAGACCGGCCCGGCGTTGTTGTATCAACGATCTTCGGAGCCAATCCACCCTGATTCAAAGGATTGCTTCGATAGAAATCCTGAGAAATTGCATTTTCTCGAATGAAATCATCCATCCATTTCGGTATATCAAATGAAGTCACCGTACTGCCAGGACGTAGTGCCTGAAAATATTGCGCATGCGATGCATCTCCAATACTGATATTCAGCGTTCCATTTTTAATTATTGGATTGCCATCAGCATCAAGCGTAATAAGCGTTTTGCTTGCATTAGGTATCACACCACCCTGCACCCGATACACAGTCAAAGTACCGCTAGCAGCCTCTGCGGCTGTTGTAATTGCCCCATTGCCCAATTCAGAAAAGTCTGCGGCAGCCCCCAAGTGGCCAGTGGGAATGGGGTAAAGCGCATCCTCTACAGCCTTTGTACCTAGCCCGCTACTAAAGTCCCCAGCACTATTTATAACCTGAGCATCAACGGTCATCGCTCTCGAAGTATAGCCCCCAGAAAGCTTTACGCTATAGGGACCTTCAGAGCTGTACCACGAAGGTGTTCCGGCACCAAGCTTTGCTGCCTCTTCCGCGTTTTTTGCACTATTGGCCAACTCAGAAAGATCTGCTGCTTTACCCAACGCTCCGACACGGCCAGCGGCAATCAGGTAAAGGGAGTCCTCCGCAATTTTCTTACCCTTCAGCTCATTATACGCGGAAGAGTATCCCTGCAAACTGCCAAGGTAGTCAAGTATCTCACCCTCATTGCTTTTTGCTCTATAGCTATCCCAGCCGGTTCCCGCAGCAACACCCAGGAGGCCATTTGAAATCTGAGAGCTGGTCCCGGAAAAATCATTTACAAGCCCGCTTCCGAGCTCATATAGACCTTTCCCCACCCCATAATACCCGCTCCCTATCCCTTGCACGCCCTCCACCAGCCCAGAACCCAAAGCACCTACAGACGCTAAAGAAGGAACGTTATATTTTAGATTCCTATCATAGTAATCGGTTTGACTATTCACCTCAGAACTTCGGTAGTTAAATACATTCCCGCTTATCAAGTACTCCCCATACATCAGAGGATCGTTATATGAGACAGCATGATTAACTTGATAGCCTTGCAGCAAGGCCGTGGTTTCTGCCGGGGTATAAGTTCTTGGCCCCTCAGACAGTTTAGGAACATCTCCGGTTGTTTGATTGACAGCGTACCGGTCCGCCAAAGGTGCTAAAGCCGCTCCCAAATGCTCCAATGTCGTGGCTTTGAACTGACTGTCCGCCCCCCCTATCGTTTGTTTCCACTGAGCATCCGTATAGAAAGCAAACGCGCGCGCCATTCGCTGCTCGGCTTCGGCTGGACTGATGCCCAGCTCGGCCGCCATTTTGGGGGCTTCCTCTTCGATCAAGCGTGCTTCTGTAGGGTGAGCCTGACGGTTGTATTTATCGATATTGCCGGCAATAACGGCACCGCTCGCCTGCGCGATCGAACCACTGCCACCTGCCACGGCAGCCCCCACCCCCGCGGCGATCCAAGTGCCGAGAGCATCGCGGTTTTCCGGGTCGATACCGTTATTTTTCAGTACCTGGTCCAAGGTCGGCATAACAGCCGCCGATGCGCCGGCGCTCAGCGCGCCATTCGCCGCCGTACCGCTGGATAAGCCCTGCAATGCACCGGCCAGGCTATGCAGCAAGATACGCGCCGAGCCACCTTCAGCCCACACCGCTTGCAGACTTGTGTCCTTGCTGCGCGTCGCGTCCGCCAGTTGCTGATCGGCATAGTCGCCGATTTTCTTGTAGGTATCCGCCGCCGTGGTATTGGCCACGATACCCACCGCCGTCGCCCCGCCCGCGCCGCCCAACCCCGCAGCGAGCAGGCCCGTGGCGATATCGGCCATGATTCGCTTGTCGCCACCGATGTTCCAACTGGCCGCATCTGCCGCAGCCGCATTCGCAGCTGCATTCGTGGCCGCTAGCTGCGCATCCGACATGACCCCTTTCGACTCTTCCGCCTCTTTTGCCAGTTTATTCGCGGCATCCGACTTGGCTTTGGCAACCGCATCTACGATGCCGGTGGCCAATTGCACAGTGCTTTGAATAAGGTCGATGCGCTCCTGCATCGCCTTTTGGTCAGGCTTGTCCAGCTTCTGGTTGGCGTTCGCGGTATCACGGTTAAGTCCGACCAGATCATTCGCACCCTCAGCACTACGCACGACTATCGTGCCTTCGCTGACCGCACTACGGGTTTTACTGTGATCCGAGTCGCTGAGCGACAGCGGAACGCTACCCCCCACGGTCGACCCGGAGTAACTGCCATAGGACAGCGACAGGCCAACCGACTGACTCTTGATATCGCTGGTGTTTTTAATGTCGCTGACGATCAACCGATTCGTATCGAGCAAGTTCTTGTCCGCAGACGCCTCACTGGCAATCACTGCGCCTTGCAGCGTGGTCTTGTCACCCACATGAATGTTGTAACCACCCGCCCCCGCGAACAAACCGCTCTGATCCGTCACGGCCTTGTAGTTACTGTTCATGTTGCCCGCCGCCAAGCTGGCGGAAGCCGTCACCGTCGAGCCGTAGCAGAACGGCGGAATACAAATGCTCGCGCCGAAACCAGCACTGCCCTGCTCGCTCTTCTGGGTCTCGCTGTCCTGGCGCGAGGTGATATTGAGATTGCCGCCGATATCCGCCTTGATGCTCTGCGCCCGGACCTGCGCGCCAGCCAGGGTGGTGTCCTGTCCACTGCGCAGGACCAGCGAGCCGGTATCCAGGGTGCTGTTGACCTGGGTTACCGAACCGCCAGTGCCCATGCTCTTGGCGATGGACGCCCCCAGGTCGAGGGTGAAACCATTCTGCTCACCGATATTGAAACTGGCACCGATCGCGGTTTTGTCGTTATTGCTGTCGTTGGCCCAGTTCGCGGTGTCCTGCGCGCTTTCCAGGGTGATGTTGTTCTTCGCCAGCAACACCGTATCGGCCGCTTTCATGCCACTGCCGATGATATGAATATCGCCTGCCGTCCCCGGCGCGCTGCCATCGGCGATGATCGTCAAGGTTTTACCGGCCGTGAGCGAGCTTTGCTTGGCCGTCTGGCTGTCGTACTCGCTGGTGCTGGTGGTGTGGGTGCTCGCCAACTCTGTGCCGATCTTGATCAACGAACCATTGCTGTTAGCACTGCCCGTCTTGTTGGAATAGCCCGATCGACCATCGTAGGCATCCGACGATGCCCCTCCCAGGTTGTAACCGGCCAATGCAGCCTGCGCCCACTTCACCGCCTTGAGTCGAGGATCGTCGGCGCTGTTCGCGGCTTTGATCGCGCTACGCATGGTGTTGTAGCTATCGATCACCGTACCACCCAGCACGCGCCCCACCGCCAGGCTGCGGGTCTCGTCGGTGCTGCTCTGATTCGCGCTTTCCATACCGGCGGCGATAGTCACATTGGCACCGGTCAGGCTCATGCTCTGGGTGCTGACCAAATCACTGGCCGTCACCCCGAGCACGCGACCGGCGCTGAGCGACACATTGCCGGCACTGGAACCGAGAGTGCTGCCGGTCAAGGTGGTTTCCGAGGACTGCCCGGTATGGTTCTGGCTGCTGATGGACAGGTGCTGGTTGCCGGTCATGTCATCGACGCCCAGGCTGTTCCCCGTCAGCACGCCGGTGAAGTCGTGGTTCTTTTCCTTGTGCAGTTCGTTGCGGGTGAAGGTGTTTTGCGCCGCATCAACGCTCAGATCGCGCCCCGCGCTCACGGTGAGATCCGCCGTGCTCACCAGCGATGATCCCCGGACCAATGCATCCTGTCCGGCCTGAACCGCGACGCTGTTGCCGGAGACCAGGCTACCCACCGCCGTGGTTCGGCTTTCGCTGACCTTGTCGGTCACCTTGCTGGCCTTGAATCCCCCAAAACTGTGGCTGTTGCTGTCTTTGTCATGACGCGTCTGTGTGCTGTCGACCGCCTCGACAATCGAGATATCGTTGCCGGCCACCAGCTGCGCTGCGCCCGTTTGTGCGACCACTTGGCTGCCTTGAACCAGCAGATTACGACCGGCCTGAACCGCCACCTGCTGTCCATCGAGGTTCGAGCCTTGGGAGGTGGTGTCGCTGGTGGAGTCGCGGGTGGTCGTGGTTTTGCTGGAAAGGAAGCCATTGCTGCCATTGACCTTGTGCGCTTCATCGGCGCTGCGGGCGTTCTCCCCAGCCGTCAGATTGACGTCCCGCACCGCCTGGGCAATCACAACACCCGCCGTACTGCTGACACTCGCGGCACGCACATTGAGATCGTTGCCAGCGCGCAGGCTCAGGTCGCCCTGGGTCTGGAGGCTGCTGCCACTTTCGCTGCGGCTCGCCTCGGTACGCCAGTTGTCCCCATCCCAGTGGTTGCTTTGGTCACGTGTCTCGATGACCGTCGTCAGGTTCAGGTCACGACCGGCGGACAGGCTGGTAACACCCGAGCTGCCGCTATTGACCACCTGTGCGCCCTGCAGGTTGATATCCCGTCCGGCGCTGGCCAACAGGGTGGCCGCCGGATCGGAAACGAACAGGCCGGCGACCCGCGACAGATTGGTCTGGCTGCCCTGCGCACTCTGGGTGCTGATGGTGCTGGACTGCACATTCAGATCACGCCCGGCGCTGACCATCAGGCTCTTGTCAGCCTTGATCTGGCCACCGAGGTTGTTCAGGTCCTGCGTCGCGTCAAGGCTAACGGCGCTGCCCTGAATGCGCCCTTCCAGGTTATTCAGCGTGTCGGCCTTGATGGAGACCACCTGACGCCCCGACAGGCTCGCGCTGTTGACCAGATTGCCCGTCACGTTCAGGTTCAGTTGCTGCCCGGCCATCAACCCGCCCGCGCCGTTGATGTCACCGTCACGGACTCGCACGTACACCTGCGGCACTAGCACACTGCGTACTTCGCCATTGGCCAAGGTGACATCCTTGGCCACCAACCAGACGATATCGCTGGTCAACTGGGCCATTTGCGCCGCGGTCAAAGCCACACCGGGAATCAGCTTCCAGCTATTGGCGTAGGTGACGGCGTTATCGATCAGGCCCCGGTACTGCGTTTCGTCATTGGCATAGCCATCGACGAAACGGCGGCCGGTCAGCTGTGCCACCTGCTCGCGAATCAGTTTCTGCTCATAAAAACCATCACCCATGCGTTGTTGGGTCGCCGCCGGGTCCAGGTTCAGCCGGCCGAGCATGTAATCCGAAGACAACCATTTGCCATAGTTGGTGAAGCGCGGATCGGTTTCGATCAGATAGCCAGTGGTGCTGGCGGGGTTCGGACGAAACAGCGCGTTGTCCGGCAAGGCACTGTTCACTCCGCCGGTGAGAATACGCTCAGCCACGCCGGCAACGTTTTTCGTGGAACTGGCCAGCACCTCGCTGATCGGCGTGAGGCTTGGCCCCTGGGTTGCGCTGGACACCTCGCCAGCGCTCACCGAGCCAAGGGTCAGACCCGCCACCTGGGTGCCACTGCCTTGCGGGGCGGTGTTCTGTGCATAGACCGTCGGTTGCAAGGAGATCGCCTGCACACTGGCCGCCGGGTTGTAGGCGACAGAGTCGGCCCCCTGCTTGTCACGGCCTTTCTGCTGGATGCGATAGAAGTTCGTGAGTGTGCCGCTGTCCGTGGTGACCTGCTGTCCCGCGACTTCGGTGTTGGTCAGGCTGTTGGCGTTGGTTTGCAACACGCCACCGGCAATGATCCGGCTCTTGTCGTTGAGGACCTGGTCGGCATTGATGGTCAGGTTAGTGCCGGCGAGTATTTGCCCGGGATCGGAACTGGCAATCTGGGTTTGGGTCACCACGCGGGTCAGGTCGTAGCGGTTCCAATCGTCGTTGCTGCCTTCCGGGGTCACCAGAATGTCGACTTCGTTGTTGTAGATCGAAATCTGATTCGGATCGTAGCGATTGACCGAGCCCGTCAGTTGATACTGTTGCAGCGCCTGGCGCAAAAGCTCGACCTCGCGTGTCGAGAAGTGTTCGTTGGTGTTGCGAACTAAGGCCGCATTCAACTTCAGGGCACCGAGGGCCTCGATGGTCGCGCTGGCGTTATTGAGTTCGAGCGCCTGACCGGTGGCGTGGTAGTCGCTGTCCAACGCGCCACCGATGGCCATGTCACCGGCACTGAAGATCAACCCGTGTTCGCTGTTGTTCAGGTATTGCGCGCCGATATCCAGACTCACGCGCGCGGCGATCACCGCCGCCGTGCCGTTTTCGACGGTATTGGTCAGCGTGCCCGCCGCCAGCGATAGCTGGTCACCGTAGATTCGCCCGGTACCCAGGTTGCTCAAGGTGGGCGCGCTCAGCCGGGTGTACTGAGCATTGATCAGACCACGGTTGACCAGCGACTCGCTGGCATTCAGTTGTACCTGCTGGGCACTGATTTCACCGGCGGCCGCGTTATCGATTTGCCGGGCCGAGAGTGTCAGCAGGTTGCCCGCCTGCAAGCCGGCCTGGTTGCTCAGTAGCCCCGTGGTTGTCAGGCTCAGGTTGCCGTTGGCCTGCAGCAGGCCGGCATTGACGTAATCGCCATTAAGCGTGAAAGACAGATCGCCCAGGCTCAAGGCCCGACCGTTGCCGGTATAGCTGGCGCTGTTGAGCGTCAACGCGCTCCCCGCGATCAACGTGCCGCCCTGGTTGCTGACGATTTGGGTTTTGGCCGCCAGGTTACGGTCGGTCAGTAGAAACCGGGTGCCGGCCGAGATTTTTCCGGACTGGTTGTTCACCGTACCGCTGCCCGTCACGGTCAACGCCTGAGAGGCAATGATCGAGCCGCCCTGGTTGCCCAGTTGATCGACGGTGAAACCGAGGGTACGCCCTTCGATGCCTTGATCCAGGCCTTGGGTGCTGGAGTTGTCGAGCTGCGCCGCGGTCATCAACAGATCGTCACCGCTGCGAATCAGGCCGGTGCTGTTATCGAGTTTGCCGCCGATCGTGAAGCTGAGGTCGCCCAGTGTTTCGATGCGCCCACCGTGATTGTCGAGACTGGCGCCCACGATGGTCGTGTTGGTCCCGCTTTGTAGTTGCCCACCGCTGCCATTGCTGATGGCCCCTGTCGTGATGTTCAGGGTCTGCCCGGCATCGACGAAGCCTGCGATGTTGAGCAACTGGCCCGAGACCAGCGCGATCGACTGGAGTGCCTCGATGTGACCGCCGCTGTTGTCCAGCACGCCGCCCGTGGCCGTCAGTGTCAGGCTCGATTTTACCGAGCCGATACTACCTTGGTAGTTGGTCAGCGAGGCGGCGGTGATATTCAGTGCGCCCTGACTGGCGATCACGCCTTGGCTGTTATCCAGTGACCCTTGCAGTTCGATACTCGTGGCTGAAGAACCGCTCTGCAGCACTGCGCCCTTCACGTTGGACAAGTCACGGGCCTTGAGCCGTACCTGGGCCGCACTGACGTTGCCGCCATCGGTGCGCAAGACTTTCTGCGCCGTGGCGGTCAGGGTGTTTTTGGCGGTCACGCGCGCGCGGCTGACGTCGACATCACCCTGGCTGCTGGTGAGCGTCACTTGGGCGGCGGAGGTCTGGCTGTCGCTCAGGTCGACGGCCGCTGCCTGGGCCTGCAGACTTTCGGCGGCGAGATTCTGCCCCTTGGCACTGAGCTGGCCCGAAGCATTCAGGGTCAACGAACCGGTCTGCCCCAGCTTGCCACTGCTGTCGACCCCGGCGGCCAGGGTCGAGCCACTGATGCTGCTCAGGTTCACGGCTGTCAGGTGGGTATTGCCCTGGGCGGCAACGATACCGCTGTTGTCGATATCGGCCGAGGTGTTGACCGTCAGGTCGCCCTTGGCGTACAGCGTGCCACTGTTCTGGACGCCGGCGCCGGTCCCGACCTGCGTCGAACCGGCACTGCTGATCTGTCCACTGTTTTCCAAACGCCCGTCGGCGCGGATCACCACGTCGCCGGCGCTGGCGCCGATCTGCCCGGCATTGCGCACCCCGACACCGGCGCCATTGCCCACCAGGACGATCTTGCCCGCATACATGCCGCCCAGTTGCGCGACATCGATGCCGACCACCGGCGTAGCGCCGTTGTCGGTGCTGGTCTTGCCGGCCTGGATGCTCAGGTCCTTGGCCCAGACACCCGCGTTGACCTCAACGGTGCGCGCGATGATTTCGGTGTAATCGCTGTTGCGCGTATCCATCCCGGCACCGTTGATGGACACCTTGCCGCCATTGACTTGATAGCCGCTGATTGCGCCGTTCTCGAACTGCGCCTTGCCGGTGGTGAGGGTCGCGCGATTGGCGTTGATGAAACCACAGCCGTCACAGCTGATCCCGGATGGGTTGGCGATCACCACCTGCGCCCGGGAGCCGGCCACTTCGACAAAACCGTTGAGCTGGCTCGGATTGCTCGAATTGACCTCGTTGAGGATCACCCGCGCCGTGCCTGCGCCCAACGCCGGATTGCCGTCCACCCAGCCGCCCAGTTGGGTCTGACTGTTGGTCGCCGAGTTATTGAGGATCACGCCACGCCGATCGACGTCGAACTGTTGATAGGTATTGCGCGACACACCACCGGCGCTGGGCGCGGTGATATTGACCTGAGTGACTCCGCTCCCGGTCGCTCCGATGCCCGGCTGCTGCGCAGCAGGCGCGCCGGGGTCGGCGACCACGGCCGCCTGGGCCGACGCGGCGCCCAGCGTGATCAGGCCCAGCGCCGCCATCAGGGCAAAACGCAGGGGTGTCAGACGTACCACGCAGCCGACGCCAGAGACTGCGCCTGTCACTCCGCCGCCGGTTGATTTCGAGCCGCAGCTCACATTTTCGGCCACCACCATCAACAGGCCACGCGCCTTGTTGAAAATGATCCGATACAGATGCTTGTTAATGTTCAATTCCTTTTGAGCTGCGCCAATCCGTAGAGGCGCCCGATATCAAGATAAAAAGCTGCGGGTTGTGAGACCTAAGGCAGCGGGTGCGTGGCGAACCAGGCACGCGCTTCGGCAGGCAGGACACCGATGCCCTGCCAAGTCTTGATACTCAAGCCGCGCTCATCGCCCCGATGCCCCAGGTTACGGCCGAAGCGTTGCGCCCAGAGACGGCTGTGCAGCAATTTCGATAGCTGCCTGGTATGCCCGAAAGGCGCGACCCAGTCGCTGATCCAAAGACGCTCGCCACTGTTCCAGTCAGCCTCGGGCATGCACACCGCAGGGTTGTGCAGATAGCGCTGTTCGGCCTCGGCGCTGAGGTTCATCCATGCCATGTAGAACACCGGCGTGCCCTGCTCGCTGGCGAGCATGAACTGGCGCTGCTTGATCGCCGGCAGCAGCAGTGCCGACAAGGTATGCAACGGCGCATCCCGATGGGCCGCCGACTGCATCCACAACCAGACGGCGGAACCGAACACGGTTGCTTCGTTCCAGGGTTCGTCGAACTGCTGGGGTGCAAGGATTTCAAGATTGCCGAACTGCATGTCGGTCTCCGTCAAAATGACCAGTTGATGTTGAAGCCACTGGTCACGGCGGCAGTCTCGAAATGCTTGGGTTTCATGAGCGGTTGGCCGATGAACAGGTCGTAGGAAACCTGCTTGTAGCCCCCCCGCATACCGACCACCGCACCGGCCAGTCGCTTGCCGGACAGGTACTGGCTGGACTGCCCGCCGACCTCGCCATAGTCGACGCCGAGATAGAGTTCCTGGCCGGTTTGAAAGGCGAACCAACCCAGGTCATTGCGTAAGGTCCAGCCGCGCTCGGCGGACAGGATCTGTTCGCCATCGAAGCCGCGGACGCTGTAGCGCCCACCGATGGAGAAACGATCCTGAGCAATCAACGGCGAGCGATTCCATTGGCCACGCCAGGCGCCGATGTAGCGAAATTGCTGCGCCCCTAAACGGAACGGGGTTTGCAATTGGGCACTGGCGTTGATGATCTTCGGCCGCGATGTCCCCTCGCCGAGGTCTTCTTCCGGTGCGCGCAAGGCGTGGTCCGCCCCGGTTCCACGTCGATAGTCCAGGCCCAGATCCAGGGTATTGCGGCCAATGAACTCACGGTGATCAAGCCCCAGTTGCCACCCCGCCATGCGCCGGCGTTGCACTTCAATTTCAGTGTCATTGATGTAGTTGCTGGAAGTGCGCGTCCAGCCACTGACCCATGCCGACGTCTTGCGCACCGCATCGCGGTAGATCAGTCGTGAAAGCTTCAGTTCGTTGTTGTTGCTGCGGCCCCGATAGTCATAACTCTGATTGATCCCGGCCACTGTCTGGTGATAGTCGTACTCACTGGAAGTCAGGCCCAGCTGCCAGTAATCGTACGGCAGCGAATAGTGCAGGGTGTGCCCTTGAGAACCGCGATCACCACTTTTGCCACCACCCAGGTTGTGGCTGAAGCTGGCATAGAACAAGTCATTGAGACTCAGCGGATTATCCAGCGACAGCGCGACGTTGCCCTGATATTTACCCGTGTCCTTGCTCCCCGAGTCGTCCGCCGACAGGCTCAGGCGCGCCACCGAAGCTTGTTTCCAGAGGATCACTACATCGCTTTCTCCGGGCTTGGCATTGGCGTCGGTTGCCGGAGTGATCTGAACGTCAGCCTCGGCCGTGGGCACCCGCTTGAAGTTCTCCAGGGCTTGTTCAATGCCCCGCAGGTTCAACAGATCGCCGGGTTGGGCGGGCATGGCGTTCCACAGCGTCGCTCGCGACGAGGTGCCTTCGGCAAACCGAATGTGTTTGATGCGTCCCGGGATCAGTACCAGGGAAAGCGTCCCCTGGCTCAGGTCCTGAGGTGCGGCCAGCACCCGCGTGGTGATGAAACCCCGTGCGATGATCAGGTTCTGTATGCGTTTCATGGTCAGGTTGATGCCCGCGGCCCCCAGGCAACGGCCCAGCGCGGGATCGGACGCCGGGTTGGCAGCACGCAGGGCCCATTGAAAGGCGGCTGACGCCTCGCCTTCGAGCACGATATGGCGAATGGTGAAGCACGGCGTTTCATTGGCCGGCAGCCGGCCCTGGCCATCATCCGGGGAAGCCTTGAGGCGTACGTCAGGAGAGGATTCGAGCTGCTCACGCAAAACCCGTTCGCGCTCTTGTTGGCGCTGCAACGGCTGTTGCGGCGCCAGCGGCTCCGCGGGCTCGGCCGCCGTGGCAGCAAGGCTGGCAAACAGACTGACGATTGCGAGGGGATACAACGAACGTTGCACGACGAACCGGCCACGCACAGAAGCGCGCAGCCGGGCACACGAATAAGGCTTGAAAAACACGACACATCCCTGAGAATAAAACTTCCTGCAACGCGCCGTGAGTCAGCGCGTTGTCGAACAATTGTAATAAAAAAACCGACAAGAGCGAAACAATTGGATACATCCACTCAGAAAAGTTCCGAACCGCAGAAAACAAAAGCACCGGCGATGACAAACCAGCACTAGCGAAAACCCCCGCATTGCGTCGCAAAGACCTCCCTCGCCTCTTAGAATGTCGGCATCTGGTTCAATCTTAAGGACAGTGTCGATGTCGAGTTCCTCCCGTGTGCGCACCTATGGCATGCAGCAACGAAGCGACCGCCCGGACTTCTATATCCGTGACAAGCAGGCCCGCCCGGCCATCGTCACCCCACACCGGCATGACTACTTCCAGATCCAGATCAACCTGGGCGGCGACACCGTGCAGCACATCGGCGGCGCCATCCGGCCTTATCCGCGCCAGGCCCTGGCGTTTATCCTGCCCCATCGCCTGCACCTGATCCCGCACCCGGAAGACGGCAATTTTGTCCTGATCAATTTTTCCCAGGCATTTTTCCTGCCGCACCTGCACTGCGATCCGCTGGACCTGGAGGACCTGTCCATTCATGACCTGCCGGAACTCTCACCCTTCCAGCACCAGGAGCACCTGGATTTCATCCTCGCCGATCACGACTTCGCCGAGGTCCTGGGCCTGCTGGAAAAGATGCGTGAGCTGGATCAGGGTCGCGACCTCGGAACCCGACAGGCGCTCAAAGGTTGCTTGCTGCAACTGACGGGCAAGGTCTGCAGCCTGTATGCGAGCGAGTTGCAGGCCTTGTCGGCGAACAAGGCGGCACGCCGCGGCCGGCGGGATGCGTTGGCGCGGATATTGGGTTATGTGCGCGAGCATATCGCCGACCCGGCACTGAACCTCAAGGACACCGCCGAGGCGGCCTTTCTGTCGCCCAACTACCTGACGCACTTGCTGCGCAAGGAAACCGGCAGCACCTTCTCGGAGCTGGTCCTGGAACGCCGCATGCGTCTGGCGCGCACGCACCTGCTCAACAGCGAAAAGCCGCTGAGCCAGATTGCGCAGTTGTGTGGTTTTGCCGACGAGGCTTACTTCTCGCGCCGCTTCAAGGCCACCCAGGGCCTGCCGCCGGGGCGGTTTCGGCGCCGACTGCCGGAACATGGAAGCAACTGAATCCCAGCCACTGAGTTTATTTCTCCAACTCTGTAACAAAAAGGCTACTCGCCCCTCCACAGCTCAAACTCCGTGCAACCACGGGGGCCGGCGCTCGTGCGTCGGTTCAAAAAGAGCTGGATGAGGTGGCGAGTTGATCAACACACGATTTTCCTGCGTGGGCTGCGGCAAATGCTGCAATGACCACTACGTTCCACTGACGCTCGAAGAGTCCCGCCAATGGGCCGCGGACGGCGGCACGGTGATCGTCCTGGTGGAAGCGTTCCTGGAAAACGGCCACGGGGTGGCCGCAGCACAGTTCGAACACGCCCGTCGCCGTTCGATCCTGGTTGCCAGCGGGACAACCCAGGCCTGGCTGGCCGTCACTTTCGCCGCCTACAACAACGGGCCGTGCCGCAATCTCGATGCCGACAATCGTTGCGGCATCTATGAACGGCGCCCGCTGGTCTGCCGTATCTATCCGGCGGAGATCAATCCGCATATCCCGCTGCGCACGGACCGCAAGGACTGCCCACCCGAGTCCTGGGAGCAAGGCCCAGCCCTGATCGTCGGCGGACAGTTGGTCGACCAGGAACTGGCCGGGCTGATCGAGCGCTCGCGCCAGGCCGACCGCGAGGATATCGGGGCCAAGGCAGCCATCTGTGCCCGCCTCGACATCAGCACCACCGCCCTCAAGGGCAACGGTTTCGCCACTTACCTGCCCGATATGCAGGCGTTCCTGGCGGCGATCGAGGCGGTTCAAGAGCATCGGGCAATCAGCGCCACTGAACAGCAGTGGGCTTTTCAACTGGCCGATGAAGAGAGCGCCCAGGCACTGCTCGCTCACGGTGCTGCCGTCACTCAATCCGGTGCCGGACACTACCGGTTTATCCCCTTACGGCCAGCCGATTGAGGCGTTGGGCTCAGTGAACGGCGGCGTTCTACGCCAAAAAACCAGGCTATGACGTTTTTTCAGCGTCTACAGGCCGCTTTCTGCATCGTCCTCACAGTATCCGTCTACGATTCTGTAATAACGGCTACGATGGAATGTGGCCGCCCAACAAAAACAGCAAGAGAGAGCCGTCCATGAAAACCGTCGCAGAGCTGTTGAAACTCAAGGGTAGCCAGCATCAGGGGGTTCATACGATCGCCCACAACCATACCGTGTTCGAAGCCCTGATCCTGATGGCTTCGAAAAATGTCGGCGCCCTTCCGGTACTCGAAAACGGCCAGGTCGTGGGCATCATCAGCGAACGCGATTACGCCCGCAAAGTGATCCTGCATGGGCTCAGCTCGGTCACCACCAAGGTCCACGAAATCATGAACGCGCCGGTAATCAGCGTGGACTCACACCAGAGCGTGGAAACCTGCATGAGTATTATGACCGACAAGCACCTGCGTCATCTTCCGGTTGTCGAAGACGGGCAACTGATCGGCCTGCTGTCCATCGGTGACCTGGTGAAAGAGGCCATTGCCGAACAGGCCGACCTGATCCGCCAACTGGAACAGTATATTCGCGGCGAATAAGCCCCCCTCCCCGGCCATGGACAGGCTCACGACAGGAGCAAACCCGCTCGCTCCTGTCGCCTCCATGACCGCCCAATAAAGTATGTCAAAATGTTTATGAAACCCAGGTAATACGGGGCTCCTGGCGCTATTTCCGATTTTTTCACAACGCTTTCACTTCACTCCCACCTGCGCCTCTCTACATTCGCCCCCTGCCCTCACACGGCCTTGTCTATCCTTTACAGTTTTAAACATCGAAATTCTGGATCGGGCCATCAAGTACATGCATTGTGCATGGCCCGCTCAAACCCTAGCTGCGGCGCTTACCGCTAAGGTCGACCCATGAACCCTCACGTGTTTCCACTTTCCGCCGCGACGCTCAGGCGCTGGTCCGTACCGGTACTGCTCCTGGCCTTCGTGGTGTTCTACCTGCTGCCCATGCTGGGCCACGGCCTGTGGATTCCCGACGAACCGCGCTACGCGCAGATCAGCCAGGAAATGCTGTTGACCGGCAACTGGACCGCCCCGCACTTCATGGGCCTGCGCTACTTCGAAAAGCCCATTGCCGGCTACTGGATGATCGCCATCGGTCAGGCAATATTTGGTGACAATCTTTTCGGGGTGCGCGTGGCTTCGGCCGTGGCCACCGGCCTCAGCGTGCTGCTGACCTACCTGATCGCACGGCGCTTGTGGAACGACCCGCGCAAGAGCTTCGCCTCGGCCCTGCTGTTCATGAGTTTCGGCCTGATCGCCGGGCAAGCCGGCTACGCCAACCTCGATCCGCAATTCACCCTGTGGTCGAACCTGAGCCTCTTCGCCTTCTGGTTCGCGGTCGACAGCAGCACGCGACGCCATCGCCTGTATGCCTGGGCCGGCCTGGGTCTGGCCTGCGGCATGGGTTTCCTGACCAAGGGTTTCCTCGCCCTGCTGCTGCCGGTACTGATCGCCCTGCCCTACATGATCTGGCAGCGCCGCCTCGGTGAGCTGTTGCGCTATGGCCCGCTGGCCGTGGTCGTGGCGGTGATCGTCGCGCTGCCCTGGGTGCTGGCGGTCAACGCCCAGGAGCCCGACTACTGGAATTTCTTCTTCTGGCACGAACATGTCCAGCGCTTTGCCGGCGACAACGCCCAGCACGCCCGGCCCTGGTGGTTCTACCTGCCGCTGCTGGTGGTGTCCTGCCTGCCGTGGTCGGTACTGCTGCTGCCGACGTTCAAGCAGGCCTGGCAGGACAAGCGCCAGCCCGGCAGCGGTTTCCTGTGGTTGTGGTTCTTGCTGCCCCTGGCCTTTTTCAGCCTGAGCCGCGGCAAGCTGCCGACCTACATCATGCCGTGCCTGTTGCCGTTGGCGCTGATGATGGGTAATGCGCTGATCGATCGGGTGGCCCGCGCCGAAGGCCGGATGCTGCGGATCAATGGCTGGCTCAACCTGGTTCTTGGGGTAGCGGCCATGGTGGCCCTGATCTACCTGCAAACCAGCCGGTCGATCTACGAAAACAGCCATGCGGAAGTCTTCAATCTCTCGCTGGTGTTCATCATGCTGATGGGCTGGATCATCGCCAACGCCCTGCAAGCACTACGTCCACTGACCCTCTGGGCCATGCCCGCGCTGGGGATCGGCTTGCTGGTGGCGCTGCTGCCGGCGGGCATGCCGGCCAGCATCGTCGACAACCGGATGCCGGACCAATTTATTGCAGAACATGTCAATGAATTGCGCCAGACCAACCGCCTGCTGAGCAACGAACTGGGCGCCGCGTCCGCGCTGGCCTGGCGCCTGCAACGTCCGCGGGTGGATTTGTTCAACACAGCGGGTGAATTGAAGTACGGTCTCGACTATCCTGATGCCGCCGAGCGGCAGGTCAACTCCGCCAACGTCGAACAATGGATGACTGAAGCCCGTAAACAGGGCTCGGTCGGTGTAGTGCTACGTGTCAAAAGCGTAGACGAAATGCGCGAAGTCGAGCAGCTTCCACTGGACGGCAAGCGTTATCAAAAGGGTAATACCATCATCATGATCTTCCCGCAGACCCAACCATGAATCAGAGTTTCTGGAAAACAGACAAAGGCGCCCTGACGCTTCTGCTTATCGTATCGGCCATCCTGCTACTGGTGGGCCTGGGCCAACGGGAGTTGTGGGGTGCGGAAACGCGCTGGGCCAACATCGCCCTGCAGATGCTGCAATCGGGCAACTACTTCGACCCCTACCTCAAGGGCTCGCCGTATTACGACAAGCCACTGCCCTCCTACTGGCTGATCACCGCCAGCGCCGGTCTGATGGGTGGCCTGGGCCACTGGTCGCTGCGCCTGTCGTCGGTGATTGCCGCCTGGTTGACGGTCTGGCTGGTCTACCTGATCGGCGAACGTCTGTGGCGCAAGGGCACCGGCCTGATCGCCGGCTGGATGCTGGCCACCACCTTCTATTTCGTGTTCTGGGCACGGGTGGCGACCGCCGACATCCTCACGGTGTTTGGCGTGGTCGCGGCCATCTGGTGGTACTGGCGCGGGCCGGACGATACCCGGCTGGGCCGCTACACAGTGTTTTTCCTGATCCTCGCGCTGACGTCGCTGCTCAAGGGGTTGATCGGCTTCATCCTGCCGGGACTGATCCTGCTGCCTCACGTGCTGGCTGACGGGCGCTGGAAACGGCACCTCAACCCACGTCTGTTCGTCGCCCTGGTGATTGCCGGCGCGCTGTACTCCATTCCGTTCGTGCTGTCGCATTTCTATGGCTCGCCGACGTATGGCGAAAGCGGCCTGGCGCTGGTGTTCAAGGAAAACGTGGTCCGCTTCTTCAACCCCTTCGACCACATGGGGCCGATCTACACCTATCTGATCTACCTGCCGGCCTACACCCTGCCCTGGGCCCCGTTCTGGATCCTCGGCCTGTGGGTCGCCTTGCGCCAATGGAAGAAGATCGAGCCCAACACCCGCTGGCTGGTCTGGGGACTGGGGTTGTTGTTCCTGTTCTTCACCCTCAGCGGCAGTCGTCGTAGCTACTACGTACTGCCTCTGGTCCCGTTCGCCCAGTTGCTGGCGGCCTGGTGGGTGACCCGGCGCCTTGAAGAGAAGCGTGCGGCCGGCAAGGTTGCGGGACCGGGCTGGTCGAAAGGCTTCGGTGCGGCAGCGCTGCTTCTGCTGCTGGTGATCGGCGTGCTCTACCCATGGACCAACAGCGGCGGTGGCGTGATCAAATTCGCCGACGACGTACGGGCCAAGGCCAGCCAGCAAATGCCTTGGGACGAATGGAAAATGGTCATGATCGAGGTGGACAACAAACTGCCGATGTACATGAACAACCAGGGCACGCCGTTCTACTACGTCAAGGACTCCCAGGACTACCCGCGCAGCGGCGACAGCGCGGCGTTCATGGCCTGGCTGGAGAAAACCAGTGGCCAGCACTGGGACCCGTCACGCACCCTGATCGTCACCAGCTACAGCAAGCACGACGAGGTACCGTTGAGCTATCTGTCGGCCGATCATGAGGTGGTCACCACCGAGCTCACCAACGGTGCGCGGCTGGCCAAAAAGAAAGAAAGTGGCAGCGTGGCCTATATCCCCAAGCTCAAGGGGCTTTAGCCAACGAACAAGGGCACCGCAAGGTGCCCTTTTTTTCTTTCAAGGAGAGGCGATGAAGTGGTGCTCGCCGACAAGGATAAGCACCTGGACGTCTACCTGACGCTCAATCGCTCAGCAACAACGCCGATCTCCCGACTCTGAACGAGTGGCCAGGTGGCTCCAGTTGCCAGCGATGGCGGCGCTGAATGTGACATCGCCATCGCCGGCAAGCCGGCGCCCACCAAGTTACGTGTGAGCCTCAGTATCCCAGTGACAACCCGGTATTACGACGCGGGTCGTTCGCACCGTAGAAGCGGTTGTTGCCTACCGGCTTGCCACCGAGGGACGGTGCACCGACCAGGATCGCCGCCAAGTGGTTGGCGCTCTGCGGACCGGCAAACTTGTGGCCCCAGCCCTCGAGGATCTTGCGGGTATCCGGACTGACCGCGAAATCCTCCAGGTTAGTGGTCTCCGGCATCCACTGCTGGTGGAAACGTGGCGCGTCCACCGCTTCCTGGATGTTCATCCCGTAGTCGATGACGTTGAGCATGGTCAGCAAGGTCGCGGTGATAATCCGGCTGCCACCGGGCGTACCCACCACCATGACCGCCTTGCCATCCTTGGTGACGATGGTCGGGCTCATCGACGACAGCGGCGTCTTGCCCGGGGCGATGGCATTGGCTTCGCCCTGCACCAAGCCGTACATGTTCGGCACGCCGACCTTGGAGGTGAAGTCGTCCATCTCGTCATTGAGGATGACCCCGGTCTTGCTCGCCATGACACCGGCACCGAACCAGTCGTTGAGGGTGTAGGTCACCGATACCGCGTTGCCCCATTTGTCGACGATGGAGTAATGGGTGGTGTTGTTGCCTTCATGGGGCGCTACACCGGGCTTGATGTCCTGGGAGATCCCGGCTTTCTGCGGATCGATGGCTGCCCGCAGTTTCTCGGCATAGCCCTTGTCCAGCAGGTGCGCCACCGGGTTCTTGACGAAATCGGGGTCACCCAGGTAGCTGTTGCGATCGACATAGGCGTGGCGCATGGCTTCGATCTGATAGTGCAGTCCCTGGGCCGAGTGATAGCCCAGGTCCGCCATCGGATAACCTTCGAGGATGTTCATGATCTCGCAGATCACCACGCCACCCGAGCTCGGCGGCGGTGCCGAAACGACGTGGTAGCCACGGTAATCGCACTCTACAGGCGCCAGCTCGCGGGGCTTGTACTTGTCGAGGTCGGCCTGGGTGATGATGCCCTTGCCGGCCTGGCTCGAATCGACAATGGCCTTGCCGACCCAGCCCTTGTAGAAACCGTCGGTGCCCTTGGCGGAGATTTCCTTGAGGGTCTTGGCCAGGTCTTTCTGGACCAGCTTCTGGCCGACCTGCATCGGCTCGCCCTTGTTCAGGAAGATCGAGCCCGAGTCGTGAAGGTCTTTCTTGAACTCATCGGTGGCGGTGTGCAACAGGTCGATATCGCCCTGCTCCAGCACAAAGCCTTCGTCAGCCAGCTTGATGGCCGGAGCCATGATCTGCGCGCGTTTTTTCGTGCCGTACTTTTCCAGCGCCAGTTCCATGCCCGAGACGGTGCCCGGTACGCCGACCGCCAGATGGCCTTTCGAACTCAGGTTGGGGACGACATTGCCGTCCTTGTCCAGGTACATGTTGGCCGTGGCGGCCATAGGGGCCTTTTCGCGGAAATCGAGGAAGGTCTTGCGACCGTCGGCCAACTGCACGGTCATGAAACCGCCACCACCGAGATTGCCGGCGGCCGGATAAACCACCGCCAACGCATATCCGACAGCAACCGCCGCATCCACCGCGTTGCCGCCGGACTTGAGCACATCGACACCGACATGGGTGGCCAGGTGCTGCGCTGTGACCACCATGCCATTCTCACCCGCGACCGGGGCCTGGGAAGCCGCATGAACAGGGGAAATAGCCAGAATCAGCGCTGTCGCCAGGAGCGAACGCGCAAGGGGTTCAAACTTCATAAGCCGATTCTCTTGTTTTTATTTGCTGGGAACGCAGGCTCCTGCCTGCGCAGGCCTTTACCAAGGTAGGCGCTCCCGCGGTATTTACCTAGTACCAATGCGCAACTTTTTATGGGTGCCACGTTCAGCCAGGGGGACAGGGCAAACACTTGATGTAACCGGGAACCGTCAGCCCTGACGGCCCCATCGGGCGACGAAACCAACGAATGCTTCCAGCTTGGGGCGCAGGACTCACCCCGATCGCCCGGCAACCTCCAGCGCCAATTCGGCAAAATTGCGCGCCGCCACACTGGCCTGGGCCGGCAGTGCCACGCACACCGTGCACGGCGGCATATCGCGGATAACCGGGAACGATAACCCGGGACGCGCATAAAACCGCGCCGTCGAAGAGGCGGTGATGCTGATCCCGCGCTCCGAAGCCACCGCCTGCAACTCGCTCTCCACCGTGGAAGCTTCATGTATGACCGGCGCGCTGCGGCCATCGCGATACGCATCCGCGGTCCAGTAACTGCGCCAGACATTGCTGCCCGGCGCGGCCACGATCGGATCATCGAGAATGTCGTAGATACTGACCGTCGCCTGTTCGGCCAAACGATGGGTGCTGGGCAGGCAGGCGACGCAATCCTCTTCCACCAGGGTGATCAGCTCGACACCCGGCAAGCCCAGGGGCGGACGCAGGATGGACACGTCCATCCCCTCGGCAATGCCGGCATGGGGCTCGGAAAAATCGAACTCCTTGACCAGCACCTTGACCTGGGGAAAGCGCTTGGCGAACGAGCTGAGAATGCGCGGCATCAGGTCGACCCCGGCACCAATCAGGAAGCCGACCTTGAGCGAGCCGCGCAGCCCCACCGCATGATCGCTGGCCGTCTGGGCCAGCTGCGCCAGTTTCGCGAGAATCTCCAGCGCCTGCGGCAACAGCGCCAACCCGGCGTCGGTCAGGGCGACCTTGCGGGTGTTGCGCTCGAACAGCGGCACATCCAGCAGGGCCTCGAACTGCCGAATCGTCTGCGACAACGCCGGCTGGGACACATGCAGTCGGGTCGCCGCGCGGACAAAACTCAGCTCCTCGCCGACCATCACAAAAGCCCGTAACTGGCGGATATCCACCCCGTTGATCAGCATCTGCCGCCCTCCCGTTCTTCGACGAAATCTGCGTCGATCATGCCACGACTTATAAGCCAGGCCAAATAATCAACGGTCCATCGGTCTTTCTAAAGCCCACGGCCCCGGCGCTAGTATCGATCCAGCTCGATGCAGGCGAGCCACAAAACCAGTCACTGCAAAACCACGAACACTGCCCCGAACAAAAGAGATAAGCAGATGAATGACGTGATGAAATCCCCCGAAAACCTTTCCCCGACCGCCGCGGCGCATCCCGCCGACAAGATCAACCTGGTCAAGGCGCGCGGCTCCCTGGTATGGGACGACCAGGGCCGGGAATACATCGACTGCACCGCCCAGGCCTGGTCCAACAACCTGGGCGCCAATGACCCGCGGGTGGTGGAAGCGGCGATTGCGCAACTGCGCGACATGACCCATATCCGCCCCAACTTCGGCTCGCTGGCCCATACCCGGCTGGTGTCCAAGCTGCGCGAAGTCTCCCCCGCCCAACTGAACCAGATGGGCTTTGCCCTGCATGGCAGCCTAGCCGGCGAGATGGCGATGAAACTGGCGTTCAAGAACCGTCCCGGCGCGCAGAACCTGATCGTCCTGCAGGACGGCTACCATGGCCGCTCCCTGGCCACCCTCGGCGCCAGCTGGCCGCACCCGAATAACCCGTTCCTGCCGATCCAGCCGCGCTTTACCCGCGTGCCGCATCCCAACCCCTATCGCACGCGCCTGGGCATGGACCCGGAAATGGAGTCGCAACTGTGCCTCGGGCTGTTGGAAGAAACGATCCTCAAGGGCGTCGACGGCGGCGTGGCGGCGGTGATGATGGAGCCGATCCAGGGCAACGGCGGGCATATCGAATTCCCGCGGTCCTACTACCAGGGCGTGCGTGAGCTCTGCGACCGCCTGGGGGTGCTGCTGATCTTCGATGAAGTTCAGACCGGTTTCGGCCGCATGGGCACTATGTGGGCGGCGGATTACTACGATGTGGTGCCGGACATCATCGTCTTCGGCAAAGGCGTGGGCGGTGGTTTCCCGTTGGCGGGGATCCTGGCCAACGACCAGTTGCAGTGGTTCGACGAAGGCGAGGAAGCCCTGACCTTCGGCCACTTCCCGGTATCGCTGGCCGCCGGTTACGCGGCGGTGGAAGCGATTGTCGCCGACGGCCTGTGCGAGAAGGCCCGACTGGCCGGTGAATACACCACTGCTCGCTTGCTGGAGATGCAACAGCGCCACCCGTTAATCGGTGACGTCCGTTGCCCGGGGCTGATGGCCTCGATCGAATTGGTCAAGGACCGCGCCACCAAGGAGCCGGCCTGCCGCGAATCCCATGAGGTCTATCGCCTGGGCGTGGAGCGTGGCGTATTGTTCGGGGAAAGTCGTTACGCCGGGCTCGGCAACCTGATCAAGGTCAAGCCGCCGCTGGACATCGAGCGCCCGTTGCTGGCCAAAGCCCTCGACGTACTGGACGAAGTCCTGGGCATCATTGAGGAGCAACGGGCATGAGCACAGTCCTTGAAAGCAAGCGTCCGTTGGCCGGCGCCGAACCCGCCGGGAGCGGGCTATCCAGCGACGACGCCGACCTCGCCAACCTCGGCTACGAGCAGAAGATGCACCGCACCATGAGTGCGTTTACCTCCTTTGCCCTGGCCTTTTCCATGGTTTCGATCAACACCGGCGTGGTCACGTTGTTCGCCGATCCCTTCAACCGGGTCGGCGGCATCGGCATCCTGCTCTGGTTGCTGGTGATTCCGCTGGTGTGCTGCATCGTCATGGTCTACTGCCATCTGGCCGGGCGCATTCCGCTGACCGGCTATGCGTACCAGTGGTCCAGCCGCCTGGCCGGCAATCACTTCGGCTGGTTTACCGGCTGGGTGGCGTTCATCTCCTTTGTCGCGGGTACGGCGGCCACTGCGGCGGCCATCGGTACGGTGTTCGCGCCGGAGATCTGGGCCAACCCAACGCAAGGGCAGATCCAGGGCCTGAGCATCGGGGCAACGCTGGTGGTGGGTTTGCTGAATATCTGCGGTATCCGCCTGGCAACGCGGATCAACGATATCGGCGCGATGATCGAGATTGTCGGCACGGTGCTGCTGGCGGTGGCCTTGTTCCTCGGGGTGTTTTTCTTCTTCGAACACACCCAGGGCGTGGCGATCCTGACGTCGGCGGCGCCGGTCAGCGGTGGCGAGGTCAGCTTTACCACCCTGGCTCTGGCCACCTTGTTGCCGGTCTCGGTGCTGCTGGGCTGGGAAGGCGCGGCGGACCTCTCGGAAGAAACCAAGGACCCGCGTCGGGCCGCGCCACGGGCGATGATCCGCGCGGTGCTGGTGTCCAGCGTACTGGGCTTCGCGGTCTTTGCGCTGCTGAGCATCGCGATACCCGGCTCGGTGGGCGACCTGCTCAAGCAGTCGGAAAACCCGGTGATCAACATCGTGCGCCTGCAACTGGGCAACGCCGCCGGCACCGTGATGATCGTGATTGCCTTCGCCTCGATCCTGGCCTGCCTGATTGCCAATATGGCGGTGGCCACGCGCATGACCTTCGCCCTGTCGCGAGACAATATGTTGCCGGGTTCCACGGTGTTGGCGCGGATCAACCCGCACTTCGGCACCCCGGTGGCGTCCATCGTGCTGATCACCGCCATTGCCGTGCTGTTGAACCTGGCCAGCGGTGGGTTTGTCACGGCGATCTACTCGATGGTCGGACTGACCTACTACTGCACCTACCTGCTGACCTTGATCGCCGCCTACCTGGCGTACCGGAACGGCCGGATGCCGGTTGCACCGCTGGGGGTGTTCAGCCTCGGACGCTGGTTGCTGCCGATGATCGTGCTGGGCGGATTGTGGGCGCTGGTGGTGATCCTGACCCTGAGCGTGCCGGAGGAAAGCCATACCGGGGCGATCACCACCGGGATTACCCTGGGAGTGGGCGCACTGTGGTGGTTGGTTTCATTACGCCGGAAATTGAATGCGGGAACAGCCGGACCGAGTACCAGGCGGTTGGACAAGTAGTCTCGGATCGATGCGTGAGAAGGCCCCGCGAGGGGCCTTTTTCATGGGTTGAACACGCTCGGCGGCGCTATCAGATCAACCGCTCGATCCGCTTGTGTCGCCACACCAACCGGTAATACGCGGTCTGCAACAGCAGCATGCACAGGTAGGCCACCGGAAAGGCCATCCACACCCCTTCCAACCCGAAACGCGCATCGAGCAGGTAAGCCACCGACAACTCCACACCGACGATGCAGAAGATCGAGATGAACACAGGGGCCAGTACCGTGCCGCTGGCGCGCATGATGCCGCCAATTACCGCCTGGAAACCGAACACCAGGATACTCCAGAGCATGATATGCAACAGACGCTCGGCCTGGGCGCGGGTAACCGGGTCGGTGATGAACAGACCCAGCAACCAGTGGGACAAGCCATACCCCAGGACAATCAGGGCACCGGTCAGGCAGACGTTGATCATCAGGCCCGTGCGCAGAATCGGCCCCATGCGCTCCAGACGCCCGGCGCCAATAGCCTGGGCACCGAGAATCGAGGCGGCAATGGCAATCGACAGCGCCGGGAACTGCACATAGTTGACGATCTGGGTCACCGCGCCATACGCCGCTGTCGCCTGGGAGCCGTGATGGTTGACCAGAGACAGGATCACCAGTTCGGACAGCGACAACACCACCATCTGCAAGCCCGTGGGCAGGCCAATTTTCAGGACTTTGCTCAAGATGTGCCAATCCAGGCGCATCGCCATCAGCAACATCCGATCCGGGGCCATGACACTGGCCTTATGGCGCAGGCGCAAAGCCAGCAACAGCATCGCCAACGCCGTGCCAACCAGCCCCGCCACGGCCGCGCTCTTGATACCCATCTGCGGCAAGCCGAGCCAGCCACGAATCAACGCCGGGGTCAGGAGCAAGCCGGTAGTGGTGGAGACCGCCAAGGCCAGCAGGGGCGACAGCGTATCGCTGATGCCGCGCAACAACTGGGTGAAGAGCACGAAAACCAGCAACAGCGGCATGATCAACATCATCACCTGGGCATAACCGACCGCTTCGTCGAGCACATCGGCGGGCGTGCCCAGGCCGATCAGCGCCGGACGCGCAAACACGCTGCCCAGCACCGCCGCGACCAGGCCGATCAAGACGCCCAGGGCCAATGTTGTGCCAGCAACCGCCTTGACCAAGTCCGGCTCGCGAGCGCCCCAGGCTTGCCCGATCAACACCGAGGCCCCCGCTCCCAGCCCGATGATCAGGGCGATAAAGAAGAAGACGATCGGAAACATCCCCGACACCGAGGCCAACGCCTGAGTACCGAGCATCTGGCCGATATAAATGCTGTTGAGGGTGCCGGAGAGCGACTGGAGGAAATTGGAAAGCACCATGGGTGCCAGAAAAACCAGATAGAGCTGCCAAAGCGGGCGCTGAGCATTTTTTTGCATGAAGGGGTCGGATTCCGAATGATGGCCTCTGCTAACTGGCCGACTCTACCTTATAGAGACCCCCGTGTTGAGCATTCATCACCTTGATCAAGGACGCGGTGTCACTTTCCCCGGCGGCTCGACCAGCACCCGTTGCTCCACGGCTGTCGCCAGGTACCCTTCGATCTGGGCCGACAGGTAATGAGTCGTGGCCATCACCCCAGCGTTCGGGTCCGACACCATCTTCAGCCAGGCCTTGTCGAACGCCTCCCCCAGGCTCTTGCGAACCCGCACCCGGGTATCCGGTTGCTCATGCTCATGGACGATCGCGCGAACCCCCGCCACGCCCAGGGAGATCATCGCCCCGGCGACCCGCCCGACCGCCGTCGCGACCGCGCCGGCCACCCCACGACTGGTGAACTCGGACTCAAGCTTCGCGCTGGTCTGCCGCGCGACCGAATTGATCCCCGTGCTCGATGTTCCGTCGTTCGCGCCTCCAGCCAGGTGAATACGCGCGTTCAAGGCGACATAAGCCGGTAACTGGCTCAACGGCACGGCATGCAGCGCTTGATAAAGCGACACGCTGTGGTTGGCGGGCGGGGCCAGCGAGATCGCCGGAATCTGATTGATGTGCCGGTCGAGTGAGTCCGCCGGTATGCCATAACGCTGGGCGATCACTGCCAACTGCTTGCCCATCTGTTCCAGATAAAACTGCGCCGCCTGGTCCATGATCGAGTCGGGATCGATCTCCAAAGCCACCGGCGCCAGCACCCGCGCGCGATATTGCTCTTGCAGGTAGCTGGCCAGGCGCTTGGCCGACGGGTCCTGCTCGCCCTGGTCATTGAGCCGATACCAACCGACCTTGATCGACAACCACTCCTGGGTCCAGTAATCGTTGAACCAGGGGATGAATTTTTCGTCAGTCTGCTGATAGATCCGCGTGCGCCAATACTCCATGGCGCTACGCGCCCAGGCGTCAGCTTGCAGCGTGGCCTGCTCGGAAGCCTGGAGGAGATCGACATCGACTTGCTGCCAAACCTGTGGCGAAACCACGGTCGCTGCCGCGGCCTCGTGGGCACGCTCATAGCCGGCACATCCGGCCAGCAGCAGCATCCAGGCAAGGACCAGCACACGCAGGCTCAAGGTCGCGACTCCCTAAAACCGGCTCCAGCACGAGCGTGCTGCCGGCATCACCTGCTTTGAGTATAGGCCTGCGCGCCACCGGACTTGACCGGGCACGCAAGTACCGCCCGGTATCAAAAAAGTTACCCAACGGAGAAACGCCTGAAACCTGAGCCCTTACAGAATGCGCCCACGCCTGAACGTCCAGGCACTCCTATCAGCCCATGATCGAGGCTTTCCATGATGGCGCGCACGCTTCCCCTGCAAGCGAACTACAGCATCGTATTGGTCAACTATAAGACCCATGAACTGACCCGGACCTGCCTGGAATTGCTGCAAACCGCCTTGCGCGGAACCGATGCCCCGGTGTTCGTGGTGGATAACGATTCGCACGACGCGAGCCTCGACTACTTGCGCAGCCTGGACTGGATCAAGCTGATCGAACGCCAAAGCGTCGCACCTGAAGTTGGCAGCGCGGCGCATGGCCGGGCCCTGGACCTGGCACTGGCAGAAGTCGAAACCGAATACCTGTTTCTGCTGCACACCGATACCTTTATCCATGACCCGGAAGTGTTCAGCCTGATGATCCGACAGTGCTCGACCCCGGAGGGCATCGTCGCCGTCGGCTGCCTGGAACAGTTGCACCGGGGCTTAGTCCGCTCGGTCTGGCGCCTGACCTCACGCTTTGCCAAGCATTACACCCGACGCGGCCTGCGCGCCCTGGGTATGGAAGCCAGGGCGCCGAGGCCGTTCCGGGAAAAGCACCTGAAGAGCTTCTGCACGCTGTGGAATGCACGCCTGATCAAGCACCACGGGCTGCACTTTCACATGAACGGCGGCAACCCCGGCTACGAGTTGCAAGACCGGATGACCGAACTGGGCTACCGGGTCGAGTGTATTGCGCCGCGTCAGTTGTTTCGTTATCTGGACCATATCCAAAGCGGGACGGTGGCGGCCACCGGCGGCTTTGCCAAGAACCACCGGCGGCTCAAAATGTACCACCAACTGAGCCGGAAGCCCGTTGCGGCCATGCCCGCTGCGCCGTACCTATAACCCGACGTTTGAATCATCATTTCGATTGATCATTCAAATCGTAAAACAGAATTTTTTATTTCCCCGCGATCCGTCCACCATAGGCCCGCCCTTACTGTCCCGGACGCACTCCCATGAATCTCAACTTTGCCATTGCCTGCGCCGTTGTCGTGTCCTTCGCCATTGCCTTGCTGCACACCTGAGCGCGCTCAAGTCCTGGCCACGGCCTCGACCAACCAACGCCTGAACGCCGCCATCGCCGAGGTTTCAGGACGCGACTGCAAACGCGTCAGCCAATAGCTGCCCGTGGCAATCGCGATATCGAAAGGTTGTAGAACAAGCTCCGCCTCCAATTGCCGGGAGAACATCAGCACCGGTACCAACGCCACTCCAGCCCCCTGAAGCGCCGCCTCCATCATCGCCAACGAGGAATCGAAGACGATGCTCGCCGGGACTCGCCCCTCGACCGACAAGCCTGCCGCGTGAAACCATCGCGGCCATTCGTCCATTCGATAGGAGCGCAGCAGCGTCTGCTTCAGCACCTCGGCCGGGCATTTCAACTGCCGGGCAATCTGTGGAGTGCACAACACTGACAGCGGCGTTTCCAGCAGATGCATAGCCTCCACGCCATGCCAGGCGCCGGCGCCAAAACGGATAGCGAAATCAAGGCCTTCGGCCGCCACGTCGACACGGTTGTTGTGGGTCGACAGCCGCAAGTCGATAAATGGCTGCTGGGCACGGAAATCAGCCAGGCGCGGCAACAACCAGCCCAGCGCAAAAGTCCCCACGGCGCCCACCGTGAGCACCTCCCGATAATGCCCGCCCTCGAACCGCCCCAAGGTCTGGGCAATCCGGTCGAAAGATTCGTTCAGCACCGGCAACAGGCTTTCGCCTTCGGCCGTCAGCATCAGCCCGCGGGCAATGCGCTTGAACAGCGTCACCTTCAACTGACGTTCAAGCCCCTTGACCTGATGGCTCACCGCCGCCTGGGTCACGCACAACTCGATCGCCGCCCGGGTGAAACTCAGGTGTCGCGCGGACGCCTCGAAAGCGCGTAGCGCATTCAGCGGCAAGTGCGGTCGAACCATGATCAAGCCCCTATTTTTTCTAATAGCTAATCCGAAATTTGATTGTTTGTCGATTTCCCCCGCGCTGACTACATTCGGCGTCCAGGCGCTTGCATGGCCAGCTGAAACCCACGAAAAGCCGCGTAAACAGGGGGCAACCCCTCCTCCGCTAGCACAGCAGGGAGATCGAAGCAGCGTATTTTCGACACAAAGAACCGCTCCAGGGCGAGCGGTTAACATAATGAAACATAATGGGAGCCTTTGAACCATGTTCAAGAAGAACCTTGCCAAACTGGAAGTCCTGGTGACCTCCCTCTTGCTGATCGGCGCAAGCAACAGCTTCGCGGCGGATAACACCCAGGACAACATCAAGTCCATCGTCGACGCCGCCATCGACCCGATCATGCAAGAGCAGGATATTCCCGGCATGGCGGTGGCCGTCCTGGTGAACGGGAGGCCGTATCACTTCAACTACGGACTGGCCTCGAAGAGCAGCCGGCAAGCGGTGACCGATGACACCCTGTTCGAGATCGGCTCGATCAGCAAAACCTTCGCCACCACCCTCGCCGGCTATGCCCAGGCCCAAGGCAAACTCGTCCCGTCGGAGCGCGTCAGCCACTACCTGCCGGAACTGAAAGGCAGCGCCTTCGACAACATCACGGTGCTGCAGCTCGGCACCTACTCGGCGGGTGGCCTGCCGTTGCAGTTCCCGGACGCGTTCGACGCCCAGGACAAAATGCTCGACTACTTCAAACAATGGAAACCGACTTATCCGGCGGGTAGCTATCGGCAGTATTCGAACCCGAGCCTGGGACTCTTCGGTTATGTGGCGGCGAAAACCCTGGGGGCGCCCTTTGACGTGCTGATGGAGAAAACCCTGTTGCCGGCCCTGGGCCTCAAGCACACCTATATCCACGTGCCGCCGGTACAGATGGACCATTACGCCGAGGGTTACACCCAGGATGATAAATCCGTCAGGGTCGGCCCGGGGGCACTGGATGCCGAAGCCTACGGCATCAAGACCACCTCGACCGACCTGCTGCGTTTTGTCGAGGCCAACCTCCAGCCGGAAACCCTCGAAGCGACGCTGCACAAAGCCGTCGACCTGACGCAGAGCGGTTACTACCAGGTCGATGGGACCATCCAGGGGCTGGGATGGGAGTTCTACCCTCACCCGGTCAAACTTGAGCAATTGCTGACGGGCAACTCCTCGGAAATGGCCTACGAGGCCCACAAGATCACGACGCCATTCAACCCCGCGCAGCCACCGCAAAAGGCTGCGCTGTTCAACAAGACCGGCGCGACCCGTGGCTTCGGCGCTTACGTCGTCTACGTGCCGGCGAAGCACATCGGCATCGTGATGCTGGCCAACAAAAACTATCCCAACCCGGTCAGGGTAAAAGCCGCCTATCAGATCCTGAACGCGCTGGAGGCCGTTGAGTAAGCAGATAGGCAAAGGCCGGCCGGGTTGGCTATGATCGGAGTCCATGACAGCCCTACCGATCCGTCAGCCCTGCCCACCCGGCGCCTGCATTTGCGAGCGGGAACAACTGCTGCAAATACCGGGCGCCGACCTGCGCATCCTGAGCCTGACCCGGCAGCAGGAAAAGATTCTGCTCGAGCGCCTGGAAAACCTCAAAAGCCTGGCCGACCTCGAGCGCCTGCAACTGCGGATATACGAACAATTGGGCCTGCGTGTGTCCGTCGCCCCAGGCTTCAATGAAGTGCGCACCATGCGCGGCATCGATATCCAGATCGCCGAACACCCCGGCCTGTGCCGCAAGACCCGTCAGTCGATTCCAGCGGCGATCCGCCGTGGCCTGGAGAAAAACCCGCAGATCGCCTACGCCCTGCTCAATGCCAACGACCTGTTGCGCGATGCCTGAGACGCGCGCTCAGCGAAGCCGCTGGCCGCGCTTGAGCGTCTCGCTGGGCAGTTCGCCGAACAGCGCCCGATAGCTGTTCGAGAAACGCCCCAGGTGCCAGAACGACCAATTCATCGCCACCTCGGCCACCGTCTTGTCCAGGGCATTGCGCCCGAGCAGCTCATGGCGGGCGCTGTTGAGCCGGCGCAAGCGCAGCCAATGGCTCGGGGTCATCCCGGTGTAGGCCTTGAAAGTGTGCTGCAACTGGCGCAATGAAACCCCGGCGAACTGCGAAAGCTCCAACAGATTGACGGTCTGTTCAGGCGAGTCAGCCGCCCACTCGCCGATGCGTTTCATGATCGAACGCTCTTCGGCACGGCGCTGCAGAGAGCCTCGATCCAGGCAGACACAGGCGTTGTCGAGAATGTAGAGGCAGTCGTCCAACAGTTGCTGAGTGAGGTTTTCCCGGCTCGGCGGATCGAAGGTCTGCGCCAGGCGGGTCAAGGTCCCACTCAGCCAGCGGCTGAACAAGCCGTTCTGTTGCGAGTTGAGCGGCGCCATGAACAGCCCCTCCAGCCGCGCCACATCCAGGCCATGCTGCTGAACGAACTCCGGACCGAACACCACCGCCACTTCCTGGTAGTTCTCGGGGGTGATCCAGATATTGCGACTCTCGCCGTTGAGTACATACAAGGCGTTGTCACTGCGATCGAAACAGAAGGCCAGCGCCCCCGACGGCGCACTGAAGTTCTGTTCGACCCGGGTGTTCATGCACTCCTCGTAGATCTGCACCCCTTGCAGGTCCAGGTAACGAATCTGGCCGGCGAAATGCCCCGGCGACATCTGCTGGTAATGCTGCACCCAACCCGGTGTGGCCCGTACCTGCTCGGCCACATCGGCGGTGTTGAACGCTTGAACCCGCAAGGCGTTTGACTCTGTCATCGGCTGACCGCTCGCACTTATTTGGTGCGTCTTGAGGCGTCATAAAGTGGATAGATGGAACCCCCATCGCTCGCCCAAGATAGTCGCCAATGCGCCGCAGGGGAAGTCTCTCGCCGCTCGACCGGGAGGCGGACACAGCACCCGGCGCCGAAAAAAACCAATAACGAGGTCTTTATGAATGCCCCTTTCGATCAGCTGTCTTCGTGGCTGAAAGAACACAAGATTACCGAAGTAGAGTGCGTGGTCAGTGACCTGACCGGTATCGCCCGCGGCAAGATCGCACCCACCAACAAGTTCCTCCATGAGCGAGGCATGCGCCTGCCGGAAAGTGTGCTTTTGCAAACGGTAACAGGGGACTTCGTCGACGACGATGTCTATTACGACCTGCTCGACCCCGCCGACATCGACATGATCTGCCGGCCAGATTCGTCGGCCATGTATGTGGTGCCGTGGGCCATCGAGCCGACCGCCATCGTCATCCACGACACCTTCGACAAGCAGGGCAACCCCATCGAGCTGTCGCCGCGCAATGTCCTGAAAAAAGTCCTCAAGCTCTACGCCGACAAAGGCTGGCAGCCCATCGTCGCGCCGGAAATGGAGTTCTACCTGACCCAGCGCTGCGAAGACCCGGACCTGCCACTCAAGGCCCCGCTGGGTCGTTCGGGCCGAGCGGAAAGCGGTCGGCAGTCGTTCTCCATCGATGCCGCCAACGAATTCGATCCGCTGTTCGAAGACGTCTACGACTGGTGCGAAGCCCAGGGCCTGGACCTCGATACGCTGATTCACGAAGACGGCCCGGCGCAGATGGAAATCAACTTCCGCCACGGCGATGCCCTCGACCTGGCCGACCAGATCACCGTGTTCAAGCGCACCCTGCGCGAAGCCGCGCTCAAGCACAACGTCACCGCAACCTTCATGGCCAAGCCCATCGCCGACGAGCCCGGCAGCGCCATGCACCTGCACCAGAGCGTGGTCGACAGCACCACTGGCAAGCCGATCTTCGTCGATGCGGATGGGCAGATGAGCCAACTGTTCCTGCACCATATCGGCGGTTTGCAGAAGTACATCCCCAAGGTGCTGCCGATGTTCGCGCCCAACGTCAACTCGTTCCGCCGCTTCCTGCCGGACACCTCGGCGCCGGTCAATGTCGAGTGGGGCGAGGAAAACCGCACCGTGGGCCTGCGGGTGCCGACCTCCAGCCCCGAGGCCATGCGCGTGGAAAACCGTCTGCCGGGCGCCGATGCCAACCCTTACCTGGCGATTGCCGCGAGCCTGTTGTGCGGCTACCTGGGCATGGTCGAGCAGACCGAGCCGAGCGCCAAGGTCGAGGGCCGCGCCTATGAGCGCCGCAACCTGCGCCTGCCGATCACCATTGAGGACGCGCTGGCGCACATGGAGGAATGCCCGACCATCGAACGCTACCTGGGCACCCAGTTCGTCCGTGGCTACGTGGCGGTGAAGCGCGCCGAACACGAAAACTTCAAGCGCGTGATCAGCTCCTGGGAACGCGAGTTCCTGCTGCTGAGCGTCTGATTCAGAACCTTTACCCAGACCGAAAAACAACCCCAAGAGGTGTCGAATGCGTCTATTGAAATCCGCCGTTCCGCTAGCACTGGCCTTGCTGTTCAGCGCCACCGCACAAGCCGAGCCGACCGTCAGCGTCTACAACTGGACCGACTATATCGGTGACACCACCCTCGCCGACTTCCAGGGCAAGACCGGTATCAAGGTGATCTACGACGTCTTCGACTCCAACGAAACCCTGGAAGGCAAGTTGCTGGCCGGACGCACCGGCTACGACGTGGTGGTGCCTTCCAACCATTTTCTCGGCCGCCAGGTCAAAGCCGGGGCCTTTCTGAAACTGGATCGTTCGCAACTGCCGAACTGGAAGAACCTCGATCCCAAGCTGCTCAAGCTGCTGGAGAAAAACGACCCGGGCAATGAGCACTCGGTGCCGTACCTGTGGGGCACCAACGGCATCGGCTACAACGTCGACAAGGTCAAGCAGGTGCTGGGCATCGACCATATCGACTCCTGGGCAGTGCTGTTCGAACCGGAGAACCTGAAGAAGCTCACCCAGTGCGGTGTGTCGTTCATGGACTCGGCCGACGAAGTGTTCCCGGCGATCCTCAACTATATGGGCATGGACCCCCGCAGTTCGAAACCCGACGACTACAAGAAGGCTGAAGCCAAGCTGCTGACCCTGCGCCCCTATATCACCTACTTCCACTCTTCCAAGTACATCTCGGACCTGGCCAACGGCGACATCTGCGTGGCCTTTGGTTACTCGGGTGATGTGTTCCAAGCGGCCAACCGGGCCAAGGAAGCGAAGAACGGGGTGAACATCGCCTACTCGATTCCCAAGGAAGGCGGCAACCTGTGGTTCGACCTGCTGGCGATTCCCGCCGATGCGGCCAATGTGAAAGAAGCCCACGCCTTCATCAACGACCTGCTGGACCCGCCAGTGATTGCCAAGGTCAGCGCCACCGTCGGCTACGCCAACCCCAACCCGGCGGCCAAGCAGTACATGGACGAGGCGCTGGTGAACAACCCCGAGGTCTATCCGTCCCAGGAAGTCCTCGATAAGCTCTACATTTCCACCACACCGACACCTGAGATCATGCGCCTGATGACCCGCTCCTGGAGCAAAGTGAAGTCCAATAAATGAGTCAAGCCAGCCCAATGGAACATACCCGTTCCTACTATGCGGCGACTGCCGGTTCGCTGCCGGATCATCCCCGGCTCGAATCCCGGGTGAGTGCCGATGTGTGTGTGATCGGTGGCGGTTTTACCGGCGTCAACACTGCCATCGAACTGGCGCAGCGCGGGCTGTCGGTGGTGCTGCTCGAAGGCCGGCGGATCGGCTGGGGCGCCAGCGGGCGCAATGGCGGGCAACTGATTCGGGGCATCGGCCATGATGTCAGCGGTTTTGCCAAGTATGTCGGCGAAGAAGGTGTGCGTTACCTGGAGCGGGCCGGTATCGAGTCGGTCGAGGTGGTGGGCAATCGCATCCGCGAGCACGCCATCGATTGCGATCTGCGCTGGGGCTTCTGCGAACTGGCCAATACCCCGGCCCAGTTCGCGGCATTCCGCGCCGAGCAGGAGCATCTGGCGGAATTGGGCTATGCCCATGAAACCCGGATTGTCGCGCCTCAGGACATGGCCCAGGTGGTTGCCAGCACGGTGTATGCCGGCGGCCTGATCGACAACGGCTCGGGACATTTGCACCCGCTCAACCTGGTGCTCGGCGAAGCACGGCTGGCGCAGGCGCTGGGGGTACGGATCTTCGAACACAGCCCGGTGCTGGCGTTGATCCATGGCAGTACCGTGGAGGTACGCTGCGCCAGCGGTTCGGTACGCGCCAACAGCCTGGTGCTGGCCTGCAACGCGCACCTGGACGATCTGGAACCGCGCCTGAGCGGCAAGGTGCTGCCGGCCGGCAGCTACATCATCGCCACCGAGCCGCTGGCGGCCGAGGTGGCGGCCGAGTTGATTCCGCAGAACCGCTCGCTGTGCGACCAGAAAGTCGGGCTGGATTACTACCGGCTTTCTGCCGACAAGCGCCTGTTGTTCGGCGGTGCCTGCCATTACTCCGGACGCGACCCGGCGGATATCGGTGCCTATATGCGGCCGAAGATGCTCAAGGTGTTCCCGCAACTGGCGCAGGCGCGTATCGACTATCAATGGGGCGGCATGATCGGCATTACCGCCAATCGTTTCCCTCAGGTCGGGCGCCTGCAGCAGCATCCGAATGTGTTCTATGCCCAGGGCTATTCGGGGCATGGCGTCAACGTGACCCACTGGACCGCGCGGTTGTTGGCCGAGGCGATCCATGCCGGACAGAGCCAGGGCATGGATATCTTCAGCGCGGTGCCGCACATGACCTTCCCCGGGGGCAAGGCCTTGCGCTCTCCCCTGCTGGCGCTGGGAATGCTGTGGCATCGGTTGCGTGAGGTGCTGGGCTAAGCCGATGCCGAGTTTTGGGCACGACGACAGTCTTGTGCTGGAACATCTATCCCCTGTAGGAGCCAGCTTGCTGGCGATGAGGCCAGTCAGTCCTGCATCGACTATTCGGCCGCCATCGCCAGCAAGCTGGCTCCTACAAGGGGTTGCGCGTTGTGCCTGAAGGCTCAGGCCTTGGCCGCAATCACCATGATTTCCACCAACACCTCGGGCCGCGCCAGGTTGGCTTCGACCGTGGCCCGGGCCGGGGCGCCGCCCTCTGGCAACCACGCATCCCAGACCGCGTTCATCGCAGCAAAGTCGCGGTCGATATGCTTGAGCCAGATTTGCGCGCTGAGCAAGCGGGTCTTGTCGCTGCCGGCCAGGGCCAGTAGCCCGTCGATCTTCTCCAGCACCTGACGGGTCTGGGACTCGATATCGCCTTGCAGATCGCCCGGCACCTGGCCGGCGAGGTACAGCACATCAGCATGACTGACCACCCCGGACATCCGCGCATTGCTCTGGAATCGTTGAATCGTCATCGGTCTTTCTCCTTGGACAAATATCAGCCGGCGGCTTGTTCGACCAGCCGCACCAGGCGCCGCGCACTGCCAAAGGCCAGGGTCATGCCCAGCGCGCCATGCCCGGTGTTGAGGTACAGGTTACTGCCTGCGAGGCGTTCAAGCACAGGCCTGCCGGTGGGCGTCGCCGGCCGCCAACCGCTCCAGGGCTGACAATCCCCGGTGTTCCAACCGCCGCCGAACAGCGCCTCGGTCGAGGCTTGCAGCTGCTCGATCCGCGCCGCCGGAATCGACGCATCCATTCCGCACAACTCCACCATCCCTGCCACCCGCAGGCGGTCGCCGATGCGGGCGAACACGGTCTTGCGGCGCATATCGGTGATGCTCACCATCGGCGCCCGGGTGTGCTCGGTAATCGGCAAGGTAATGCTGTAGCCCTTGAGCGGATAGACCGGCAAACGGCTACCCAATTGCGCCAGCAAGCCGGTGCTGTAGGCGCCTGCCGCCAGCACCAGCGCCTCGCAATGCAGCACTTCGGCCCCGGAGTGGGCATGCTTCAGGTTCAGGGCAGTGATCCGCTCGCCACGCCGCTGGAAGCCTTCGACCTTGCGGTCGAATAACAACGGCACACCCTCGCTGGCCAGTAACCGGGCTATTTCACGACACAGCTTGAGACCGTCCACCGCGCATTCGCTGTCGGTATGAATCGCGCCGTGAAATGCCGACTGGTAACCGGCCAGCGCCGGCTCTATCGCCACCGCCTCGCGCGCGCTGAGCACCTGCTGCCGCGAGCCCAGGCCTGCCTGGAAACGTACCTGGCGCTGCGCCTTGTCCAGTCCTTCGGCATCCGGGTACAGCACCAGCTTGCCGGTGCGGGTGAAGTCACAGTCCAGACGCTGCTCCTGCATGAACTCGTCCAGGGCCTGGCGGCTCTCGGTTGCCAGCGTCAGCAACTCCACCGTGGTCTGGCGTGATACCGAGGTCCGGCAAGCGGCGAGAAACTCCATGCACCAGCGCCATTGTTCCGGGCTCCATTGCGGGGTGAAGCGCAAAGGCCCGCTGCGGTCGAGCAACAACTTCGGGATGCCCGGCAACAGCGACGGATCGGCCAGCGGCTGCACATAGCTGTAGCTCAACTGCGCGCCGTTGCCGCCGACGGCCCCCATGCCGGGGCCGGACGCCTGGTCGATGACCGTGACCCGATGCCCGGCCCGGTGCAGGAACCAGGCACTGCTCAGGCCGACGATGCCCGCGCCCACCACGCAAATCTCCATTACACCGCCTCCTTGTCCAGCACCCAACCACTCGGGCTCAGCCGGTGCCAATCGGTCTGCTGCTGATAGGCATGGCCAATGCGCAGGATCAGCGGCTCGGCGAACGCCTTGCCGACAATCTGCATCGACACCGGCATACCTTGACCGTCAAAGCCCACCGGCAGCGCCACCGAGCACAAGTTGAGCAGGTTGGCGAAACGCCCCAACAGGGCCAGTGGCGTGCCATATTCATCGACCTGATCCAGCGGCACACTGCCCACGGCATTGGTCGGGAACACACAGGCATCGACATTCAGCATCGCCTCCTGCATGGCCTTGCGCGCGGCGCGGCGCTGGTTGTGCAGATCGATATAAGCCGCCGAATCGATAGTCTTGCCGCTCAACACCCGGCGCTGGACATGGGGGTCGAAACGCAGATCGCTCTGTTCGAACAGCGCACCGAGACTGGCATACCCTTCGGCACTCATCAGTCCGCCGGCCACCCGCATGCACAGTTCCAGCGAGCGCGGCAGTGGCTGCTCCAGCAGATGCATGCCCAACGCGGCCAGTTGCTCCAGTCCACGATCGTAGGCCGCCAGGATATCGGGGGCAATGGCGCTGCGTTCGGCCTGCGGCAACACCCAGACTCTCAGCCCGGCCACCGCTTGATTGAGTCCCGCCGCGGCGCTGAACACCGGCGCCTGTGCCGAGACCGGATCCAGCGGATCGGGGCCGAGCAAGGCATCGAGCATCCAGGCCGCATCCTCGACCGTATGGGTGATCGGTCCCACGGAATCCAGCGACGGGCAGAGTTCGATCAAGCCATGACGGCTGATCAACCCACGGGTGGTCTTCAAACCCACCAGGCCGCACATGCCGGCGGGAATCCGCACCGAGCCGCCGGTATCGGTGCCCAGGGCCGCACTGGCCAGGCCGCTGGCCACCGCCACCGCCGAACCGCTGCTGGAACCGCCCGGCGCCCGATGGACCTCGCGATCCCAGGGATTCCAGGGCGTGCCCATCACCGCATTGGTGCCCCAACCGCCGAAGGCGAACTCCACCGTATGGGTTTTGCCGAGGATGATCGCCCCGGCCCGTTCGAGGCGCTGCACGGCGGTCGCCGTGAGCCGGGAGATCCGCGGACGCTGCGCCAGCGAGCCACCGGTGATGGCCTGCCCGGCGATTTCAAACAGATCCTTGATGGCCACCGGAATACCATGCAACGGCCCGAGGTCGACCCCGGCGGCACGCTGCTGGTCGGCCGCGATGGCCGCCCCCAGCGCACGTTGGGTGTACGCCTCGACATAGGCATTGAGCTGGCCGTTGAAGCGTTCGATACGGGCCAGTTGGCCGCGCACCAGGGCCTCGCTGGTCAGGCGGCCACTGCGCAGCGCCTGCTGCAACTGGCCGATACTGTGGAAAGTGCTGTGGTCCAGGGAATTCATCCAGTCAACCTCTCAGGCTTTTGCGGCCACGGGAAAAGCGCCTCTCAAGCACCCGCGACAGTAGGGAAAGCGGGAACGCGATCACGAAATAGAACAGGCCGACCAACAGGAAGATGTGCATCGGCAGAAAGCTCTCCGAGGCGATGGCCCGGGCAGCCAACATCAACTCATCGGTGGCGATCAGGGCGCACAGCGAGCTGTCCTTGAGGATCGACACATAGGCATTGAGCAGCGGTGGCAACATCCCGCGAATCGCCTGGGGCAGGATCACCGCGGTGAACGCCTGGAACGGTGTCAGGCCGACGGCAATCGCCGACTCGCGCTGCCCACGGTGCAAGGCATCCAGGCCGCCGCGCAGGATCTCGGCGATATAGGCACTGCCCTGCAAGCCCAGCCCGAGGATGCCGGCCGCGAAGCCGGACAAGGTCAAACCCAGGCTCGGCAGGGAGAAATACAGCGCCAGCAACAAAGCCAACAAAGGCAGCGCGCGCATGCCCTGGATGAAATACTGCGCCGAGCGCCGCAGCCAGGCAAAGGGGCTGCGCAAGGCCCAGGTCAACAAGCTGCCGAGCAGCGCCGCCAGGGCAAAACCGCCCAACGACAACTTCTCGGTGACCACACCACCTTGCAGCAGGCGCGCGGTCCAGTCGCTCCAGTACTCGGGGTATTGCGCAAAGAAGCTGATCATCGTGCGCTCCCCCAATGCCGTTCAAGACGAATAAAACCCAGGCCGATGGGCAGGATCATGGCCGCGTAGATACACATCACCGCGAAGTAGATCAGCGAGGTCTGGAAGGTCGAGGTCACCAGATTGCGCGCCAGGAACATGATTTCCGGCACGGCGATGGCCGAAGCGATGGAGGTGTCCTTGATCAACTGCGTGACGTAGTTGGCGAAGGCCGGCAACGAACGGCGCAGCGACTGGGGCAAGAGAATGTTGGCCAATATCTGCACACGGGTCAGCCCGACCGCCAGGCCGGCCTCGTATTGCCCGACATGCAGCGACTGCAGGCCGGCGCGAAAAATGTCGCAGAGCACGGCGCTGCCCACCAGGCTCAAGCCGACGATGGCCGCCAGCCACGCGGGCAGATTGATGCCCAGGTACGACAGGCCGAAGTAGATCAGGAACAAATGCGCCAGGGCCGGTACGTTGCGCATCCATTCGATAAAACAGGCAATGCCCGCCTGCACCAGTCGCGAACGGCTGAAGGTCAGCCACACCGCCAGCGCCAAGCCGCCGATACTGGCCAGGACCAGGGTGCAGAGGGCGATTTCCAGCGCCGTCAGGGCACCGCTCAACAGCAGGGGCAACAAGCCGAAAAAGGTCTGGAGGCTGCTCATTCAAGCCTGCTCCATGGCCATGCGCCCGAGGAAGCTGCGGGTGCGCTCGTGGCTGGGCGTGTCGATCACCTGCGCCGAAGGCCCCTGCTCGATGATATGGCCGCCGTCCATGAAGATCACCCGGTCGGCCACGTCGCGAGCAAAGCGGACTTCGTGGGTGACCATGATCATGGTCCGGCCCTCTTCGGCCAGCTCACGAATCACCGCCAGGACTTCACCCACCAGTTCGGGGTCAAGGGCCGAGGTTGGCTCATCGAACAGGATCACCTTGGGTTGCTGCGCCAGGGCCCGGGCAATGGCGACCCGCTGCTGCTGGCCGCCGGACAACTGCTCGGGATAGGCATCGGCCTTGTGCCGCAGATGGACCTTCTCCAACATGGCCTCGGCCAGTTCGTAAGCCTGCTTGCGCGGCATGCCACGGGCCTTGATCGAACCCAGCGCGACATTGTCGCGTACGTTCAAGTGCGGCCACAGGTAGAACAGTTGGAAGACCATGGCGATTTCCAGGCGTTGCGGGGCCATTTCCCGATCGCTGAGCAAACGCAGGCGCGCGCCGTCCCGAGCTTGCCCGATCAGTTCATCGCCGAGCCAGATTTCACCCCGGCTGGGTTTCTCCAGATAATTGATACAGCGCAGGCAGGTCGACTTGCCGGAGCCGCTGGGGCCGATCAGCGACAGGGTTTCCCCGGCCTTGAGCTCCAGGCTGATGCCCTTGAGCACCTCCAGGTCGCCATAACTCTTGTACAGATCACACACGCGCAACAGCGCAGGTTCTACCAGGTTGGACATCTTGCTCACCCGCTTTTTCTCGGTCTGGCGCAGGGTCGGCAACCTGACCCTGCGCACCACGCTTTATTATTGGCAGCCGGGCAGTTTCCAATCCGCCGGACGGTCGACGCTCAGGCGCAGGTCCTTGCCCTGGGGCATGAACCAGACATCTTGGGTCAGGCCGTAGCGAGCGCCGATCTTGCGCATCTCGCAGGTTTTCCAGAGCGCCTCGATCTGCGCGTTGACCGCCGCCAGCAGCTGCGGGTTGTCCTTGTTGAAACCGAACACCACCTGCCCCAGCCCGGTCAGCAGGGGGAAATCCGGGTCGTTGTCGGTGAAGGCATTGAAATGCAGGTGCCACTGGGCATTGCGCGAAATGGCGTACTGCATGACCGGTGGATCACCGATCACCGCGTCGATACGCCCGGCGAGCAGGTCGCGCACGGCGGCGTCCGAAGTGTCGTAGAGCGTCACTTGCAGCCCCGGGATCTTGCGCATTTCAGGAATAAAGGAGAAACCGGTGATGGTCCCGACCTTCTTGCCCTGCAGATCCTTGAGGGTTTTCCAGTCGGACTTGTCGGTCTGGGTGATGCCATTCTTGAAGTAGTGGATCGGATCACTCAGGGCCATGATTTTCGAGCGCTGCTCGGTCCAGCCCATGGTCCCGGCCATGACGTCGACGCGGCGGGCCTGCACCGAAGCAATGGTCCCCGACCACTCCATCAGCGCCGGCTTGACCTTCATCCCAAGTTTTTCGGAAATTTGTTGAAGGATTTCACCGTCATAGCCGACCATCTTGCTATCTTGATAACCAGTCCCCGGCATGTCACCGCTGAAAGCGATGGTCAGGCTGCCCGGCTCCACGGTGTCCAGCGCGAACGCCGGTACCGCGGCCAGCAGGGACAGTATCAAACCGGCGCAAAGACCGGTCATGCGTTGAATGTCAGGCTTGTTCATCGTGTGCACCTCGTTGGTTTTCTTCTTGAACGACAGGATGTTGGGCAGGCCTTCATCCTAGGGCCAAGGGCACCTGAATCAGTTGGATGCTTTGCACAAATGATTGAATATTTGCGACATCTGCATGAAACCGCAAACGAGGCCGGCGAACCCAGCCTGGTGGCGCGCCTCGACCGGCAAGCGGCACCCGCCCCGCACAAGCGTCGCGGAACGGCGGAACTGTCGGTGGGCATTGTGCTCTGGCCGCGTTTTCCGTTGCTTTCGTTGTCCGGGCTGACCGATGCCCTGCGTCACGCCGCCGACACCGGTGACCAGAGCCGGCCGATCCGCTGCGAATGGAAGGTGCTGGGCACGCCGGGGCAACGCGTGGCCTCCAGCGGCGGACTGGATGTGCCCATCGACAGCGAGATGGGCGACCCGCAACGCTTCGACTACATCGTGGTGATCGGCGGCCTGCTGGATTCGCTGGCCGATGTGCCGAAAAGTTACCCGGCGTTCCTGCACCAGGCCGCGGCGGCCGGCGTGCCCTTGATTGGCCTGTGCACCGGCAGCTTCGTGCTGGCCCGCCACGGGCTGATGGAGGGCCACACCGCCTGTGTGCATGCCTACCATGCCGATGACTGGAAACGCCTTTTTCCAACCCTGCGCTTTATCACCCACAACGACTTCCTCATCGACAAGGACCGCATCACCTGTGCCGGCGGCGTCTCGGTGATCGAGCTGGCGGTGCATCTGATCGGCATGCACTGCGGCCCGGACCGGGCCGGCAAGGTGGTGCATCAGATGACTGTAGCCAAGAGCGGCACCGGCAGCTTCCTCGACCGGCGCAAAGCCCTGGGCTATGCCAGCTCGTCCAACCGGCGCCTGCACGAGGCGGTGATGCTGATGGAAAAGCACATGGCCGAACCGCTGGAAATCGAGGCCATCGCCCATTGGGTCGGTACCAGCAAGCGCCAGCTGGAACGGCTGTTCATGGCGGAAACCGACACCAGCCCGGCGCAGTTCTATCGCCAGGTGCGGCTACGCTTCGGGCGCTGGCTGCTGGTCAGTTCGGATCGGCAGATCGGCGAAATCGCCTTCGAGTGCGGCTTTGCCGATGCGCCGCATTTCATCCGGCATTTCCAGAGCCTGTTCGGCCTGTCACCGGGCAAGTTGCGCAAGGAGTTGTTGAGGCACGCCGGGCCGTGACTGTCGTAGTGGCCGCTCAGCCCCGGATCACCCCAACCACCAGCGCAGCAGGAAAAAGAACGCCATGCTCAGCAACATGCTGAGCAAGGTGTTGCGGGTGTAGATCACCAGGCCGATGGCCACCAGTGAACTGAGCAGGTACGGATTGTCGTACTGCAGGTTCAACTGGTGATCGGGCATGAACACGATCGGCCCGCAGATCGCCGTGAGCATGCCCGGCACGGCAAAACCGAGGAACTGCCGGGCATTGCTGCTCAGGCGCACCGGCAGGCGCGGTTCGAGAAACACGTAACGGTTGAGGAACACCAGCAAGCCCATCCCGAAAATCACCGCCCAGACCATCATTCGCGCCCCCGATACAGCTTGTTGCAGAGAAACCCCGCCGTCATTCCCGCCAGCCCTGACAGCACCAGGGCCGAACCCAGCTGCCAGTAGCTGAACAGCACCGAACAGAACAACGACACCGCCACACAGACCACCGTCGGCACATTGCGCACCACCGGGGTGATCAAGGCAATAAAGGTCGCCGCGATGGAGAAATCCAGCCCCAGGTGCTCAAGGTCGGGAATGCTGCGGCCCAGCACAATCCCCGCCAGGGTGAACAGGTTCCAGGCGATATAGAACGTCAGCCCCACCCCCAGCGCATACCAGCGGTTGAACTGTTGCTTGTCGTGCTGGCTGGTCAAGGCGAACAGTTCGTCGGTCAGCAGAAAGCCCAAACCGACCCGCCAGCGGCCGGACAACGGGGAAATCACCGAACGCATGCTCATGCCGTACAACAGGTGCTGAGAGGTCAGCAGCGCGGTGGTGAGCAGGATCGAGAAAATCCCCGCGCCGCCCTTGAGCATGCCGATCGCCACCAGTTGCGCGGCCCCGGCAAACACGATGCTGGACAAGCCCTGGCCTTGCAGGGGCGTCAGGTTGGCCTCGATGGCCATGGAGCCGGCCAGCAATCCCCAGGGCGCGGTTGCCAGGGACAACGGCATGATGGCCGCAGCGCCGCGCAGGAAGGCGGCGCGAGGTAACAGATGATCGGACATAAGACTCGGGCACAAAGAAAAAGACGCTGACTTTGCCAGCCCGCCGCGCGCCTGTCTTGAACATTTGTGCACAACGTGACACTTGAGCAGCGCCTTGCATCAAGCGCCGCCCAGGTAGCCCGGACCGATCAGCGAATCGGTGGCACGCGCACCGGCCCTTGTCGGCATTGATTCCTGACGCCTTTGCCGCACTCGCCGAAGCCCAAGTCCTTGGTCAGGCACACACGCACCTCGGCCAGTTCCGGCCCGCTGCAACGCACCGTCACGCCGCCCTCGGGCAGCCCCGGATTGCTTTGGTGGAACAATTGGACGATCTGGTCGGCGGAGTATTCGCGCGGCGTCGTCGAAGGTTGCAGGGCTGGCGGAACCACCACCGCTCCAAGTGCCTTGTCGGCCGCGTTCAGGTAGCCCGAAGCGCCCAAGCCGCTGCAGGTACCGTGCTTGTTCCATTCGTGTTCCAGCAGCTTGCCCGAGGGAAACAGGCTGAGCCCCTGCTGCCGTTCCTGCGCCGTCAAGGGCGTCAGTGGCGGGCAGGATTGCGGCCAGCCGCCCTTGGCATACTGCGGCCACAAACCATGGAGCACAAAGCCATAACCCTTGCCGCTGCACTGTTGGGCGTTGGCATGGGTCAGACAGAAGGTCGGTGACCAGGACAAGGTCAGCAGGTAGTAATCGAAAACCCCCGCCACCGATTCCGTCTGCTGCCTCGGTTGCCGGGCTTCGCTGAGACCTGCATGGCCCATCGCCAGGACGATGAGTAATGCGACTACAGAAGATAATTTCATTGGTTTTCCTATTCCATCGGGCGCCATCATGGCGCTCAAAACATCGTAACCATAGATTCAGGTCAAGCCTTGGCTCTAACAAAAACTGTTAAACGCCATTACAAAACAGTAGTATTTGGGACTTTTTTCAGGCTTTATCGCGCCGCCCCGGCGCACGCCACACGTGACGTAGTCGCTCTAGGGAGCAGTGTTTCATGAGTATTCGCAACATCCGCAAGAAAGTCGTCTCCATCCTATGGACCCTGGCCGTACTCTTTCTGATCTACTGCTTCCCGAAAACCATCCTCGGTTTCCTGCTCCTGGTCGTGGTTTGCGGTGTCTATGACTTCCTGCGCAACGGCATCTACACCACCGAATTGGCGAAGAAGTATTTTATCGGCAATGGCCGCAACACCTGGGTGCTGTCGCCCTTCAACTCCCTGTTCGACCTGATCAGCAAGCCCAATCGCGGCATCTACAAAATGCAGGACCTGCCGGAAGACTGCCAGCGCGACCTGCAGCAGGTCATCGACAAGGCGATGAGCCACAAGGACGAGATCATCCAGTATCTCGATTCGCGGATGGCGGAAAACAAGCGCGGCATGCTGTTCTTCCAGTGGTACGGACGCAAGATCGACACCGAACTGGACATCTCGGAACTCCAGCAGAAGTTCCCCTACGTCAAGACCGTGGGCGTGTCGGTATTCAATGAAAACCGCTCGACGTCCTTCCACTTCGGCCCGCTGCGCATGATGTTCCGCGTGCTCTACAACATGGCCCCGGCGCCGCACCATGAAGGCGTCTACATCCAGTGCCGCCAGCAAAAGCACTACTGGCATGACGACCCGCTGTTCATTTTCGATGACACGCTGCTGCATGCGTCCTTCAACAAGAACGACGCCAAGCGTTACTGCCTGTTCATCGATATCGTCCGTCCGTCCTACGCCCCGCGCATTATCAGCGGCGCGATCGCGGCGTTCGCCAGCGCGGCGTTCACCCTGCGCCAGGGCTTCTACAAAAACTGGAAGGTCATCAAGTAACAACGGCTGGCGGTTGCGCCGCGCCTTCGACGCGGCGCGGCCAAACCCGGTAATCGCCTTGAGGCGCTGGATGACCCAGCCCCTCAGGCGCCCGCCTCAAGCCCGCAGGACGCGGGCGCTGATTCAGGCCTGGATCAGATTGACAATCGCCACGTCCGGGCTGACGTCGGCATCGTAATCCACACCTTCAACCCCGAAACCGAACAGACGCAGGAACTCGGCCTTGTAGCCGGCAAAATCCGTCAGTTCGTTGAGGTTTTCGGTGGTGACCGCATCCCACAGCTTCGCCACCTGCGCCTGGACTTCCGGCTGCAGTTCCTTGTAGTCGGCACGCAGGCGGCCGTCTTCGTCGAGGATAGGGGTTGGCGAGTACAGGCTGTCCTTGTACAGGCCATAGACCTGTTCGATGCAACCTTCGTGGGAGCCCTGCTCCTTCATCACCTTGAACAGCAACGACAGGTACAGCGGCATGATCGGGATTGCCGAACTGGCCTGGGTGACCACCGCCTTGAGCACCGAAACCCGCGCGTCGCCGCCTTTGGCCGCCAGGCGTTCACGAATCTTCAGGACCTTCTGGTCCAGATCCTTCTTGGCCGCGCCAATCGAACCGTTCCAGTAGATGTCGTGGGTCAGTTTTTCGCCCAGGTAGGTGAACGCGGTGGTTTTCGCGCCGTCAGCCAGTACACCGGCCTCGTCCAGGGCATCGATCCACAGCTGCCAGTCTTCGCCACCCATGACCTTGACGGTACCGTCGATCTCTTCCTGGGTCGCCTCGGCCAGCGTGGTGACGTTGACCTCTTCCTTGTCGGTGTTCAGGCCACGCTGGGTGACCGACTTGCCGATCGGCTTGAGCGTCGAGCTGTAGACTTCACCGGTTTTCGGGTCGGTACGGCGCGGCGCCGCCAGGCTGTAGACCACCAGGTCGATCTTGCCCATGTCGCGCTTGATGGCCTCGATGGTCAGGCGCTTGACTTCATCGGAGAAGGCATCGCCGTTGATGCTCTTGGCATACAGGCCTTTGGCTTCGGCAAACTTGTGGAACGCGGCGCTGTTGTACCAGCCGGCGGTGCCGAGCTTGCCTTCGTCGCCTTCACGCTCGAAAAACACACCGAGGGTATTGGCACCGCAACCGAAGGCCGCGGTAATGCGTGCCGCCAGGCCGTAACCGGTGGAAGCACCGAGCACCAGGACGTTCTTCGGTCCGTCGCTGACCGGGCCTTGCTGGGTGACGTAGTCAATCTGTTGCTTGACGTTGGCTTCGCAACCCACAGGGTGGGTGGTCACACAGATAAAGCCACGAACGCGTGGTTTGATGATCATAAGGTTCCCTTTTCTCATAGGCCGATATCGACACTGATGGTAAGCAGTGTCGCGGATTCTAGTCATAGACGTTCAAAAAGCCGAGGCGTCACTGCTTTTACAACACAGGCTTGCGCGGGGAAAGCAAAATCCCTTGCCTTGTATCGCCCAAACCTTGATTACCTGCCGTACGCACAACATTCTAGCGCCCATCTCCGCCAGTGAAGCCTGATCGACCATGAACACCACCAGCGCCGCCGAAACCGATAGTGATGTCTACAAGACCCTGCTCGAATCGACCAAGGCCATTCCCTGGCGGATCGACTGGCAAACCATGACGTTCAGCTACATCGGCCCGCAGATCGAGGCCCTGCTCGGTTGGACCCCGGACAGCTGGGTCGGGGTCGATGACTGGGTCGCCCGCATGCACCCGGATGACCGGGAATATGTGGTGAACTTCTGTGTGTCGCAGTCCAAGGCCGGCGTCGACCACGAGGCCGACTACCGGGCGCTGACCCGCGACGGCGAGTACGTCTGGATCCGCGATGTGGTGCATGTGGTGCGCAAGGACGGTGAAGTCGAAGCGCTGATCGGCTTTATGTTCGATATCAGCGAACGCAAGAAAACCGAAGAGCACCTGATCCGCCTGCAAAAGCAGTTGGAGGAATACTCGTTCCAGGACGGCCTGACCGGTATTGCCAATCGACGCATGTTCGACACCGTGCTCGCCCGGGAGTGGGAATATGCCCAGCGCAATCAACTGCCGCTGTCGCTGATCATCCTGGATATCGACTTTTTCAAGCAGTACAACGACCACTACGGGCATATCAAGGGTGACGAAGCCCTGCGCCAAGTGGCCCAGACCCTGTCCCAGGCGACCAATCGGCCACGGGACTTCATTGCCCGGATCGGTGGCGAGGAGTTCATCTGGCTACTGCCCGAAACACCAGCGGACAAGGCCCGGCAAGTGGCGGAGAAATGCCTGCAACTGGTTCGCCAACAGCAGATCGAACATGAGAAGTCAGCGGTTTCCGCGCTGCTGAGTCTCAGCCTCGGAGTCGGCACCATACGCCCCGCCGTCGATGAGCCGGCACTGGGTTTTGTCGAGAAAGTCGACGAACTGCTCTACCGAGTCAAGCGCAACGGCCGCATGGGCGCCGAGTACGCTAACTTCAGCGACTGATCAAACGGTGCGCTGGAGAGTGAAGTCGACGTTCCTTGAACGCCTGCCGGCGAACGAACGCGAAAGCGGGTTGCCGCGCCTCGCACGGCGCAACGACCACTACGTGCTGAACGAGGGCGTACCCGGGACGCCAACGCGAACTGAACACTGGCGACACGCCTACGGGTTTCGCGGCGCGTTAAAATCCTGCAAGCTGAACCCACTGGCACCGACCACCTGGGTGCCCGATTTAGCTATGCTAGGAACACGCGTGCGCGCGAAGCCTTTCTGGTGCAGCCGGCGCCTTAGCCGCCCGGCGACATCGCCTTGATGGAATAAAGCATGACCCAACGATCGGTAATCAACGCCTCGGTTAGCCCCAAGGGCAGCCTCGAAACCCTTTCCCAACGCGAAGTGCAGCAACTGAGCGAAGCCGGCTCCGGCAGCATCTACACGTTATTCCGCCAGTGCGCCCTGGCCATCCTCAACACCGGCGCCCATGTCGACAATGCCAAGACCATCCTCGAAGCCTACAAGGACTTCGAGATCCGTATCCACCAGCAGGATCGCGGTGTCCGCCTGGAACTGCTGAACGCCCCGGCCGACGCCTTCGTCGACGGCGAAATGATCGCCAGCACCCGCGAAATGCTCTTCAGTGCCCTGCGCGACATCGTCTACACCGAGAACGAACTGGAAAGCCAGCGTATCGACCTGGACAGTTCCCAGGGCATCACCGACTACGTCTTCCACCTGCTGCGCAACGCCCGCACCCTGCGCCCCGGCCTGGAACCGAAGATGGTGGTGTGCTGGGGCGGCCACTCGATCAGCACCGAGGAATACCAGTACACCAAGAAGGTCGGCCACGAACTGGGCTTGCGCAGCCTGGATGTCTGCACCGGTTGCGGTCCTGGCGTGATGAAGGGGCCGATGAAAGGCGCGACCATTTCCCACGCCAAGCAACGCATCACCACCGGCCGCTACCTGGGCCTGACCGAACCGGGGATCATCGCCGCCGAGGCGCCGAACCCGATTGTCAACGAACTGGTGATCATGCCCGACATCGAGAAACGCCTTGAAGCGTTCGTGCGCGTAGGCCACGGCATCATCATCTTCCCGGGCGGTGCCGGTACGGCCGAAGAGTTCCTCTACCTGCTCGGCATCCTGATGCACCCGGACAACCGCGAGCTGCCGTTCCCGGTGATCCTGACCGGTCCGCGCAGCGCGGAAGCCTACCTGCAGCAACTGAACGCCTTCGTGGTCGCGACCCTGGGTGAAGCGGCACAGAAACACTACGAAATCATCATCGACAACCCGGCCCAGGTGGCCCGGCAAATGGCCCATGGGTTGAAGGCGGTCAAACAGTTCCGTCGCGAACGCAATGACGCCTTCCACTTCAACTGGCTGCTGAAGATCGACGGCGGCTTCCAGCACCCGTTCGATCCGACTCACGCCAACATGGCGAGCCTCAACCTCAGCCGCAGCCTGCCTGCCCACGAACTGGCGGCCAACCTGCGCCGGGCCTTCTCGGGCATCGTCGCCGGCAACGTCAAGGACAAGGGCATTCGCCTGATCGAGGAACACGGCCCCTACGAGATCCATGGCGATGCGGCAGTGATGCGACCGTTGGACAAGCTGCTCAAGGCCTTCGTTGAGCAACACCGCATGAAACTCCCCGGTGGCGCGGCCTATGTGCCTTGCTATCGCGTGGTGAGCTAACCCCGCGACAACGATCTGTTTGTGCCTGCCGAACGGGCGCAAACAGATCGCCCTCCATCTGGCCGCCGCGCTGACCGCGACGCGCCAGAAGGTGCCCCTCAACGACCTGACCCGCCAGGCGCTGAGCGAGTATTTGCTGCAGCATGCCTGATTCAGGACGTTGCACGAACCTTATGCTGCAACGCCCCCAGGATCAGCGACTCGCCACCACGAACAGGCGCGGGAACGGCAACAGTACCGTGCCATCGGCCAGCGCCGGATAGGCCTCGCTGATCGCCGCCAGGTAACGTTGCAGGTAAGCCGCTTTTTCCACCTCGTCCAGCGGCGCCAGGTATGGCCGCAACGCGGAACCCTTGAACCACTCCACGACAGCCGCATGGCCACCGGCCAGCGGGTGGTGATAGGTGGTGCGCCAGACATCCACCGTCGTGCAGTGCGGGCGCAGCAGTTCATAGTAGAAAGTCGCGTCGTGCCGTGGCGGGTGTCGCACCGCACCGATCTTATCCGCCCACGGCCCGTCTGCCGCCACTTCCCGCGCCAGCCGGTGCGACGGTTCCTGCATATTGTCCGGGGTCTGTACCGCCAGGCTGCCCCCGGTGGACAGCTTGCTCACCAGATGGGGGTAGAGCATCGCGTGATCGGGTACCCATTGCAGCGAGGCATTGGCCAGGATCACATCGTAGGTCTGGTCCGGGTTCCAGGTGGCGATATCGGCGAGCTCGAAATTCAACCCGGGCAAGCGCGCCCGGGCGCTGACGAGCATGTCGTCGGAGCTGTCCATGCCGGTGACCCGTGCCTCGGGAAAACGCTGGGCCAGGACCTCGGTGGAGTTGCCCGGACCACACCCCAGGTCGACGGCGACACCTACGGTGCGAGTGGGGATGGCAGCCACCAGATCGCGGACGGGGCGGGTGCGTTCTTCTTCAAATGTTGAATACTGCTTGGCTGACCAGGTCATCAAGCGTCCTCTTGTCTATGGGAAGTGAGCACAAGCGTAGGTTTTGCACGCCATGATGACAAATGCTAACAATGACAAGCGGCCATACTGAAAGGTATTGAAATGCTTGAGCGGCGTCGATGGAAGTGACCGGTTGTTTCGTGCCGCTCACATCACCGCCATGGCCGATACACTGTTCGGCAATGATGAGAAAGCCAAGCGCTGGCTGTCCAAGCCCAAGGATCGCTTCTCGGAAAAAAGCCCCATGGCCATGCTTGAAATCCTCGTCCGCCTTGAGGTGGATCAGGAAGACTTTCCGGAAACCCAGCAACTGCTCAAGGTCGAGATCCACGGTGATGTCAGCATCGCCCCAGCCGCACCACTCAAGGCTGATTGGAGCGATGACCTGCGTCACACCAAGGGCCTGGGCGATGCGCTGGACCTCGGCGCAGAAGCGTAAGTGACATTTGCGCCAAACCGACCATTGACAAACCCGCCGCCAGCTTTTAAAAATAAGCGCTTATCCAGGGTGCAAACAAATATGTCCGCAACGCACAACCTCATTGCTGTCGCCGTTGGCTTGAATGCCAAGGCACCTGCATGCGTTGCGTTTGCCCCTAAATCGAAGAAACAGTCGCTCATGTGACCGGGGCGCGCTGTCCCGTCAGATGAGCTGACAGGACATTGAGCGCGACGACGGGTCACTCCTCCTCCTTGCCAACTTCCTTCTACGCTTCTGACGGTGACGACACGGTCAACCATCAGGAGAAAGTGCATGTCATCGTTTCAAGGTATCTGGGTTCCCATCGTCACGCCGTTCGCGGATCAGGCCATCGACTTCGTCGCCTTGCGGCGCCTGGTCGCGCATCTGCTGGACAGCGGCGTCGACGGCATCGTCGTCTGTGGCACCACCGGGGAAGCCGCGGCACTGGGCAAGCATGAACAGCTGGCGGTGCTGGATGCCGTGCTCGAACAGGTCCCGCCGCAACAGGTGGTGATGGGCCTGGCGGGCAACAACCTCAGCGAGTTGCTGCAATTCCAGAGCGAGATACTCAAGCGTCCGCTGGCCGGCCTGCTGATCCCGGCACCCTATTACATCCGCCCGTCCCAAGCCGGCCTGGAAGCGTTTTTCAAGACCGTCGCCGATGCTTCCAGCGTGCCAGTGATTGTCTACGACATTCCCTACCGCACCGGGGTGAGCTTCGAGCAGGCGACCCTGCTCAACATCGTCGCCCATGAGAATATCGTCGCCATCAAAGACTGCGGCGGCAACCTGGGCAACACCCTGGCGGTGCTGGCCAGCGGTAAGGTCGATGTGTTGTGCGGTGAGGACAATCAGATGTTCAACGCGCTGTGCCTCGGCGCAAGCGGGGCGATTGCGGCATCGGCGCATATCCATCCCGAGTTGTTCGTACGGTTGCACCGGCAGATCCAGGATCAGCAGCTCGCAGCCGCCAGGACCACGTTTTTCCAACTGACGCCACTGATCCAGGCTCTGTTCGTCGAGCCCAACCCCGGCCCGGTGAAAACCGCCCTCGCCCTTCAAGGACTGATTCGTGACGAACTGCGCGCACCGATGCAAACCAGCAGTAAAGCCACGACCCGGCGCCTGAACGACATCCTCGCGACGCTTGAGCACGAAGCCCGGTAGAAGCCGGACCAGCCACCCGAGTAGGATATCCGCACTTACGCCTGGATCAGAAAAGGAAGTCGAGATGTTCTACCGGATAGCGGCCGACGGGCTGGTGTCGTTTCACCTGTTGTTCATCCTGTTCGTGCTGTTTGGCGGGCTGCTGGTGCTCAAATGGCGCCGGTTGATCTGGCTGCACCTGCCTGCCGCGACCTGGGGTGTGATCGTCGAAGTCTTTCACCTGGAGTGCCCGCTGACCCGCTGGGAAAACCTCTTTCGCCAAGCCGCCGGACAAGGCGGTTATGGCGAAGGTTTTATCGAACACTACCTGATTCCACTGATCTACCCCGCCGGACTGACACCCACCCTACAGCTTGGCTTCGGGGCCCTGGTGCTGCTGCTCAACCTCACGGTTTACCTGCGTCTGTTCAAGACCCGACGCCTGAAAGCCGCACACTAGGCACCTTGCCGAGGGGCTGCGACGAAACAGCGCTATTGCCGTCTCTCGGATTGACCCTCTGACAAAACCACCATATAGTGTGCTCAAGATCAATAAAAACACTACATGATGTGCCGCCCCTCTCCTACGGCACCTTTCATCCCCTGGGCCGCCAGGGTTTTCCAATGCCTGCTTGTGTTGTGAATCCTGTTGAACGGGAGCCCTGAACACGTGTCTACCTGTCTGACGAAAAGGCAGTGAGCCAGGCCTACAAACACCCCTACAAGGAACATCCGATGCTCAGCTGGGACGAATTCGACAAGGAAGAAGGCGAGGTTGCCGTCAAGGGCGCCAACGCCGGCCACGCCACCGAAGCCAACATGGACCGCCTCGACAGCGCCGGTGGCGCCGCGGCCCAGGAGGCCCGTGCCGTGACCGCTTCCGACTCGGCCGCCATCGCCCGTGCCAAGGCGGCACTCGATGCCCTGGACGTCGCCGAAGGCCTGGCTGAACTCGAAGGTGCCTCGGCCCGTGTCGCGGTCGACGAAAAGCGCATGATCAACTGCCGCGCCGACCTCAACCAGCTCGTCCCCTTCAAGTACGACTGGGCCTGGCAGAAGTACCTCGACGGCTGCGCGAACCACTGGATGCCGCAAGAAGTCAACATGACCGCCGACATCGCCCTCTGGAAAGACCCGGAAGGCCTGACCGACGACGAGCGCCGCATCGTCATGCGCAACCTCGGCTTCTTCTCCACCGCCGACTCCCTGGTGGCGAACAACCTGGTGCTGGCCGTGTACCGCCTGATCACCAACCCCGAGTGCCGCCAGTACATCCTGCGCCAGGCCTTCGAAGAGGCGATCCACACCCACGCCTA
>NZ_JBWKTH010000014.1:0-149950 GCF_059420225.1 Pseudomonas sp. GW821-FHT04D07
GAGCTTGCCCGCGAAGCTTTTAGCGATTTCAAGGACGCCTTCGCGGGCAAGCTCCGCTCCCACAAAAGCAGTCCCCGCGAGGCCGGTTTTACTTACTTGAGGTTACCGCTGAGGAACTGACGCAGCCGCTCGCTCTGCGGATTGCCCAACACATCGTCCGGCGCGCCTTGTTCTTCCACCAACCCCTGGTGCAGGAACAGCACCTGGCTGGAGACCTTGCGCGCGAAGCTCATCTCGTGGGTCACCATGATCATGGTCCGGCCTTCTTCGGCCAGCCCCTGGATCACCTTGAGCACTTCACCCACCAGTTCCGGGTCCAGTGCCGAGGTCGGTTCGTCGAACAGCATCACTTCCGGTTCCATCGCCAGCGCCCGGGCAATCGCCACGCGCTGCTGCTGGCCGCCGGACAGAAACGCCGGATACTGACTGGCCACCCGGGCCGGCAGGCCGACTTTTTCCAGGTAACGGTGGGCACGCTCCTCGGCGTCTTTCTTGCTCACCCCCAGTACCCGCCGCGGGGCCATGGTGATGTTTTCCAGCACGCTCATGTGGCTCCACAGGTTGAAGTGTTGGAACACCATGGCCAGGCGGGTGCGCAGACGCTGCAATTCGGCGTCGTCGGCGACGCGCATGCCGTGCTTGTCGCTGACCATGCGGATCGCCTGGCCGTCGAGGCTCATGGCACCGTCATTGGGCGTTTCGAGGAAGTTGATGCAGCGCAGGAAGGTACTCTTGCCCGAGCCGCTGGCGCCGATCAGGCTGATCACATCGCCAGTCTTGGCCTTGAGCGAGACGCCCTTGAGCACCTGGTGTTCGCCATAGCTCTTGTGCAGGCCTTCAATGGTCAGTTTGTACATGGGCACCTCAAGGAGAAAGTAGATAGCCGCTGCGATAGGCTTCGCGGCCGGCGACATGGGCAATCACCATGCCGGCGGTGGCCATGCGGCGCAACGAACGGGCGTAGAGCAGGCCCGCCGCATTGCAATGAATAGGGGTGACGCTGTCGCTGAGCGGGTCGATGATCTCGGCGATCAGTTGCCCGGCTTCCAGGTATTGCCCCGGCACCGCGCAGAACACCAGCAGGCCACCCACCGGCGTGCTCACCGGTTCGACAGCGGCCAGCGGCGTTGCCGGGTACGGCAGCTCCGGCAAGGGCGCGGACTCGCCGACGATGGCGCCGAAGTGCGTCAGGTAGTCGAGGATCGCCTGGCAGTCGAGACGCGCTTGCGGGTGATTCACATCGCCCTGGCCGCGCAGCTCCACGGTCACCGAGAAACTGCCCTGGGGAATCGCGAAACGCTCGCCAAAGCGCTGGCGCAGGTCCCACCAGAGCAGGGTGAAGCATTCGTCGAACGACTGGCCGCCGGAGTCGGTGGCCAACAGGCTGGCTTGCGAACCGATATAGCGGGCCAGCGGTTCAACCTGCGGCCAGGCTTCGGGCGTGGTGTACAGATGGGCCACGGCTTCGAAGTCGCAGTGCAGGTCCAGCACCATGTCCGCGTCGCAAGCCAGTCGTTGCAAGGTCAGGCGCTGGGATTGCAACTGGGTCGCGGGCACCTCCGCCGCCAGGGCGGCCTTGAGGTGAGCGCGGATCAACTGCAGGTTGTGCACCGGATCGTCCGTGAGCTGGTCTTCGATCTGCTGGCCGATCTCGTCGCTGAGGTCGATGAACCAGCGATTGAAGTTCTGCCCGCTTTCCAGCTCGTAGCGACCCAGCGGCACGTCCATCAGCACCTGTTCCAGGCCGATTGGGTTGGCCACTGGCACCAGCACGATTTCGTAGCGCAGGGCGCCGACCTGTTCCAGCTCGGCCAGGCGCTGCTTGAGGTGCCAGGCCACCAGCATGCCGGGCAGTTCGTCGGCGTGCAGGGACGACTGGATGTAGATCTTCCCCGTGGCCTGTTCCGGCCCGAAATGAAAGCTGTGGATCTGCCGGGCGGTACCCGGCAGGGGAGCCAGCAGCTCGTGAGTCAGATGACGCATGCTCTGGAGTCCTAGTGTGCCGGGCCAAGAAAGGCCAGCCAGCGGCGCTCGGCCAGACGGAACAGACCGACCAGGGTGAAGGTGATCGTCAGGTAGATGATCGCGGCGATACCGAACGACTGGAAGGTCATGTAGGTCGCCGAGTTGGCGTCCCGGGCGATTTTCAGGATGTCCGGGATGGTCGCGGTGAACGCCACGGTGGTGGAGTGCAGCATCAGGATCACTTCGTTGCTGTAATAGGGCAACGAGCGGCGCAGGGCCGAGGGCATGATCACATAGGCGTAGAGTTTCCAGCCGCTCAGGCCATAGGCCTTGGCCGCCTCGACTTCACCGTGGTTCATGCTGCGGATTGCCCCGGAGAAGATCTCCGTGGTGTAGGCGCAGGTGTTCAGGGCGAAGGCCAGGATGGTGCAGTTCATCGCATCGCGGAAGAACGAGTTCAGCAACGGTTGTTCGCGCACCGCTTCCAGGCTGTAGATCCCGGTGTAGCAGATCAGCAGTTGGATATACAGCGGCGTGCCGCGAAACAGGTAGGTGTAGAACTCCACCGGCCAGCGGATACGGCGCTTGGGCGAAACCCGGGCGATGGACAGCGGGATCGACACCAGGAAACCGATGAAGATCGAGGCGCTGAGCAGCCACAGGGTCATGGCCAGGCCGGTGATGTGCTGGCCGTCGCTGTAGAGGAACGGCCGCCAGTATTGCTGCAGGAGTTCGATCATCGCACGGCCTCCCGGGCGCCCGCGGCATAGCGGCGTTCCAGCCAGCGCAGGACATAGTTCGAAGCGCTGGTAATGAGCAGGTAGATCAAGGCGGCGAGTACCAGGAAGTAGAACAGTTGATAAGTGCTCTTGCCCGCGTCCTGAGCAGCCTTGACCAGGTCGGCCAGGCCGATGATCGAGACCAGTGCGGTGGCCTTGAGGATCACCATCCAGTTGTTGCCGATCCCCGGCAGGGCGAAGCGCATCATTTGTGGAAAGGTCACGAAGCGGAACCGCTGGGCCCGGGTCAGGCCATAGGCGGTGGCGGCTTCGAGCTGTCCGCGCGGCACGGCGAGAATCGCACCACGGAAGGTTTCGGTGAAATAGGCACCGTAGATAAAGCCCAGGGTGATGACCCCGGCGGCAAACGGGTCAATCTCGATGTAGTCCCAATCCATGGCGTCGGTCAGGGTCGAGAGCCAGGTTTGCAGACTGTAGAAAATCAGCAACATCAGCACCAGGTCGGGGACCCCGCGAATCAGCGTGGTGTAGAGCTGGGCCGGAATGCGCAACAGGCTGATGCTGGATAATTTGGCGCTGGCGCCGAGCAGGCCCAGTAACACGCTGACCAGCAGCGAGAGGATGGAGAGCTGGACGGTCATCCAGGTGCCTTGCAGCAGGATCGGGCCAAAGCCCTTCAGGCTGAAGGCCGAGAGCCCCAGAATTTGCAGGAGGTTGTCGAACATGAAAAATCAGACCTTTGGCAGTCGAAAAGGCGCCCCTCGGACGAGGGGCGCCAAGGGATCACTTCCCGCTGTACAGGTTCAGATCACCAAAGTGTTTTTTCTGGATTTCAGTGTACTTGCCATCTTTGTGTAACGCTGCGATACCTTTATCCAACAGGGCTTTCAGCTCTTTGTTACCTTGTTTGATACCCACCGCGGTTTTAGCCGGCAGCAGCGGATCGTTGATCGGCTTGCTGACTTCGTAGCCGGCGCCCGCTGGCGACTTCAGGAAGCCCAGCTCGGCTTGCAGCATATCCTGCACCGAGGCGTCGAGGCGGCCGGAGGTCAGGTCAGCGTACACCTGGTCCTGGTTGGCGTAGGCCTTGGTGGTTACACCCGCCTTGTCCAGTACGGCCTTGGCGTAGGCTTCCTGGATGGTGCCTTGCTCGTAGCCCACGGTTTTGCCCTTGAGGGACTCAGGCGTGGAGAAGTTTGCACCCTTTTTGAACACCAGGGACGTCGGGCCGGAGAACAGCTCGCTGGAGAAGTCGATGGCCTTCTGGCGGGCTTCGGTCACGGTCATCGACGAAATCACGCCGTCGAACTTGTTGGCGTTGAGGCCTGGAATCATGCCGTCGAAGTCACTTTCGACCCATTTGCACTTGACCTTCAGCTCGGCACAGATGGCGTTGCCCAGATCAATGTCGAAGCCGACCAGGCTGCCGTCTGCGGCCTTGGATTCGAATGGCGCGTAGGAAGGATCGACGCCGAAGCGCAGTTCCTTGTATTCCTTGGCCATAGCGGAACCGGCGGCCATGCAGAGAGCCAGTGCAGAAAGGGTCAGCAATGCTTTTTTCATTATTTATTCCCTAAAAACCAATATGAGCGCTTGTGGCGCACTGAGTACTGTTACTGGAACGCGTATGACCTGATAAAAGTAGCAATTTCCGAACCAGAGTCACGAACAAGTGTTTTAAAAGGCAGGAATATGGCTACGAGCCAGCTAATGATGCCCGAAATTGGGCATTGAAAAATAAATGCACAATATTGGTGCGCTCGTAGGTGAGAAAAGGGTGCAATTACAGGCTGAAGGGGTAACACAGATGCGGAAACCTGTGGGCGCTGGCTTGTCAGCGATGAGGCGGTGTGGCGAATGGTGCCATCGCCAGCCGGTGTTTCACCATGCCCTATCGTCGCGCCAGGACTCTGTGCAAGCAGGCTTGCCAGCGATGGCGATTTATCTAGCGACAGGGATGCCGACTGTCAGATCGCGATCGCCGGCAAGCCGGCTCCAATGGGGTTATTTGCCGGGCACCAGGGTCAATCGCGTGGTGCCGTAGGCCTTGTCGAAGTTCTGTTGCTGCATCGGGAAGCTGACGTACTGGGCCTTCAACCAGCCATCGACACCGCTGGCATAGCTCGGGCTGGCCGGGTTGCCGGACTGTCCGGGGCTCTGCTGGCCGCTCATCGGTTCGATCTGGCCAAAGTCGATGATCATGCGCACGCCCGGCACCTGGATGACGTCGAAATTCGCGCTGCCCCAGGCGTAGGCCGAGGTGTTCAGAGTAGTGTGGTCGCCGCCAGCCTGGATCGGTCCGCGGATGACCTGGCCGGCGGCGTTTTTCCAGCTATAACGGTGCAGCGTGCCCCATTGCCAGGCTTTGTGATCGCTGCCCAGCAGGCTGTCACCGGCGCTGATCGCCGCGGCCAGGCTGCGGGCCAGGATCGCCGGCTTGTCTTCTTTCTGAGGTGTGCGGCTGTCGTCCCAGAATGGGCTGTCCTCGCGCCCCAGCAAGTGATCGGCCTGGGCCGAGTAGGACAGCTTGCCGTTGGCGACAAAGGCTTGCCACACCGGACCGTTCTCCGGGCCGAGCTTGTCGAGGAAGATCTGCTTCATGCTTTCCTGCAGGAACAGCTCATACAGCGCGGCATCGGCCGACGTCGCGCTGAGCTTGCCGTCGAACGCCAGCAACCGGCTCAGGGCCTCGCGGGCCTTGCTGCGTTCGGCTTCCGGCAGGGCCTCGATGGCCTGCTTGAGCGGCGTGGCCATGCCCGGCGCCTGGAACATTTTCTTCAGCTTGTTGGCGAATGTGGTGCTCTGGTCGTACTGCATGGCGATGGTGCTGCGGCTGTCCTGCTTGCCGGCCGCGGCCAGTTCCGCCAGGCGTTCGCCGCGTTCCGGGTAGTACCAGGCGTTGGACAGCTGCATGCCGTAGCCGCGCGCCGCGCTGCGCTGGTTGGCGGTGCCCAGCCAACCCTGGCCCGGGTCCTGGTCATACGGGTGGAGCATCGCGTCGGCGTAGCCGTCCCAGTCGAAGCGGCTGTCCCAGCCCGGCGATGGCAGCAGGCCTTCGCCTTCGCGGCGGTTGGGGAAGCGTCCGGTGACCTGCCAGCCGATATGGCTGGCATCGGCGAAGACCATGTTCAGGGCGATGGCGCGGATTTCCCGGCTGGCATCCGAGGCCCTCTCGGCGCTCTGGGCGCGGGACAGGTCGAAGAACGCATCCAGGCTCTTGTCGTCCTTGAACGATGAGCTCTGCAGGGCCAGGCCGTAGCCGCCGGTCAAGGGGGTGTTGTCCAGTGCACTGTTAAGCAGCGGGCCATGGCGGGTTTCGAACACCGTCTCGCGGATCGAACGCTGGCCTTTGATGAAGTAGGTTTCGTTGCGCACGATCACTGGCAGCCATTTGCCGTCGGCTTCGTAATAGAGCGCATTGCCCTGGCGCTTGAGTTTTTCCAGGAACAGATCCTGGTTGTCCCCCGGTACGGCGGCCATGCTCCAGGCCACCTTGCCGTTGAAGCCGGACAGCAGCATCGGCAGGCCGGCGATCGAGGTCCCGGCGGCCTGGTACTTCGGCGCGTGGATCTGCACGTAGTTCCAGGCCGCGGGGGCGCTGGTTGGCTGTTGCAGGTCGGCGGCCAGCAAGCTCTTGCCGCTGCGGCTGCGCTGCGGGCCAATGGCCCAGTTGGTCGAGGTGCCGGCGCCGAGGATATTCAGTGCCGCCACTTGCTCGGCGGCCTTGTTCAGCGCACCCAGGCCCGAAACCTGGCTCAGGGCGATGCCCTTGAGTTTCTCGGCTTCGGCCAGGGGCAGCGGTTCGTCCGGGGCGGCCGGGGTCAGCCAGGCGAGTTTGTCGACGCCGACTTTCTGCGCCAGGACCAGGCTGGCAATCTCTTGCTGCAAGTTGGCCGACAGGTTGAAGTTGAGCAGGCAGAAGATCAGCGCCGAATCTTCCGGTTTCCAGTATTCCGGGCTGTAGCCGCTGCTGACCAGGTCCGGCGGCAGCTTGTCGCGGTAGCGGAACAGGTAGGCGTTGACACCACGCGCGTAGACTTCGAAGAAGCGCTTGAGCCGTGGCGACGCGGCGTTGTACAACTCGCCGGCGCTTTTCTTCAGGTTGACGGCGCGCATGAAGCGGTCGCTGTCGAGGGCGTCGGGGCCGTTGATTTCGGCCAGTCGGCCCTGGGCGAGCAGGCGCAGGGTGACCATCTGGGTGATGCGGTCGCTGGCGTGGACGTAACCGAGGGTGAACAGCGCGTCGTGAAAGGTGTTGCTTTCGATCAGCGGCATGCCGAGGCTGTTGCGGCGCACCGAGACGTTCTGTGCCAGGCCCTTGAGCGGCTGGACGCCGGCGGTCGGTGGCAGGCTGTCCTGGGCGTTCCAGGTCTGGCAACCCGTCAGGCCGAGCAGGCCCGCCATGGCGGCGGCAACGCCACATTGCTTGAGAGAGAAGGAAGAGGCTGGCGAGGCCATGGCAAAGCTCCTGCGGGGGTAGCGTCAGTAAAGGCGCTACGTTAGTGAGCAGGAGGAAGGCGCGCAAGACGGCGGGCGGGCTTATTTCGAGTTTTGAGCGATAAATCGGAAGGAAAAAGCAATGAACAGGGATATCCAGGTAAACGCGGCGTTGATCCTGATCGACCAGCAGCAGGGCATCCTCCATCCCAGGCTGGGGCCACGCAACAATCCCGAGGCCGAGGCGCGGATGCTTGAGTTGTTGCAGCACTGGCGTGAGAGTGCGCGGCCGGTGGTGCATGTCCAGCATCTGTCGCATTCACCGGAGTCGGTATTCTGGCCCGGGCAGTCCGGAGTCGAGTTCCAACCGCGCTTTAGGCCGGGGGAGGGCGAACGGCTGGTGCAGAAGCGGGTGCCGGATGCGTTTTGTGCGACCGGTTTGGCAGATTGGCTGCGCCAGGAGGGGATTGAACAGTTGGTGATCGTCGGTGTGGCAACCCATAACTCCGTGGAGGCGACCGCGCGTACAGCCGGCAACCTCGGGTTTGACACCTGGGTGGTGGAAGACGCTTGCTACACCTTCGACAAGACGGATTATTTCGGTGCGCCGCACAGTGCCCAGGAGGTCCATGCCATGTCCCTGGGCAATTTGCATGGCGAGTATGCGACGGTGGTGTCCAGCCGTTTGCTGCTTGGGGTGTGATCCATCAGACCAGATGCAGATGGTTGTCCCACAGCCCCGCCGGCAGTTCCAGCGGTTGGGCTGTCAGTTCCTTCTGGCGGCAATCGTAGAAACGGCAGCGGCCCTGGCCGGAAGTGACGACGAAGCCATCCGCCACCGCGCCGACACCCGCGCAGTCCGGTAATGGCGCATCCAGGCGCACGGCGCCGCTGTCCAGGTCCCAGATAAAGAAACGGTTACCCCGTGGCGCGGTCAACGCCACCAGGCGCAATTCGCTGTGCAGCGCGACGCTGGCGGTGTAATGCGCCATGGCCTGCAATTGCGGCTCGGCCACCGGGAAGGCGACAAAGGGTTGACCGGGACGCTTGATCGCCAGCAACTCGGCCGACTCGTGGGACGCGCCCATGAATTGCTGGCCGGCGACGATGGTGCCGTCGCTGGCCACGCCCAGGTGGCGCACGCTGTTCATTGGCTGGGACAGGGTTTCCTTGCTCAGCAGGGTGCCGTCGCGCCGCATCAGTACCAGGCTCGGCTCCATCGCGTCGAGGTTCATTTCCACCCGGCTTTCGGCTTCGGTGCGAATGCCGCCGTTGGCGACGACCAGGGTCTCGCCATCGGGCATCCACGACACCTGGTGCGGGCCGATGCCATGGGTCGAAGTCTCGCCGGCATGGACCCATCGCTCACCTTCGAAACGATACACACCCAACAGGCCACGGCCCGGATCGCTGGTGTCGTTCTCGGTGGCGTACAGCCAGTCGCCGCTCTTGTGGATCACCGCATGGCCATAGAAATGCCGGTGCGGTTGCGAGGCAATGGTCTGCCGCAGGCGGCCGTCACGCAGGTCGACCAGGTAACTTTCGGTGCCCGGACGTCGCGCGACGAACAGCGCCAGGGGCTGGGACGGGTGGTTGATGATGTCGTGGCAACGCTGGCCGACCTGAGTGGCGAAAACCTCGGTGCCGTCCAGCCGATAGCCCACGGCATAGTGTTTGCCGTCAGCGTCGTCACGGGCGGAGAGCAGCAGCGGGCCTTGGCCTTTTTGCCGGAACAGGCTCCAGCCGCCCAGCGTCAAGGCGCTGAGCAGCAGGCTGCCGAGGGTCAGGGCCTGGCGTCGCAACATCATCAGTCCCCGTCGTTGGCGTTGAAGCCCAGTTGGATGCCCAGCGCCTTGGCCAGTTCGCCTTCGTGCAGGCGGTGGATGACATTGAGGCTGTCATAGAGGTCGTTGAGTTGCTGGCGCCCGGCGTCATCGCCGAGCAGGTCGGTCAGCGAACGCTGGGTGCTGTCGAACAGCTTCAGGGACGCCGCGTAGGCGGCGTCGATCTTGTCCACCAAGGGTTTCTGTTGTGCCGGCAGCAGGTTGCGCAGGCCCTTGTTGTCGACACCGACCCAGACGGTCCGGGCGGCGGTCAGGCTGGCGCGCATGCCTTGCAGGGACGACTGGCTGCGCCAGGCATCGGCCTGGAACGGTTGGGGGATGCCCTTGGTCTGGCGGCCCATGGGCGTGCCGAGTTTTTTCTTCAGGGTGTCCAGGGCGGTGACCTGGACCCGCAGCAGATCGGCGATGGCTTCGTGGGCGTCGGCGTAGCGCGGGTTGGGGAACTTGCTCATCTGCGCGAGCATGCCGTCGCTGGTTTCCCAACGCGAGAGGATCTCTTCGGCGAGGACTTTCTGGCGTTTGCCGATGGCGCTCAGCAGTGGGCAATAGCGGGCTTTCCGGGCGCTGTCGGCGAGGTCGATCTTGCTGTCGTAGAGGATGTATTCGTAGGCCGAGAGGCCCTGGACCACGACACTGGACTTGGCCAGGGCGTCGGCATCGATCTGCGGCTGGGCCGTGACCAGTTGCTCGACCTGACGACCCACCAGATTTTTCTTGTCCGGCCAGAACTGCACCTGCCAGGAACGATTGCCTTCGGCCAATGGCCCGATCAATAGCGGCTGCAATTCGGCCCAGGCGTTCTGCGCGTGAAGGAAGTCGGCGCGGGCGGTTTCCAGACTCTCCTGGCCTTCGCAGAAGGCCAGGGCGCTGATCGCCAGCTGGCGGTCGGCGTCGACCCAGCGGCTGTAGGTTGGCAGGATCACCTGCTGGGCGATCGCGGCCGAGGTCACTGCTTGCGGGTCCTGGGGCGAGCAGGCGCCGAGGGCGAGCGCGGCCAGGCTGGTGAACAATAGTTTGGGGCGGAACATGCCCGTCTCCTCTTATAAAGAATTCAGGAAGGCCAGTAACGCAGCGCGTTGTTCGGCATTGAAAGACAGCACCTGCTGCTGCGCCGGCAAGGCCTCGCCGCCATGCCAGAGTATGGCTTCGAGCAGGTTGCGGGCGCGGCCGTCATGCAGCAACTGGGTGTGGCCGCTGACGGTTTGCGTCAGGCCGATGCCCCACAGCGGCGGGGTGCGCCAGTCATTGCCGTCGGCCAGGAACTCGCTGCGTTGGTCGGCGAGGCCGGGGCCCATGTCATGCAGCAGCAGGTCGCTGTAGGGCCGGATCAACTGGTTGGCCAGCTCGGGTTCGGCGGCCGTGGCCGAGGTGGTGAACTGCGGGGTATGACAGGCCTGGCAACCGACCTGGTAGAACAGGCTCTTGCCGGCCAGCACTTGCACGGAACCGACGTCGCGCCGCGCTGGCACCGCGAGGTTGCGCGTGTAGAAAGTCACCAGGCGCAGGATGTTGTCGCTGACTTCCGGCTCGCCGTCCGCGCCGCCACCGTGGGGCGCTTGCAGGCAGTCGGTCTGGGTCGGGGTGCAGTCGTCGAAGGGCCGCAGGCTGCTGGTCAGGCCCATGTCGCTGGAAAACGCGTGGACGTTCTGTTGATTGATATTCGGTTGTCCGGCCTTCCAGCCAAAGCGGCCCAGTACGGTCTTGCGCTGGGCATCGTCCCAGACCCGGTTGGGTCGTCCATTTACCCCCAGGCGTTGCTGCAAACGAGCGTTGGCCAGGATTGCCTCCTCGGGAATCGCTTCGAGCAGGCCGAGGCCGATCATCGGCGGGGCGATGCGCGCGGAAAACAGCGTCTGCGGGTGCATCGGGCCATAGCCCAGCTGGGTGATGCGCAGCGTCGGGCGGCGCAGTTCGATTTCCGTGCCGTCCTTGAAGCGCACCGGTACCGCTTCATAGTCGACCCGTACCTTGCCCTCCGGGGCGACGCCGGGGATGGCCATGTCCTGCAACTGCCCGCCATAGACCGGTTCCGGCACCACGCCCTGGCGTTCGATCAGTTTGGCGTACATCGGGCTGTTGGGAATCGACAGGCGCACCAGCATCGACACCGCGTTATCCGCACCCGCTGCCGGCGGATGGCCGCGCCCGTCCTTGATATGGCAGTTCTGACAGGCGTTGGTATTGAACAGCGGGCCGAGGCCGTCACGGGCGGTGGTGGTCGAAGGGGCGATGACCCAGGGACTGCGGAAGAAACTGTTGCCGACGCTGAAGTCCAGGCGCCGCTCTGGGGAGAGGCTGGCCGAGGGCTGCGAGAAGGCGTTGCGATCCTGTTTGCCCACTGTGGTGCTGCCGCCGGATCGGGCTTCGCCGGGTTCGGGCTGGGTAAAGTGCGGAGCGTCGTCGCAGGCGGTCAGGCCAAGGGCCAGGAGCAGTGTCGACAGGCGAAGGGGCGGCGAGGGCATCGGTGTCCAAGGCGTGAGAAAGACCGGGCGCGAGTTTATCAGTCTCGATACATTTGAATAAGAGGGATTAGCATTTACTTGATTTATGACACTGCGCGGCTTTGTGGGGGCTGGCTTGCCCTCATGTAGGAGCGAGCAAGCTCGCTCCTACATGAGGGGGGACAAGGGCCGATCAGAAATCGTGATCGGCGTTATCCGGGTTCAGGTCGCTGATGCCGAGCTTGGCCGCCGCCTGCTCGATGGAGCCGGTTTGCTTGACCAGCGCCGAGATGGCGTCACGCACGATCTTGTTACCGGATTGGTTGCCGGCCGCGATCAGTTGGTCGTAGTGCTCACCCTTGTTGGCGTGGTCGACCATGATCTGGATCTTCGTTTCGGTGGCTTGCAGGTCGTTCTTCAGCGCTTCGTCGGTCGCCGGATCGACCTTGGCCACCAGGGCGGACAGACTCGGGCCGCTCAGCTGAGTGCCGTCGACACGGGTGTATTCACCCAGGTAGACGTTGCGAATGCCCTTGGCATCGTAGAAGTGCGAGTTGTGGGTGTTGTCGCTGAAGCAATCCTGCTCGTCTTCCGGCGAGTTGGCTTCCAGCGAAACTTTCATGCGCTCGCCCGCCAGTTCGCCGAGGGACAGGCTGCCCATGCCGAAGAGCATTTTGCGCAGGCCGCTTTCCGCCGGCTCGGCTTCCAGGCTGGCGCGATAGTTGTCGGCCACATCCGGCTTCCAGTTACCGACCATTTCCTCCAGGTCGTTGACCAGCAGTTGGGTTACGGCCTTGAGGTAGGCGCGCCGACGGTCATTGTGACCGCCGGTGGCGCCGGCACCTTCCAGATAGTCCGAGGCCGGACGGTTGCCGGCGCCAGGGCCGGTGCCGTTCAGGTCTTGGCCCCAGAGCAGGAATTCGATGGCATGGTAGCCGGTGGCGACATTGGCTTCGGAACCGCCCAGCTCGTTCAGGCTGGCGAGTTTTTCCGGGGTGATCTCGCTGACATCGACCTTGTCTTCGCCGATCTGGATTTGCGGGTTGGCGATGATGTTGGCGCTTGCGGCCGGGTTGCCGAGGGCATGTTCGTAGGAGGCGTCGACGTAGTCGATCAGGCCTTCGTCCAGTGGCCAGGCGTTCACTTGACCTTCCCAGTCGTCGATGATGGTGTTGCCGAAGCGGAACACTTCGCTTTGCAGGTACGGCACGCGCGCGGCGATCCAGGCGGTGCGGGCGGCCTTGAGGGTCTCTTCGTTCGGCTTGGCGAGGAAGGCGTCGACAGCGGCCTGCAGGTTCTTCGCGGTGGATTCGGCATCGCTGAATACAGCGAAGACAATCTCGGTGTAGTGGGCGACCACGGCTTTGGCGGCGGCTTCGTCGACCTTGGCGCTGGCATCGTCGGCGGCTGCCTGGGCCGCGGCAGCTGGGGCCTGGGTGGCCGCTGCGGATTTTTCCTTGTCCTTGTCGCCACAACCGGCGAGGGCGATGGCGATAGCCAACAGACTGGCGGTGGCCAGAGGCATGCGAATCATGGCGAACATCCTGCTTCGAGAGGGTGGATGGGGGCGCAGGGCCCCGCAAAGCCGACACATAATGCGAAGGATTTGCATTCGGTGTAAAGGGCTTAGTGATTGAAATATTTGGTATTAAATCAATAGTCGATCCCGGCGGATTTTGTCGCGGCGAGCGGCTTGGCGCCGGGCCTCACAAGATCGCCGCATTGCTGCGCTGCGCCTGCTTGAGATAGGCGCCCAACTCGCGGGCTGGCAGGGGTTTGCTGTAGTGGTAGCCCTGGCCCTCGTGACAACCCTCGGAAATGATGTAGGCCTCCTGCTCGACGGTTTCCACGCCTTCGGCGATGACCTGCATGCCGAGGCTCTTGCCCAACTGGATGATCGCCCGGACGATGGTCGCATCGTCGTCGTCATCGAGCAGGTCCTGGACGAAGCTCTTGTCGATCTTGATCTTGTCCAGTGGCAGGCTCTTGAGGTAGCTCAGCGAAGAGTAGCCGGTGCCGAAGTCATCGATGGCGATCAGCGCGCCGGAGCGGCGCAGGCTCAACAAGTGCTGGGCGGCGGTGCTGATGTCTTCCATCAGGCCGGTTTCGGTGACTTCCAGCTCCAGGCTGCGCGGCGGCAGGCGGTACATCTGCAGGAGGTTGTTGACCACTCGCGGCAGCTCGGCGTGGTGCAATTGTACGGTGGACAGGTTGACCGCCATGCGCAGGTCACTGAAGCCCTGGTCGTGCCATTCGCGCAACTGGCGGCAGGCCTGGTCCAGTACCCACTCGCCGATGGCGATGATGGTGCCGTTTTGCTCGGCCAGGGGAATGAACAGGTCCGGCGGTACCAGGCCGTGTTCCGGGTGTTGCCAGCGCAGCAGCGCCTCGACGCCCACCACCCGGTGGTCGCGGTAGCTGATCTGCGGTTGGTAGACCAGGTAGAACTGATTGCGGTTGAGGGCTTCGCGCAGGTCTTTTTCCAGTTCGCGACGGCGGCGCATTTCGCTGTCGACGCTGGCGATATAGAACTGGTAGCGGTTGCGCGAGCGGGTCTTGGCCAGGGTCATGGTCTGTTCGGCTTTCTGCAACAGCTTCTCGGTGCTGTCGCCGTCTTCCGGGAACAAGGTGATGCCGATGGTGGCACGCAGGCGGATTTCCTGGTGATCGAGGGCAAACGCCGCTTCCAGATCGTCGAGGATGCTCTGGGCCAACTCCGCGGCTTCATAGGGTTGTTCGATATCGGCCTGGACCAGGGCGAACTGGTCGCCGCCCAGCCGGGCCAGGGCGCCGAGGCGACCGCTGTGGGCGCGCAGGCGGTCGGCCAGGGCCAGCAACAGCTGGTCGCCGACCTGGTAACTGAACTGTTCGTTGATGCCCTTGAAGTCGTCCAGGCCGACACACAGTACCGCCACCCGGCGTTGCAGGCGGCCGGCGTCGACCAGGATCTTGTCCAACTGCTGCTGCAACTGCTGGCGATTGGGCAGACCGGTGAGGAAGTCGTACTGGGCCATGCGCAGCAAGCTGTTTTCCGCTTCGTGGCGCAGGTGGGTATTGCGCTCGATGGACGCCAGCAACTGGTTGGCGGTGTTGACCCAGATGCCCAGCTCGTTCTTCTCATGGCCCTTGAGCTGGGGCAACTGGTGTTCGCTGGGACGATCCGGATTGACGTTGCTCAGGTGCTCGATGATTCGCGACAGCGGTTTGGTCAGCAGCCAGTGATAGACCAGGTAGAGCACCAGGCCGAGGAACAGTGCCCGCAGCACGCCGGAGATGAAGATGATCACCGAGTTGATCAGGAAACCCTGGCCGTAGGTGGCCGTGTCGAGGGTGATGCTCAGGTCGCCGTAATACTCGCTGTAGGGGCCGCGACCGACCAGTTGCGTGCTGAAGGTGCTTTCCTGGCCGAGGATAGGGTCGGTCAGCCAGCGGCTGGCGGTTTTTTGCAGGTCGCGGGATTTTTCCGCGAGCATGGCCTCGTTGGGATGGCCGATGGAGGCCATGCGCACGGCGTCGTCCTGGAACAGGCCCTCGATGACTTGCATGCCCATCTCGCGGTCGAGGCTGTAGACGGCCTGGGTCGAGGGGTCGCGGAACATGTCGAGAATACGCTGGGCATCGCCGGCTACGGCCTGGCGAGTCTTGTAGGCATCAAAGACAATCTGCGCACAACTCAGTACAACGCCGACGATCAGCGCCGACAGCAGTACGACCCGGAGCAACTTCACCGACAAGCTGTTCTTGAATTCCAGCTTCAAAGGGCTATTCCTTGTTCCGTTCGGATGGCATCAAGTTGCCATGAGTATTGGCAATCCGGCCCGGTCAGTCAAAGGGACAATGCAAGCGGCGAGAACCCGTGCTCATGCTTGGCCGATCAGGTTGATCCCGGACCCTTTCAGGCCATGGCTACTGTGTCGGTCGCACGAGCCCTCTACTTGAGGGGTGGCGCTTCATTTTCCAGGATTATTCAGGTTAGTTCCTGTCGGCGCGGCAGGTATAAAAAAACCCGGCGAGGCCGGGTTTTTTTGCGAAGCGGGTTCAATCTCAAGCGGTGAAGGCTTTGCCTTCGAACTGCTCGGCGACGAATTTCCAGTTCACCAGGTTCCAGAACGCCTCGACATACTTCGGACGGACGTTGCGGTAGTCGATGTAGTAGGCGTGTTCCCAGACGTCGCAGGTCAGCAGCGGGGTGTCGCCGCCGGTCAGCGGGTTACCGGCACCGATGGTGCTGGCCAGGGCCAGGGAGCCATCAGCCTTTTTCACCAGCCAGCCCCAACCGGAACCGAAGGTGCCGACGGAAGTCTTGGTGAACTCTTCCTTGAACTTGTCGAAGGAACCGAAGGCGGCGTTGATGGCTTCAGCCAGCTTGCCGGTCGGTTGACCGCCGGCGTTTGGCGCCAGGCAGTTCCAGTAGAAGGTGTGGTTCCAGACCTGAGCGGCGTTGTTGAAGATGCCGCCGGAGGAAGACTTGACGATTTCTTCCAGGGTCTTGCCTTCGAACTCGGTGCCTGGCACCAGGTTGTTCAGGTTCACGACGTAGGTGTTGTGGTGCTTGTCGTGGTGGTACTCCAGGGTTTCCTTGGAGATGTGCGGCTGCAGGGCATCATGTGCATAAGGCAGCGGAGGCAATTCGAAAGCCATGGTGATTCTCCTAATCAGGTCAGTTGCGGTGAGCGCAAGGCCGATCACGGCGGCCATACAGGCGTGCGCCGGGGAGTTTGTACTCTTTGCGGCGCAAGACTCGGATCATAGCACCGGGGGGACGGCTTAACCACGCAACAACTGTGTGGAATAGAGGTTCCAGAGCCTTTTGGAATAAGTCAGTCAGCGCCGATCAACTGGGCGGCGACGCTGAACATCATCACGGCCACCAGCAGGTCGAGCAGACGCCAGGTGGCTGGGCGCGCCAGCCACGGGGCCAGCCACGCGGCGCCGAGGGCGAGGCTGAAGAACCACAGCAGCGACGCGCTGGCCGCGCCCACCACGTAGGCAGCGGGCTCGGTCTGCTGGGTGCCGAGGGAGCCGATCAGCAGCACGGTGTCGAGGTATACGTGGGGGTTGAGCAGGGTGACTGCCAGGCTGCTGAGCAGCACCACGCGCAGTGAACGCGCGGTCTGCCCTTCGCCTTGTTGCAGGCTCTGGCGGGAAAAGGCCCGGCGTAGCGCCAGGCTGCCGTACCAGAGCAGAAAGGCCGCGCCACCCCAGCGCGCGAACGCCAGCAGTGTCGGGTTATGCGCCAGGACGCTGGCCAGACCGAAGACCCCCGCCGCCATCAGGAGCGCATCGCAGAGCACGCACAAAGCCGCTACCGGCAGGTGGTGTTCGCGGCGCAGGCTCTGGGCCAGGACAAAGGCGTTCTGCGTGCCGATCGCCATGATCAGGCCGGCGGCCACCAGCATGCCATTCAGATAGCTCTGCCACATGACTACGACTCCCCGTGTTCGGCCAGTTGCCGCAACACTTGCATGGCGCGCTCGGCGTCATCGCGGCCGACGAACAGGTGGTCGTGATAATAGCCGGCGATCACGTTGCAACTGATCCCGGCCTGGCCCAGGGCACCGGCGAAAGCGGCGGTGAGGCCGACCGCTTGCAGGGCCGAGTGCACGTCGAGGGTGATCCAGGCCGCCAGGTAGTCGAACGCCAGGTCCAGGGCCTGGGCGTCTTCGCGGCGCAGGATCACGCTCAGGCCTTCGCGTTCGCGAAAGCTGCCGATGGGCTCGCGGCCGTTGAGCTGGCTCGCATCGGTCAGGGAGCAGAAGACGTAGTCGCCCTCGTGGAGTTCGGGGCTCATGCTGCGCAGCAGTACGCTCAGGGAAGTTTCTCCGGCCATGTCGGTGTCCTCGGGTAATCAGTGAATACGGGCATTCTGCGGGGTGATGTTGTATAAGAAAAACCAATAATGCTGATCGCTCATTAGGAAAACTGATGTTCGACTATAAATTGCTCTCCGCCCTGGCGGCCGTGGTCGAGCAGGCCGGCTTCGAACGGGCGGCCCAGGTACTGGGGTTGTCGCAGTCGGCGATTTCCCAGCGCATCAAGTTGCTCGAAGCCCGGGTCGGCCAGCCGGTGCTGGTGCGGACCACGCCACCGAGCCCGACCGAGATTGGTCGGCGCCTGCTCAACCACGTGCAGCAGGTCCGCCTGCTCGAACGCGACCTGCAGAGCCAGGTGCCGGCGCTGGATGAGGAGGGCTTGCCGGAACGCCTGCGCATCGCCCTGAATGCCGATAGCCTGGCAACGTGGTGGGGCGAGGCGGTGGGGGATTTCTGTGCTCGCCAGCACCTGCTGCTGGACCTGGTGGTGGAGGACCAGACCGTGGGCCTCAAGCGCATGCGCGCCGGCGAGGTCGCCGCCTGTGTCTGCGCCAGCGAACGCCCGGTGGCTGGCGCGCGCAGCATGTTGCTGGGGGCGATGCGTTATCGGGCGCTGGCCAGCCCGGCGTTTATCGCCCGACACTTTCCCCACGGGATCGACGCGCAAACGCTGGCCCGGACACCGGCGCTGGTGTTCGGCCCGGACGACTTCCTGCAACACCGTTACCTCGCGGCACTGGGCGTGGAGGGTGGTTTCGAACATCATCTGTGCCCGTCATCGGAAGGTTTCATTCGCCTGACCGAGGCCGGCCTGGGTTGGGGGCTGGTGCCTGAACTGCAGGTGCGCGGGCAGCTTGCTCGGGGTTCTCTGGTGGAATTGATCGCGGATAAAACCATCGATGTGCCGTTGTACTGGCATCATTGGCGCAACGGCGGGCAATTGCTCGGCCAGTTGACCGAACAACTGGCGCATTCGGCGGCGCAGTGGCTGGTGCCTTTGGCGTGATCGGCGGCGTTCAAGTAGCAGGTAGGACGAATCAAGGTATGTGGAGCAAGCGATGAAAATTCTGGTCACCGGCGCAAGCGGCTTTATCGGCGGGCGCTTTGCCCGTTGCGCCCTGGAGCAGGGCCATGAGGTGCGGGTCAATGGGCGCCGGGCCGAGAGCGTCGAACATCTGGTGCGGCGTGGCGCCGAGTTCGTTCAGGGCGACCTGACTGACCCGCGGTTGGTGCGCGAGCTGTGCCGCGATGTCGAGGCCGTGGTGCATTGCGCCGGCGCGGTGGGCCTGTGGGGGCGTTACCAGGATTTCCACCTGGGCAATGTGCTGGTCACCGAAAATGTCGTCGAGGCCTGTCTCAAGCAGCAGGTCCGGCGCCTGGTGCACCTGTCGTCACCATCGATCTATTTCGACGGCCGCTCGCACCTGGGCTTGACCGAGGAGCAGGTGCCCAAGCGTTTCAAGCACCCTTACGCGGCCACCAAGTACCAGGCTGAACAGAAAGTCTTCGGCGCCCAGGAATTCGGGCTTGAAGTGCTGGCGCTACGTCCGCGCTTCGTCACCGGCGCCGGCGACATGAGCCTCTTCCCGCGCCTGCTGAGGATGCAGCGCAAGGGGCGCTTATCGATTGTCGGCAATGGCCTGAACAAGGTCGATTTCACCAGCGTGCACAACCTCAACGAAGCCTTGCTGAGCAGCCTGCAGGTTGGCGACTCGGCCCTGGGCAAGGCCTACAATATCAGCAACGGCAGCCCCATTCCGTTGTGGGATGTGGTGAACTACGTGATGCGTCAGATGCAGGTGCCGCCAGTGACCCGCTACCGCTCCTTCGGCCTGGCCTACAGCGTCGCGGCCTTGAACGAAAGTGCCTGTGCCCTCTGGCCGGGACGCCCGGAGCCGACCCTGTCGCGCCTGGGCATGCAGGTGATGAACAAGGATTTCACCCTGGACATCAGCCGCGCACGGCATTATCTCGGTTACGACCCCAAGGTCAGCCTGTGGGCGGCCCTCGACGAGTTTTGTGCCTGGTGGAAAGCCCAGGAGCCGGCGGTCGGTTAAATATTCGGTTACCACGACTGAACCCGGTTCCGGGTTCAGGGTCGATCAGAGCGGCGGGTTGGGCGGTTATACTCGCTGCATTTCGCTCTCACTGCGGTTCAGAAAGGTTCCTTCATGCGTAACGATGCCAACGACGATTTCGATGATGTGCCCAGCCTGCGCGCCGATGCGGACGACCATGAGGAGCATGTGGGCACCGCGCCTGTGCGTGAGCGCGCGCGTAACCAGGTCGCGGCCACGCCACGGCTCAAGGTCAAGGTGCCGAGCACCGGGCCGTTGTGGGCGCTGGTTGGGGCCTTGTTCATTGCCTTCGCCGGCCTGGCCTGGTGGAGTTTCCAGCAGATCAGCCTGATGGAGCAGCAACTGGTGGCGACCCAGGAAAGCTTCGCGCGCATCAGCGAGGAAGCGGCGGGGCGCTTGCAGGCGATTTCCGGCAAGGTGGTCGCCAGCGAGTCAAGCGTCAACAGTGACAGCGAAGCGCTGAAATTGCAGATCCGCCAGCTTGAAGGCAAGTTGCTCGAGCAGGGCCGCCAGCAACAGGGCGTGGCCGGGCAGGCCACTGGCCTGGAGCAGCGGTTGCAGCAGATGAGCGCGCAGACGGCGGAGCAGCAGACCGCCAACACCCAGTTGCAGGCCCAGGTCAAAAGCCTGACGGCGGAGCTGGCCAGCCTGAAAGGCGCCCAGGGTGATGGTGGCAAGCTCGACGCGCAAGTGAAGAGCAATGCCGCCGATATCGCGGCCTTGAAAAAGCAGGGCAACTCCAGCGCCGCGGTCGAGCGTATCGAGCAAGAGCTGGTCGTGCTCAAGAGTGAGCAGGACAACCGTCAGGCCGCGGGTGGGCAGGCGGGTGCCAACACGGCGGAGTTCGATGCCTTCCGTGGGCAGGTCACGCGCAATATCAACACCCTGCAGAGCCAGATCCAGAACCTGCAGGAGCAGATCAGCGCCAAGCCCTGATCGCGCGCAATCAACTGTGTGGAGCCGGCTTGTCGGCGATGGCGTCCATAAGATCACCAAAAGCTTCGCGGCAGTGCGACGATCCGACAAGCATCGCTCCCACATAGATCTTCGGTGGTATGAGGCGTCTCGGTTCGGCACAGGTTTTGTGGTGTAGGTGCTGACTGCAGCGGCGCGGAATTTTCGCCGCCTGGGCACTCAGCGAGGGTTTCGCGGTCTGATCTGGTGTAGGCGGGCAATTGGCCAACCTACGTCGGTCAGCGTCGCTGTCCGGCGCCCTTTAGCGGTCCAGGAGGCCGCCATGCACCCTCGAACCCTTCTCGCTGCAAGCCTGTCCCTGGCGCTGTCCGCGTGCGTGCCCTACTACGATGGCGAAGCCAGCTACTACCGCTCCGATGTCTACACCGCCCCGGCACCGGCCTATTACTACGGCGGCGGTTCCTACTACCGGCGTGACTACTATGTGCCTGCGCCACGCTATTACGCCCCGGCACCGACCTACCGCCCTTATCCGCACCGGGGTTGGGGCTGGGATCGGCATCAATGGCGCGGTGACGACAACGACGGCGGTCACGGTCACCGTGGCGGCGATGGCCGTGGTCATGGCGACCGGGAGGATTAGCCAGGAGCGCTCGAGACGCCGTTCAGTAGTCTGACAAGTCCGCCAATGGGTGGCGTCCCTCCCAGGCCTTGTGGAAATGCGCCTCGACCACCGCGTCCGGCACGGCGGCGATATCCGGCCAATGCCAGCGCGGTTCGCCGTCCTTGTCGATCAGCCGGGCCCGCACGCCTTCGCTGAACTCCGGATGACGGCAGCAGTTGAGGCTCAGGGTGTATTCCATCTGGAACACCTGCGCCAGTGACAAGTGCCGGGCCCGGGCGATCTGTTCCCAGACCAGGTGTGCGGTCAGCGGACAGCCTTCCTTGAGTTGCCGGGCCGCCCGGGCCAGGCGTTTGTCGGCGTCTTCGGTCAACAGCGCAATGGCCTTCCAGGCACAGCGTACATCGCTGACGTCCAGCAGCTCATCAATGCGCTCGCGCAGCGGCAGCCATTGCGCTTGCGGTTGTGCTTGCTGATCGCGGGCCTGACGCTCCAGCGCTTTGAGCAGGCTGTTGAGTTGCATCGCCGTTTGCTCCTGCCAATTGAGTCGCAACAGTCCCTCGATCAGTTCTTCCTGTTGCTCATCGCCCAGTAGCCGGTCGGCCAGGCCCAGGTCGATGGCGTCGCGCGCGTTCATCTGCGCGCCGGTCAGACCGAGGAACAGCCCCAACTTGCCCGGTAGCCGCGACAGGAACCAACTGGCGCCGACATCCGGGTACAAACCGATACCGATCTCCGGCATCGCCAGGCGGCTGCTCGGGGTGACGATGCGAATGGCCGCGCCTTGCAGCAGGCCCATGCCGCCGCCGAGAACATAGCCATGGGCCCAGCACAGCACGGGCTTGGGGTAGGTGTGCAGACGGTAGTCGAGGCGGTACTCCGAGGCAAAGAACACGCTGGCCAGCGGTGGTACCGCGCCCGGATGTGCCTGACAGGCCTGGGCCAGGCTACGCACCTCGCCGCCGGCGCAGAAAGCCCTGGTACCGTTGCCGCGCAGCAGCACACAAGCGATGTTCGGATCCCGCGCCCAGGTCTCCAGGCGTTCGTCCAGGTCCTGGATCATCGGCAGTGACAGCGCATTGAGGGTGTGTTCGGCATCCAGCGTGGCGATACCCAGGCGGGCACCGTTGATACCGGTGAGTTCTTCGAAATGCAGGTTCATCGTGACCTCGCTACTCGTTGAATGCACAGTATGATCCTTGTGTGGGAAAGTGCCGGTTCTGTCGCGGATCAATTGACAAGCGTGATGGGCTTTCCTAGTGTCCGCCCCATTGTTATTTCCGGACACGATCATGACCGACGACGACCGCATCAAACTCGAGCCCAGCTGGAAGCAGGCGCTACGTGAAGAGTTCGACAAGCCCTACATGAGCGAGTTGCGAGAATTTCTGCGCCAGGAGCGCTCCGCCGGCAAGGAGATCTACCCGCCGGGCCCGTTGATCTTCAATGCCATGAACAGCACGCCGCTGGATCAGGTGAAGGTGGTGATCATCGGCCAGGACCCCTATCACGGTCCCGGCCAGGCCCATGGCCTGTGTTTTTCGGTGCAGCCGGGCGTCCCGGCGCCGCCGTCGCTGGTCAATATCTACAAAGAGTTGCAGCGCGACCTGAATATCGACATCCCCCAGCACGGCTACCTGCAAAGCTGGGCCGAGCAGGGCGTGTTGCTGCTCAACACCACCATGACCGTGGAGCGCGGCATTGCCGCCTCACACGCCAATCGCGGCTGGCAGTTCTTTACCGATCGGATTATCGAGGTGGTCAGCGAACGCCAGGACAAACTGGTGTTCCTGCTGTGGGGCGCCCATGCCCAGGGCAAGCAGAAGTTGATCGATGCGACCAAGCACCTGGTGTTGAAGTCGGTGCATCCATCGCCGCTGTCGGCCTATCGCGGCTTCATCGGCTGTGGGCATTTCAGCCGGACCAACAAGTTTCTCGAACAGAATGGCCTGACGCCGATTCAGTGGGCGTTGCCGCCGCTCTGACGGCCTTGGCCACCCCCTGTAGGCGCGAGCTTGCTCGCGATGGACGACCAGACACCACGGGGCATCAGACTACCCGCGTTATCGTTGACCACCATCGCGAGCAAGCTCGCTCCTACAGGGAGAAGTGACAGTTCGTCAGTTCTCAAGCATTCTTGGCCGAACGTACCACCGGCACCCGCCAGGCGCTTTTCGGTCATATAGGCCACGGCACTGGCCAGTGTCGCCCCGGCACCCGGCAGCACGCCCATGATGAACCCCAGCAGGCCGCAACGGATGTTCACCACGAACACCGAGGCGGCTTCCTTGCAGTTGAACATCATCCGCTCGCCGGCCATGCCGCCGAGGCAGACAATGGCGAACTCCTGTGGCGCGCCCCTTTGCAGGGGCACGAACGCTAGGCGCAGGTGATCACTGGATCAGGCCGAATTCCTTGGCCAGCACCTTGTAGTCGGCGACCTGCTGCTTCACGTAGGTGTCGAGCTCGGGGCCGGTCATGGCGAAGGGGAACAGCGCGCGCTGGTCGCGCAGCTTGGCGAACTCTTCCGAGGCCAGGAGTTTGTCGAAGGCGGCTTTCCACCAGGCGTAGTCTTCGTCGCTGACCTTGGGCCCCAGGTAGAAGCCGCGCACCACCGGCCAGACGATGTCGTAGCCTTGCTCCTTGGCGGTGGGGATGTTCTTCATTTCCGGCTTGTCCAGGCGTTGTTCGGCTAACACCGCCAGCAGGCGCATGTCGCCGCTCTGGATGTACGGCATGGAGTCGGCAGTGTCGGTACTGCCGACCTGGGTTTGCCCGCCCAGCAAGGCCGTGATGATTTCGCCACCCCCTTCGAGGGCCACGTAACGCAGGTTGCGCGGGTTGATCCCGGCAATCTTGGCGATCAGCGCGGCCTGCATCCAGTCTTGGCCACCAACGGTGCCGCTGAAACCGATGACCACCTTGCTCGGGTCGGCCTTCAGTGCCTTGACCAGGTCGGCGAGGGTTTTATACGGTGAGTCGCGTTTCACCGCGATGGCGCCGTAGCTGGTACCAACGGTGGCCAGCCAGCGCACGGCGCCTTCATCGAAACGGCCGAACTTGCCTTGCGCCAGGTTCAGCAGCGAACCGCTGGACCAGGCCACCAGGGTGTTGGCATCGGCCGGGTGCTGGGTGATCACGGCGTTGTAGGCCACGGCTCCGACGCCACCGGGCATATAGGTGACGCGCATGGGCGTGCTGAGGATTTGTTCGTTGAGGAGCGCGCTTTGCGCCAGCTTGCAGCTCAGGTCGAACCCACCGCCGGGGGCGGCCGGGGCGATGCATTCGGGGTGTTCGGGTTCGCCGGCGAAGAGCTGTCCGGCAAGCAGTAAACACCCGGCGGCGAGGGCGAAGGTGCGTAATGGCGGCATGGTGGAGTACTCCGTTATTGTTCTTGTGCGGGCGCCACCACGTTGAAGTGCTTTCGGCTTCAGGGGTGGTGGTGGGCAGTGCTCGTAACTTCCCGTTAAGGGATTATAACGGATCAATCTTTCACTATGCTTTCAGTGTGATAGGCCCTGCAAACAGAGGCGGTGATGACTAGCGGTGGTTTGTTTATCCGGTAGACTCCGGCCCCGGAAGGGCGTTTGACGTCACCCTTGTCGAGGTAGGAAAACCATGCGTGTGCTTCTGGTCGAAGACCATCCCCAATTGGCTGAAAGTGTGGCCCAGGCGCTCAAGAGCGCGGGGTTGACCGTGGATGTGCTGCACGATGGGGTGGCCGCTGACCTGGCATTGAGCAGTCAGGAATACGCCGTGGCGATTCTTGACGTGGGCCTGCCGCGCCTGGACGGGTTCGAGGTGCTGGCCCGTTTGCGTGCACGGGGCAAGAACCTGCCGGTACTGATGCTGACCGCGCGCAGTGATGTGAAGGACCGCGTCCATGGGCTGAACCTGGGGGCGGACGATTACCTGGCCAAGCCGTTCGAGCTCAGCGAGCTGGAGGCGCGGGTCAAGGCGTTGTTACGGCGCAGCGTTCTGGGCGGTGAGCGTCAGCAGCGTTGCGGTGCGTTGGTCTACGACCTGGACACCCGGCGTTTTACCCTCGGCGACGAACTGTTGACCCTAACGTCTCGTGAACAGGCGGTGCTCGAAGCGTTGGTTGCCCGACCCGGTCGGGTGATGAGCAAGGAGCAGTTGGCCGCGCAGGTCTTCGGACTGGACGAGGAGGCCAGCACCGATGCCATCGAAATCTACGTGCATCGTCTGCGCAAGAAGCTCGACGGCCAGGCGGTGGCCATCGTCACCTTTCGCGGTCTCGGCTATCTGCTCGAGCATCGCGATGCATAAGGCCGGCAGCCTGCGCTGGCGGCTGCTGCGCGACCTGGCGCTGTTGCTGGTGGTGTTGATGCTCGCCAGCGGTTGGAGTGCCTACAACAATGGTCGCGAGGCCGCGGACACGGCTTATGACCGCACCCTGCTGGCCTCGGCGCGAACCATTGCCGCGGGCCTGTCGCAACACGACGGCAGCCTGAGCGTCAATGTACCGTATGTCGCTCTGGACACTTTTGCCTATGACAGCGCCGGGCGGATCTACTATCAGGTCAACGACATCCACCGGCAGTTGATTTCCGGTTACGAAAACCTCCCTGTACCACCGCCCGGAACGCCGCGCACCGATGACTATCCGGCGCTGGCGCGGTTCTACAATGGCCAATATCGGGGGCAGAAGGTGCGGGTGGTGAGCCTGCTCAAGGTGGTCAGCGAGCCGAATATGAACGGCACGGCGGAAATTCGCGTGGCCGAGACCGTTGAGGTCCGGGAGAACATGGCCCGCAGCCTGATGGCCGACACGCTGTTGCGCGTGGGGATGCTGGCGCTGGGGGCGCTATTGCTGGTGGGGTTTGCCGTGAGCGCGGCGTTGCGTCCGCTGGAACGTTTGCGCGCGGCTGTGGAGGAGCGTCAGCCGGATGATCTGCGGCCCTTGCCGCTGGTGGAGGTGCAGCATGAGCTCCAGCCGTTGGTGCGCTCGCTCAATCACTTCACCGAGCGCCTGCGTCGACAGTTCGAGCGCCAGGGGCAGTTTATCGCCGATGCCGCCCATGAGCTGCGCACGCCTCTGGCGGCGCTCAAGGCGCGTCTTGAACTGGGCTTGCGGGCGACGGAGTCGGCGACCTGGCGCGAGACCCTGGAGGCCGCGGCCCAGGGCACGGACCGCCTGACCCACCTGGCCAACCAGTTGTTGTCGCTGGCGCGGATCGAAAATGGCGCACGGGCGATTGCCGAGGGCGGCGCGCAGTTGCTCGACCTCAGTCAGCTGGCGCGGGAGCTGGGCATGGCGATGGCGCCGTTGGCCCATGCGCGGGGCGTGGCCTTGGCACTGGAGGCCGATGAACCGGTGTGGCTGCGGGGCGAGCCGACCTTGCTCAACGAGCTGTTGAGTAATTTGGTGGACAACGCCCTGGCCCATACGCCGTCCGGGGGCAATGTGATCCTGCGGGTTGGTTTGCCGGCGGTGCTCGAGGTGGAGGACGACGGGCCGGGGATTCCGTGGGAAGAGCGGGGGCGGGTCTTCGAGCGCTTTTACCGGCGCCATCAGCAGGGCGTCGGCGCCGGGCTGGGACTGGCGATTGTCGGCGAGATCTGTCGGGCGCACCTGGCGCAGATCACTTTGCATGATGCGCAGCCCCACGGCCTGAAGGTCCGCGTGAGCTTTATCGCCACTTCCTGAAAACACCACAAAACTTTGTCGCTGGCTTGCCAGCGATGAGGCCCGTGGGCCTTGCATCGTCTGATCGGCGGTCATCGCCAGCAAGCCGGCTCCCACAATAATCCGTCATCGGACACAGATTTTGTGTAGGGGGCCCGTTTCTAGCGGAACATCTCCCGTGCCTCGTTGAGCTGATCACTGAGGGTGCTGCTCTCCGCGTCCAGCCCCAACTTGATAAAGGCTTTCAAGTCGCCCAGGGCAATCTGCCCGAAAGGATGCTCCGTGCCCTGATGGCAAAACACACTGGCAATCTGCACCAGACCGATATAGTCGATGTTTTTGCTGTCACGTTCCAGGTTCAGGTATTGCCCGGGCAGCTTGGCGAGCATTTCCGGAAACTCCCAGACCTTCAGCAACTCATCCCCGAGCAGCGGATGAATGCTATCGATCACGTGATCCAGGCTCAGCGGATCGGCGAGCAACTCGTAGTGATCCTCGGCATAGGTCAGGATCGGCAGGACGCCGATCTGGTGCACCAAACCGCCCAACGCCGCCTGGTCCGGCTTGAGCAAGGTGAAGTTGCGGCACAGCACGTAGCAGACCCCGGCGATCTCCAGGCTCTTGCGCCAGACCTCACGCATCTTCTGCTCCACCACTTCGGAGCGGGCATGGAAAATCTGCTCCATGACCAGGCCGATGGCCAGGTTGCTGCTGTAGTTGACCCCCAGCCGGGTGATGGCGGTGTGCAGGTCGGTGACTTCATGGCTGGCCCGCAGCAACGGACTGTTGACCACCTTGATCAGGCGTGCCGACAACGCGGTATCGCCACCGATCACTTTGCTCAAGGTGCTGACGCTGATCTCCGGATCTTCGGCTGCCTTGCGAATCTTCAGGGCCACTTCCGGCAGGGTCGGCAGAACCAGATCATCGTTGTCGATGGCCTTGACCAAATCCTGTTGGACCTTTTCCGCCAGCTTGTTCATTTCAATTCTCTAGGGCGGTGCGGTTAACGCTGGATTTCGCTGTCGCGATCCAGTTGATAGGGCAGGTCCAGCAGTGTCAGGGCCGGACCTTGCAAATCACCCAGATGGACATGACCTGCTTCTGCAGCTTCGGCCTGCAGAACGGCCAGTAGTTCAATGCCATTTTCCGCCTGGGCGGCAATCACCACTTCACCGATGGCACTGCCATGGGAGGGGGCGAACAGCGCGCTACCCGGCTCCGGCAGTTGCTCGGCGACCAGCGCCAGACGATAGAGGCGGCGTTTGAGCTTGCCCAGGTACTGCATGCGGGCGACGATTTCCTGCCCTGTATAACAGCCTTTTTTGAAGCTTACGCCACCGACAGCCTGCAAATTGAGCATTTGCGGGATAAACAGTTCGCGGGTCTGTGGCATGACCTGGCCGATCCCGGCCCGCACCTGACCCAGCAGCCAGGTGTTCAGATCGGCTTCGCGCAACGCTCCGGCCAGTTGCTCGCGGACCCGAGCGGCCTGGTCCGCCGGGACCCAGAGTTCGCTGCGCGCCGGGGAAACCCGCAGGGCGATCAGGCCGTCCGCGCGGACCACCGCATCGGTCTCGCTCGGCAGCTCAAGGCCCAGGCCACGCAAGGCGGCGTCGGCGTCGCCGAGCCCGAAGCGGACCCAGCCGGCGCTTTCGTCGGTGAGTTTGGATTTGGAGAACACGGCGTATTTTTTCAGGTCCGCCAGTTGCGCTTCCAGCAGCTCGCTCGCCATTGCCAGCAGCACGCCGTCGCCTTCGAGCAGGATACGAAAACTCGACTGCATGCGGCCTTTTTGCGTGCAGCGCGCACCGAGGCTGGCCCGGGCGTCACTCAGGTAGTTGAGGTTGCAGGTCAGTTGGCCCTGGAGGAACTTGGCGGCGTCGGTGCCGCGAACGGCAAGAACGCCTTCGTGGGTCAGCGTGCAGAAAAAAGCGGAATCGGCCATGGGTCATCGCAGCGGCAAAAGGATGGGAGACATCATAGAGGGGCGCCTGGCAAATGGGTAGTTCACAACGCTGCCGGCGCCCCCGACCAAAGCCGACTGTCGGCGCGCGCGCGGGGCTGTATACTTGCGCTCAAATTTGAGGAGCGCTCCATGGTCGAAGATGTAGAACTCAATCGCCTCTATTGGCACAGCCGCCGCGGTATGCTGGAGCTGGATGTGTTGCTGGTACCGTTCGTCAGGGAGGTGTACCCGCATCTGAGCCAGGCCGACCGCGACTGCTATCGCAACCTGCTCGAATGCGAAGATCAGGACATGTTCGGCTGGTTCATGGAGCGCTCCGAGTCGGAAGATCCTGAGTTGCAGCGAATGGTTCGCATGATCCTGGATCGTGTCCAGCCCAAGTAATCTGTTCGAATGTCGCTGGCAGGCCTCACGGCTGTTGCCGGCGGCCTATCTCGGGGCTCTCGGCCTGGCCCTGGTTTCGCTTTGTCTGCTGGATATTCCGCTCTGGGCAAGTCTGTCCGGGGCTTTGCTGTGCCTGGTCCATGGCGCCTGGGTGCTGCCACGGCAGTTGTTGCTGAGTCATCCGTCGGCTTTTACCGGTTTGCGCCGCGACGAACAGGGCTGGCAACTGTGGAGTCGGGCCACGGGTTGGCAGTCGGTGCAGTTGTGCCGCGACAGCCTGGCCTTGCCGTGGCTGGTGGTGCTGCGTTTTCGTTTGCCGGGTGAGCGCCGGGTCCGTGCGCTGTGTGTGCCCTGGGATGCACAGGCGCCGGACATGCATCGGCGCCTGCGCGTACGCTTGAAATTCAGTCGGCGTAGGTGGGCGGCACCAGGATAGTGTCCAGCGCTTCGGGCAACAGGTCCGGATAGTCGAGGGTGTAATGCAGGCCCCGGCTTTCCTTGCGTTCCATCGCCGAACGAATCATCAGTTCGGCGACCTGGGCCAGGTTACGCAACTCGATCAGGTCGCGGCTGACTTTGTAGTTGCTATAAAACTCATCGATCTCGTCCAGCAGCAGGCGCACCCGGTGTTGTGCCCGTTGCAGGCGCTTGTTGGTGCGCACGATGCCGACATAGTCCCACATGAAACGCCGCAGCTCGTCCCAGTTGTGCGCGATGATCACGTCCTCGTCCGAGTCGGTTACCTGGCTCGCATCCCAGCTCGGCAGCGCGGCCGGTACGGCGACCTGCGGCAGCTGCTGGAGAATGTCGGCCGCCGCCGAGCGGGCGTAGACGAAGCATTCGAGTAGCGAGTTGCTGGCCATGCGATTGGCGCCGTGAAGGCCGGTGAAGCTGGTCTCGCCGATGGCGTACAGGCCGGGGACATCGGTGCGGCCCTGTTGGTCCACCAGCACCCCGCCGCAGGTGTAGTGCGCGGCCGGGACCACCGGGATCGGGCCTTTGGTGATGTCGATGGAAAATTCCAGGCAGCGCTCGTACACCGTCGGGAAGTGCGCCTTGATAAAGGCTTCAGGCTTGTGGCTGATATCCAGGTAGACGCAGTCGATCCCCAGGCGCTTCATTTCATGGTCGATGGCCCGGGCCACGATGTCCCGTGGCGCCAGCTCGGCCCGTGGGTCGAAACGCGGCATGAAACGTTCGCCGTTGGGCAGCTTCAGGTGCGCGCCTTCGCCACGCAGCGCCTCGGTGATCAGGAAACTCTTGGCCTGCGGGTGATACAGACAGGTGGGGTGGAACTGGTTGAACTCCAGGTTCGCCACCCGGCAGCCTGAACGCCAGGCCATGGCGATGCCGTCGCCGCAGGCGCCGTCGGGGTTGCTGGTGTAGAGGTAGACCTTGGCTGCGCCACCCGAGGCGAGCACGGTGAAGCGCGCGCCATAGGTGTCGACCTCACCGGTGCCGCGATCGAGTACGTAGGCGCCCAGGCAGCGGTCGCCGGCCAGGCCCAGGCGTTTTTCGGTGATCAGGTCGACGGCGACCCGTTGTTCCAGCAGCTCGATATTGGGGCGCTGGCGGGCTTGCTCCAGCAGGGTCTTGAAGATCGCCGCGCCGGTGGCATCGGCGGCATGGATGATGCGCCGATGGCTGTGGCCGCCCTCGCGGGTCAGGTGGAACTCGAAACCGCCGTCATCGGCGCTGGCTGCTTCGTCGCGGGTAAACGGCACGCCCTGGTCGATCAACCACTGGATGGCCTCGCGGCTGTGCTCGACGGTGAAGCGCACGGCGTCTTCGTGGCACAGGCCGCCGCCGGCGTTGAGGGTGTCCTCGACGTGGGACTGCACGGTGTCGGTGTCGTCGAGCACCGCGGCGACCCCGCCCTGGGCCCAGAAGGTCGAACCATTGGCCAGGTTGCCCTTGCTCAGTACGGCAATGCGCAGATGGCTGGGCAGGGTGAGCGCCAGGCTCAGGCCGGCGGCACCGCTGCCAATCACCAGCACATCGTGTTGAAAATGTCGGCTCATCTGAAACATCCGAAAAAAGCGCCCGGGGGCAGTTACCGGGCCCCGCCCGACAGCCCACTAGTATATGGCTGGGGGGAGCGGCACAATAGCCGGGCCTTTGTGGCATTGTGAAAGGGCTGTGGGCGTTGAGTGTGCGCCAGTCCATGCCGCCATGCATGCGCTTTTGCAGGGTAAGGCGATGATTTTTCAGCTATAACCAAGGCTCAGGCAGCCGTGGTCAGCATAACCATCACAATGCCATCACCCGCTGGGGGTTCCGGGAACTTTTACGGGGCTCCGGGCTCCCATGCGGGGTGCCTGAAAGAAGGGGACAGCGTCGGCTTTGTGCGAGGTGCCTGAGACGGCCCGCGCAAGCAGATTCGACGACCAGATTATTCACGCAGTCGGCGCTGGCCGTGCTGCGTTTTTCGTGTGTGTCCGTTCGGCGGATCACAGGAAACTTGCTTGAAGGGGGAGAACTTTTGCCAGAAGCCCGAGTCTATGTTTGCAAGCCTGGTCAATTAGCGATGCGCGCCTCCTTCAGGTCCTATGAGGAGTGTTCATGCTAACCCAGGAAGAGGATCAGCAGCTGGTCGAGCGCGTTCAACGCGGCGACAAGCGGGCATTTGATCTGCTGGTGCTGAAGTATCAGCACAAAATTCTCGGGTTGATCGTGCGATTCGTGCACGACACCCATGAAGCCCAGGACGTTGCACAAGAAGCCTTTATCAAAGCCTACCGTGCGTTGGGCAATTTTCGCGGTGACAGTGCCTTTTACACCTGGCTCTACCGCATCGCCATCAACACGGCGAAGAACTATCTGGTGTCCCGCGGTCGCAGGCCACCAGACAGCGATGTGAGTTCAGAGGACGCGGAGTTCTACGACGGCGATCATGGCCTCAAGGACCTCGAGTCGCCGGAGCGTGCATTGCTGCGGGATGAGATCGAAGGCACTGTCCATCGGACCATCCAGCAGCTGCCAGAAGATTTGCGTACGGCTTTAACTTTACGTGAATTCGACGGTCTGAGTTATGAGGACATTGCAGCGGTCATGCAGTGTCCGGTGGGCACCGTGCGCTCCCGGATTTTCCGCGCTCGGGAGGCCATCGATAAAGCCCTGCAGCCGTTGTTGCAGGAAACCTGAGACAGCGGCGACAGCCAAGAGAGGAACCGCCATGAGTCGTGAAGCCCTGCAGGAATCGCTGTCCGCGGTGATGGATAACGAAGCGGATGAACTGGAATTGCGTCGGGTGCTCAATGCCCTTGACGATGCCGAGACCCGTGCCACCTGGTCTCGTTACCAAATCGCCCGGGCAGTGATGCACAAAGAACTGTTGGACCCGCGCCTGGATCTCGCCTCGGCTGTTTCCGCGGCCCTGGCCGGTGAGGAAGTCCCGGCGAAAACTACTCGTGGTCCCTGGCGTACCCTCGGGCGTCTGGCCGTGGCGGCTTCGGTCACCTTGGCCGTGCTGGCCGGTGTACGTCTGTACAACCAGGATGACATCGTCGGTGCCCAACTGGCCCAGCAGTCGAACCAGCCAGGTCTGGTTGCGCCGACGGCCAAAGGCCCTGCGGTGCTGGCCGGCTACACTGAAAGCCGCGACCAGGCGACTGGCCCGATGGCCAATGGCGTGTTGCAGCAAGGCCAGTCCGGCTGGCACGACCAGCGTCTACCAGGCTACCTGCGCCAGCATGCGCAACAGGCCGCACTCAAGGGCACTGAAAGCGCTCTGCCTTATGCCCGTGCCGCCAGCCTGGAAAACCGTTAAGGAGGATCATGCGCGCGCTACCTCTTCTAACGCTGGTGCTCAGTGGCTGGTGGGTTCTTCCAGCCCAGGCCGATGAGGCCCAGGACTGGTTGAACCGTCTTGGGCAAGCCGAGCAGCAGCAAAGCTTTCAGGGCACTTTCGTCTACGAACGCAACGGTAGTTTTTCTACCCATGGCATCTGGCACCTGGTGCGCGATGGCAAGGTTCGTGAACGTCTGATCCAGCTCGATGGCTCGGCACAAGAGGTTGTTCGCGTCGATGGTCACACCCAGTGCGTCAGTGGTGCACTGGTGGCGGGGCTCGGCGATATGCCCGATTCCCATACCCGCCCGCTGGATCCGCAAACACTCAAGACCTGGTATGACATCGCTGTCGTCGGCAAGTCGCGCGTGGCCGGTCGTCCGGCCGTGGTGGTTTCGCTGACGCCGCGTGACCAGCACCGTTATGGTTTTGAACTGCATCTGGACCGTGAGACCGGTTTGCCCTTGAAGTCATTGTTGCTCAATGACAAGGGGCAGTTGCTCGAACGCTTCCAGTTCACTGAATTGAATACCACCCAGCCTCCCGAGGAGAGCCAGGTGCAGCCAAGTGCCGAGTGCAAGCCGGTGGTCCTGTTGACCAACCAGGCCCAGCCCAAGGCGCAGGCACTGGGGGCTGCGGCAGCCCAGTTGTGGCATTCGGACTGGCTGCCAGCGGGTTTTGAACTGGTCAGCAGCACGGCGCGGGTCGACCCGGCGACCAAGGTCCAGGTCAGCAGCTTGATGTATGACGACGGTCTTTCACGGTTTTCGGTGTTCCTTGAACCCCTCAACGGTGCCTCGGTGACAGACGCCCGGGCCCAGTTGGGGCCGACGGTCGCGGTGTCTCGACGCCTGACCACGCCGGGCGGCGATATCATGGTCACGGTGGTGGGGGAGATTCCGATCGGTACCGCCGAACGGATTGCGCTGTCCATGCGTTCCGGTGACGCTCAGGCCAAGCAATGAGCAGCTGAATCATGAGGCTTGCTGGGGGCTGGTGCGGAAATGTCTGGTGATCAAATTCATTTGCAAATATCCCTGAATTTTCCTATAGGTCAGAGCTTCTCGGCTCTGGCCTTGTTTGCTGTTTCCGGTCCAGAAGTCCCGGCGTGTCATGCCCGGGGTTTGCTGGGGCCTATCGCTTAATCATGCTCGTTGTTCACGGGAGCCATATGTCGATGCCACGCTTGAAGTCTTATCTGTCCATTGTCGCCACCGTCCTGGTGCTCGGCCAGGCGTTGACCGCCCAGGCCGCTGACTTGCCCGACTTCACCCAACTGGTGGAGCAGGCTTCGCCTGCGGTGGTCAACATCAGCACCACCCAGAAACTGCCGGATCGCAAGGTCTCCGACATACAGGGCCTGGAAGGCCTGCCGCCGGAAATCCAGCAATTTTTCCGTGGTTTCCCGCAGCCGCGCAGTCCAAAAGGCGGTGGCAGTGGCGGTGGTCGCCAGCGTGAAGCCCAGTCCCTGGGCTCGGGGTTCATCATCTCCAAGGACGGCTACATCCTGACCAACAACCACGTGGTCGCCGACGCGGACGAGATCGTGGTACGCCTGGCTGATCGCAGTGAGCTCAAGGCCAAGCTGGTAGGCACCGATCCGCGTTCCGACGTGGCGCTGCTGAAGATCGACGGCAAGGACCTGCCGACCCTCACGTTGGGCAAGTCCAAGGACCTGAAGGCCGGCCAGTGGGTCGTGGCCATCGGTTCGCCATTTGGCTTTGACCATACCGTGACCCAGGGCATCGTCAGCGCCGTGGGACGCAGCCTGCCGAACGAGAACTATGTCCCGTTCATCCAGACCGACGTGCCGATCAACCCGGGTAACTCCGGTGGTCCGCTGTTCAACCTCAAGGGTGAAGTGGTCGGGATCAACTCGCAGATCTACACCCGTTCCGGTGGCTTCATGGGGGTTTCCTTCGCGATCCCGATCGATGTGGCCATGGACGTATCCAATCAACTGAAGGCCGGCGGCAAGGTCAGCCGTGGCTGGTTGGGGGTGGTGATCCAGGAGGTCAACAAGGACCTGGCCGAGTCGTTCGGCCTGGACAAACCGGCCGGTGCCCTGGTTGCCCAGGTGCAGGACGGTGGCCCGGCCGCCAAGGGTGGCTTGCAGGTCGGTGACGTGATCCTCAGCATGAACGGCCAGCCGATCGAGCTGTCGGCCGATCTGCCGCATCTGGTCGGCGCGTTGAAAGCCGGTGAGAAAGCCTCCCTGGAAGTGATTCGTGAAGGCAAACGCAAGACCGTGGACCTGACGGTCGGTGCGATTCCGGACGAAGGCAAGGAAATGGATATCGCCAAGGCCAACGGCGCCGAGCGCAGCAGCAACCGCCTGGGGATTTCCGTGGTCGAGCTGAGCGATGACCAGAAGAAAGACAATGACCTCAAGGGTGGCGTGGTCATCAAGGACGTCCAGGACGGTCCCGCGGCCTTGATCGGCCTGCAGCCAGGCGATGTGATCACCCACCTGAACAACCAGGCGATCACCAGCGCGGCGCAGTTCACCGAGATTGCCAAGGCTCTGCCGAAGAATCGTTCGGTGTCCATGCGCGTGCTGCGTCAGGGACGTGCCAGCTTCATTACCTTCAAGCTGGCTGAATAAGCCCGACTGAAGTCGCCGTATGAAAAAGCCCGCCTCGGAACAGGTGGGCTTTTTTTTGCCTGCTCACCTGGCTGGCTTGGGCAGCCGGACCAACTGGCTATTGGAGTAGATGTCGTGCCAGCTGCGTTTTTGCTTGTCGACCAGCGACCAGAGGAAACCCAGGCCGAACAGCCAGGAGGCAATGGACACGATAAACCGCAGCAGCGCCTGCCAGAGGCTGATGGCCGTACCGTCGGCGTTCTGTACGCGAATCCCCCAGACCTGCATGCCCAGGGTCTGGCCCTTGTAGGTCCAGAACTTGGCGAAAAAGCCGAACAGCACGAACACCAGGATCGTCGATAGCAGCGGGTCGCCGTCCAGTGCCCCGGCATCGGATAGCTTGCGCAGTTGCTGCTCGCCGACGATCGCCATCTGCACCAGCTTGTAGACAAAGCCGGTGACGATCAGCAGCGCCGTACACAGCAAGAAGTCATAGAACATCGCGGCCAGGCGACGGCCCAGGCCGGCGGCGGGAAAATCGCCCTGGGGGCTCAGCGCGTGTTTCGACATGGCGGCTCTCTCTGTGGGGGCTGAAAAAAGCCATTTTACGAAATTGCGTCAATAAAAAAGCCCCTGATATCAATATCAGGGGCTTTTCATTGCAAGAAGGTTGGTTCCCGGGGGATCAGGCTTCCGCTTGCACTTCATCCGCCTGCATGCCTTTCTGGCCCTGCACGGCGATGAAGGTCACTTTTTGGCCTTCTTTCAGGCTCTTGAAACCGTTGCCCTGAATAGCGCGGAAATGGACGAACAGATCCGGACCGCTTTCTGGAGTGATAAAACCAAAACCTTTCTCGTCGTTAAACCACTTGACGATACCCTTCTGACGATCAGCCATTTTCTTATTTCCTTGACGCTAAAATTAATGACAGTCCCTTTCATATGAAAGAGTACTGGGCTGGGTTGCAGGAAAGTAAGAGACGTCGAACGGGTTGTAGCAAACTTCAGGCTACTGCCCAGGTCACGATTCCAAGCGACCCATGCAAACACAGTAGAGAAACTCTACGCCAACTCCGGGAGAAAAAACAAGCCCTGCGCAAACCCGGGTTTACGCCTGTTTACAGGGGGTGTCTGGCCTTGCAGATTGTCGCTGTGCCCCAGCTGGGGGGGGCTTATTGTCGACTGTTATAAAACAAGTTCATGAATGAATATATGCACTGTTTTGTGGCGGTTGCGTGACAAGGTAGTGCGTTGTTTCGTCTAAGGCTTAGTTGTTACTGTAAGTATCAACAGGGGGTATCAACCCCTGTTGATAGCGGTGTATCAGCCCCTGTAGTAACGCTGTGGCACAAACGGCATTTTGCTCACCTTGAGGGGGACGCGCTTGCCGCGCACGATGGCCCAGACTTCACTCTCCAGGGCGGCCTGCGAGCTGTCTACATAGCCCATGGCCAGAGGGGCACCGAGGGTCGGACCGAAGCCGCCGCTGCAGACGTTGCCGATCACCTTGCCGTCCTGATCGACGATTTCCGCGCCTTCACGCACCGGTGTGCGTTCTTGCGGTAACAGGCCCACACGTTTGCGTGACACACCCTGTTGCTGCTGGGCAAAGATCGCCTCGGCGCCAGGGAATCCGCCGGCCCGCGCACCGTCGGCGCGCCGCACTTTGGAGATTGCCCAGAGCAGGCTGGCCTCTACCGGGGAGGTGTCGGTATTCATGTCGTGCCCGTATAGGCACAGGCCGGCTTCGAGGCGCAGCGAGTCACGGGCCCCCAGGCCGATGGCCTCGACCTCGGCTTCGGCCAGCAGGCTGCGGGCCAGGGCCTCGGCGCTGGCCGCCGGTACGGAAATCTCGAAACCGTCTTCGCCGGTGTAGCCGGAGCGGCTGACGTAGCAGTCGACCCCCAGCAGGCGCACGGCGGCGAACTGCATGAAGGTCATTTTTGTCACTTCCGGGGCCAGGCGCGCCAGCACGCTGACCGCGGCCGGGCCTTGCAGGGCGAGCAGGGCGCGCTCCTCGAACAGGGGCAGGACCTGGCACAGATGGCCCAGGTGTTTTTGCAGGTGCGCCAGATCCTGTTCCTTGCAGGCGGCATTGACCACCAGGAACAGTTCGTCGTTGCCCAGGTTGGCGACCATCAGGTCATCGAGGATGCCACCGGATTCGTTGGTGAACATCGCATAACGCTGCATGCCCACCGGCAGGTCGACGATGTCCACCGGCACCAGGGCTTCCAGGGCCTTGGCGGCAGCGGCGCCGACCAGGCGGATCTGGCCCATGTGCGAGACATCGAACAGCCCGGCTTTTTCACGGGTGTGCTGGTGTTCTTTCATCACACCCAGAGGGTATTGCACCGGCATGTCATAGCCGGCAAATGGCACCATGCGCGCGCCGAGTTGCAGGTGCAGGGCGTGCAGCGGGGTTTGCTTGAGGGATTCGGTGGACATTGCAGCTCCTTGTAGGGTGTGGAGGGGATAGGCAAAGCCACTCCCCTTGAATGAGGGTCAGCACTCGATGATGTTGACGGCCAGACCGCCGCGGGCGGTCTCCTTGTATTTGCTTTTCATGTCGGCGCCGGTCTGGCGCATGGTACGAATCACCTTGTCGAGGGAGACGAAGTGCTGGCCGTCGCCGCGCAAGGCCATGCGCACGGCGTTGATGGCTTTCACCGAACCCATGGCGTTGCGTTCGATGCACGGCACTTGTACCAATCCGCCAATGGGGTCGCAGGTCAGGCCGAGGTTGTGTTCCATGCCGATTTCGGCGGCGTTTTCCACTTGTTGCACCGTGCCGCCGAGCACTTCGCACAAGGCCCCGGCGGCCATCGAGCAGGCCACGCCGACTTCGCCCTGGCAGCCGACTTCGGCACCGGAGATCGAGGCGTTTTCCTTGTAGAGAATACCGATGGCGGCGGCGGTGAGGAGGAACCGCACCACGCCGTCCTCGTTGGCGCCGGCAATGAAGCGCATGTAGTAATGCAGCACGGCCGGGACGATCCCGGCCGCGCCATTGGTGGGCGCGGTGACCACACGGCCGCCGTTGGCGTTTTCCTCATTGACCGCCAGGGCATAGAGGTTGACCCAGTCCAGCACTGACAGCGCATCGCGCAGTGCCGCTTCCGGGTGCTTGCACAATTGCCGGTGCAGTGCGGCGGCGCGGCGTTTGACCTTCAACCCGCCGGGCAGGATGCCTTCATTGCGGCAACCAGCGTCGACGCAGTCCTGCATGACCTGCCAGATCTTCAGCAGGCCGGCGCGGGTTTCCGCTTCCGGGCGCCAGGCACTTTCGTTGGTCAGCATCACCTGGCTGATGGACAGGCCGTAGGTGGTGCAATGGCCGAGCAGTTCCTTGGCGCTTTTGAACGGGAAGGTCAGCGGTGTGCTGTCCTCGACGATGCGGTCGGCGCCGGCGGCGTCTTCATCGACCACGAAACCGCCGCCCACCGAGTAGTACTCGCGGCTGCGGATCTGGATGCCGGCGGCGTCGAAGGCGCGGAAAATCATGCCGTTGGGGTGATAGGCCAGGGGTTTCCTGATCATCGCCAGGTGGAGTTTTTCATTGAATTCGATGGAGTGTTCGCCGAGCAGATTCAGGCGTCCGTTGCTGCGGATGGTCTGCAGGCGGGCGGCGACGGTTTCGGTATCGACGGTATCCGGGTGTTCACCTTCCAGGCCCAGGAGCACGGCCTTGTCGCTGCCGTGGCCTTTGCCGGTGGCGCCGAGCGAGCCGTACAGCTCGACTTTGACGCTGGTGGTCTGTGACAGCAGTTGCTCGCGCCGCAAGCCCTCGACGAAACGCGCGGCTGCGCGCATCGGACCGACGGTGTGGGAGCTGGAGGGACCGATGCCGATCTTGAACAGGTCGAACACGCTCAGGGACATGTGGGTTCTCCGGGATCATTCTTATTATGGTGATGGATACGCTCTCCTGTGGGAGCCGGCTTGCCGGCGATTGGGGCGACGCGGTCCTTCAGCAAGACCGTGTCATCGTTCATCGCCGGCAAGCCGGCTCCCACGGGGGGTCAGGCGTAGTTCTCGATCGACGGGCAAGCGCAGACCAGGTTGCGGTCGCCGAACACGTTGTCGACACGTCCCACTGGTGGCCAGTACTTGGCTTCGATCAACGACGCCACCGGGTACACCGCTTGTTCGCGGCTATACGGATGGAACCACTCGCCGACGATCTCCGCCGCGGTGTGCGGGGCGTTCTTCAGCGGGTTGTCGTCCTTGTCCAGGCTGCCGTTTTCCACCGCACGGATTTCTTCGCGAATGTGGATCATGGCGTCGCAGAAACGGTCCAGTTCTTCCTTGGATTCGCTTTCGGTCGGCTCGATCATCAGGGTGCCGGCCACCGGGAACGACATGGTCGGGGCGTGGAAGCCGAAGTCGATCAGGCGCTTGGCGACGTCATCGACACTGATGCCACTGCTGTCCTTCAACGGGCGCAGGTCAAGGATGCACTCGTGCGCCACCAGGCCGTTGCTGCCGCTGTAGAGCACGGGGTAGTGCTCTTCCAGGCGTCGGGCGATGTAGTTGGCATTGAGGATCGCCAGTTGCGAGGCGCGCTTGAGGCCTTCGCCACCCATCATGCGGATATACATCCAGGTGATCGGCAGGATGCTCGCGCTGCCGAACGGCGCCGCGCACACCGCGCCTTTCTTGCGTTCCATGCTGGCATGACCCGGCAGGAACGGGGTCAGGTGCGACTTCACGCCGATCGGACCGACGCCCGGGCCGCCACCGCCGTGGGGAATGCAGAAGGTCTTGTGCAGGTTCAGGTGCGACACGTCGCCGCCGAACTTGCCCGGGGCACAGAGGCCGACCATGGCGTTCATGTTGGCGCCGTCGATGTATACCTGGCCGCCGTTGTCATGAATGATGCCGCAGATTTCGCGGATACCTTCCTCGAACACGCCGTGGGTCGACGGGTAGGTGATCATCAGCGCGGCAAGGTGTTCGCGGTGCTCGATAGCCTTGGCTCGCAGGTCCTCGATATCGACGTTGCCGCGGGCATCGCAGGCGGTGACGATCACGCGCATGCCGGCCATGTTGGCGGTCGCCGGGTTGGTACCGTGGGCCGACGACGGGATCAGGCAGATATCGCGGCGTTCATCGCCACGGCTCTGGTGGTAGGCACGGATCGCCAGCAGGCCGGCGTATTCGCCCTGGGAACCGGCGTTCGGTTGCAGGGAAATCGCGTCGTAACCGGTGGCGGCGCAGAGCATCGCTTCCAGCTCATCGGTCAGTTGCTGGTAGCCGGCGCTCTGCTCGGCCGGGGCGAACGGGTGCAGGGCCCCGAATTCGGCCCAGGTCACCGGGATCATTTCGCTGGCGGCGTTGAGCTTCATGGTGCAGGAGCCCAGCGGGATCATGGTCCGATCCAGGGCCAGGTCCTTGTCGGCCAGCTTGCGCAGGTAGCGCATCAGCTCGGTTTCCGAGTGATAACGGTTGAACACCGGGTGGCTGAGGATTGCCGACTGGCGCACCAGGGCGGCCGGGATACGGCTTTCCAGCGACGCGGCAAGCACGTTGAAGCCCGGCACGGCCTTGCCGCCGGCCAGCAGTTTCCACAGGGCTTCGATATCGGCCTGGCTGCTGGTTTCGTCCAGGGACAGGCCCAGGCGCTGGGCATCCACGACACGCAGGTTGATGCGCTGGGCGCGGGCCTGTTCGTGCAGGGCGGCGGTATGCACGCCGGTGTTCAGGGTCAGGGTGTCGAAGAAGTGTTCCTGCTCGACCGCCAGGCCCAGTGCGTCGAGGCCCTTGGCGAGGATCGCGGTGAGGCTGTGGATGCGCCGGGCGATCTGGGTCAGGCCTTTTGGACCGTGATACACCGCGTACATGCTGGCGATGTTGGCCAGCAGTACCTGGGCGGTGCAGATGTTGCTGGTGGCTTTCTCGCGACGGATATGTTGCTCGCGGGTCTGCATGGCCAGGCGCAGGGCCGGCTTGCCGAAACGGTCGACCGAGACGCCGACCAGACGGCCAGGCATGTCGCGCTTGAACGCATCGCGGGTGGAGAAGTAGGCCGCGTGCGGGCCACCGAAGCCCAGCGGTACGCCGAAGCGTTGGGCGCTGCCGATGGCCACGTCGGCGCCGAACTCGCCCGGCGGGGTCAGCAGGGTCAGCGCCAGCAGGTCGGCGGCAACCGCCACCAGGGCGTTGACGGCGTGGAAACGCTCGGTCAGGGCGCGGTAGTCGAACAGATCACCGTTGCTTGCCGGGTATTGCAGCAGGGCGCCGAAGAACGGGCTGACGTCGGTCAGTTGGTGTTCGTCGCCGACCACCACGTCGATGCCCAGGGGTTCGGCGCGGGTGCGCAATACGTCGAGGGTCTGCGGATGGCAGTGCACGGAGGCGAAGAAGGCGTTGCTGCCCTTGTTCTTGCTCAGGCGCTTGCAGAAGGTCATGGCTTCGGCGGCGGCGGTGGCTTCGTCGAGCAGCGAGGCATTGGCGATCGGCAGGCCGCTGAGGTCGCTGATCAGGGTCTGGAAATTCAGTAGCGCTTCCAGGCGGCCCTGGGAGATTTCCGGCTGGTAGGGGGTGTAGGCGGTGTACCAGGCCGGGTTTTCCAGGAGGTTGCGCAGGATCGGCGACGGCGTATGGCAGTTGTAGTAGCCCTGGCCGATATAGGTCTTGAACAGCTGGTTTTTTGCGGCGATGGCCTTGATCGACGCCAGGGCGTCGGCTTCGCTTTGCCCGGCCCCGAGGTCAAGGACGCTGGTGCCCTTGATGCTGTCGGGGATCACGCTGGCGCTGAGGGCTTGCAGGGAGTCGAAACCGAGGGTTTCGAGCATGGCCTGTTCGTCCGCCTGGCGCGGGCCGATATGACGGGCAATGAATTCGTTGGCGGTGCTGAGATTGACAGTCATGACGGTTCCTCAGGCGTTGGCTTTGATCAGGCGGTCGTAGGCGTCCTGATCCAGCAGTCTAGCGACTGCCGAGGCATCGGTAGGCTGGAAGCGGAAAAACCAGCCGGCGCCCAGCGGATCTTCGTTGACCAGCTCGGGAGTGTCCGCCAGCGCCGGGTTGAATTCGAGCACTTCACCGTCCAGGGGCATGTACACGCCGCTGGCGGCCTTGACCGATTCCACGGTGGCGGCTTCGGCGCCTTTGTCGTAGTGCTGCAGTTCCGGCAGTTGCACAAACACCACGTCGCCGAGGGCGTCCTGGGCGAACACCGTGATGCCGACCGTGACACTGCCATCGGCTTCGCTACGCAGCCATTCGTGGTCTTCAGTAAAACGCAACTCGCTCATGGAAACTCCTAAGGGGGCCAGACTCGTCGTCAGGTGGACGCAGGGATGCGGGATCGACGTCCCGCTGAATGGGATTCCCTTAGCAAGTTTGTGGCCAATACTGAATAAGGCTTGTAAATCAATGAGTTGCTGGTTTTTTGTGTGCGCCGGACGGCAATCTCTGTAGCGAAATCGCTACAGCTGGAGAGCAGAAAAAAAGCCTAGCAGGATCAAAGCCTTGTGGAACGGGGATTGGCCCGAAGTGTAGCGAAATCATTCCACTGTAGCGCTTTCAGTACAGATGAAGGTCGTTTTTGGCGTCGACGAGCCCTGTGGGCTGGCTTGCCAGCGATGAGGCTCTAAAACCTTGCTTCGACCACAAGGACGCCATCGCCGGCAAGCCGGCTCCTGCAGGTCGGCGTATCACCGCAAAATACTGTGGCTGCCGCGTCCTGTGTGGGAGCTGGCTTGCCAGCGATGAGGTCCTCGAGCCTTGCACCAGCCATGAGGACGCCATCGCCGGCAAGCCGGGCTCCTACAAGGTTCTTTGGTGCCTTGGGGGGCGTGGTTTGTCAGGGCTTGCCGGGAATGCCGTATTTGCGCAGCCGATGGGCAATGGCCGTATGGGAGGTCTGCAGGCGGCTGGCCAATTGCCGGGTCGAGGGGTACTGCTGGTAGAGCTTTTCCAGCAGGGTCCTCTCGAAATCCTCCACCGCCTGTTCCAGGCTGTCGATCTCGGGATCGCTCTGGCGTGCCACGGAGGTTCCGGCGATATCCAGGTCACCGATGTCGACCACGCTGCTTTCGCAGATCGCCGCCGCCCGGAAAATTACGTTCTGCAACTGCCGCACATTACCCGGCCAGCGGTTGTCCAGCAGCGCCGGGTAGGTTCCGGGCGCCAACCGGCAGACCGGGCGCTGGATCTGCGTGCAGGCCTGCTGCATGAAGTAGCGCGCCAGCAGCAGGATGTCCTGGCCGCGTTCACGCAGTGGCGGAACCTCGACGTTGAGCACGTTCAGCCGGTAGAACAAGTCTTCGCGAAAGCTGCCCTCACTGACCATCTTCTCCAGGTTGCGGTGGGTGGCGCTGAGTATCCGCACATTGACCTTGACCTCGCGATCCCCGCCGACGCGGCGGAAGCTGCCGTCATTGAGAAAACGCAGCAACTTGGCTTGCAGGTACGGCGACATTTCGCCGATTTCATCGAGAAACACCGTGCCCTGGTTCGCCAGCTCCATCAGCCCCGGCTTACCGCCGCGCTGGGCGCCGGTAAAGGCCCCGGGGGCGTAGCCGAACAGTTCGCTTTCGGCGAGGTTCTCCGGCAGGGCCGCGCAGTTCAGGGCCAGGAACGGTGCGCCATGGCGCGTACTGATGGCATGGCAGGCGCGCGCCACCAGTTCCTTGCCGGTGCCGGTTTCACCCTGGATCAGCAGCGGTGCGTCGAGGGCCGCAACCCGTTGGGCACGAGTCTTGAGGGTGCGGATCGCCGGGGACTCGCCGAGCAGCGCATCGAAACCTTCGGCATGGTCGTGGTGCAGGGCCGACAGGCGCTCACCGATGCGGCTCGGTTGATAGAGGGTCAGCAGCGCGCCGGCATCGGTGATCGGCGTGGCGTCCAGCAGCAGGGTCTGGCCGTTGACGGTGATTTCCCGCAGTGGCAGGCGAAAACCATTTTCCAGCAAGCTGTCCAGGAGCTTGGGATCGGCAAAGAGTTCGGCGACGCTTTCGCCGGCTGGCTCGCGACCGTACAGGGCGATCAGTGCCGGGTTGGCCAGCAGCACATGGCCGGCACTGTCCAGGGCCAGCACCGGGTCGGTCATGGCCGCGAGCAGGGCGTCGAGTTGCAGGTGTCGACGCTGTCCCGGCAGGATGTCGACCACCGTTACCGCCTGTACGCCACGGACGCTGAACAGGGCGTCGCGCAACTCCTCCAGCACTTGCGGGCTGAGGGTCGGGGCGTCGATATAGACATTGGGCGGAACCATCTCCACCGCATCCAGGTTGAGATTGCGACCACCGAGCAGGGCCAGGACTTCCTGGGTGATGCCGACGCGGTCGATGAAGCTGACATGGATACGCATGGGGCGATTCGGTGTTCCGGGCGCGAGGGCGGCAATTATGCCTTGGCGTGGGGTGTTACTCCAAATGCTCGGGTTTCACTGGGTCGCCGGATTTGGCGTGGAGTTGCGCGCGCACGTCTTCGAACATCCGGTCGTAGTGGCCGTGCATGGTGCGCAGATCGACGTTTTTCGGTATGCCGTGCTTCACCGCGATGTGGAAGGCTTCGCTGGCGAAGTTGAAAGCCAGGTCCTTGGGCAGCGTGAAAGTCTCCTCGAAGGCTTTGTGGTTGATGTCGCCGTGCAGGGTGAACTGCATGGACGTGCCTTCCTTCGGATCCTGCACCACCTCATAGTCGATCTTTAGGTCGTAACTGAAATCCCCGGGTTGCAAGGCCGCGCGCTGGATATGCAGGTGACCGGGTTCGAACGTGGCCATGGTGTTCTCCTTCAAGGCATGGAGTAGGGCAGACCGCTGGCCTGCCCGATGGTTCTTATGAATAGGTGATGCCGGGTTTTGCCGTGCTGATCCGCGTCCCTGCCTTACCTTGGACTATCGCCTCGATATCCGCCAGTGAACCGATCACCGCGACCTTGCCGGTGTGCCGGGCGAACTCGCAGGCGGCCTGGACTTTCGGGCCCATGGAGCCGGCGGCGAAACCGAGTTTTTCGAGATCGTCGGGGTGGGCCTGGAGAATGGCTTTCTGGGACGGCTGGCCCCAGTCGACAAAAGCCGCATTGACGTCGGTGGCGATCACCAGCAGGTCGGCGTCCAGCTGTTCGGCCAGCAGCGCCGAGCACAGGTCCTTGTCGATCACCGCTTCGATGCCCTTGAGCTTGCCGTCCTCGCCGTACATCGTCGGGATGCCGCCACCGCCGGCACAGATCACGATGCTGCCCTTGTCCAGCAGCCATTTGATCGGGCGAATCTCGAAGATGCGCTTGGGTTTGGGGCTGGCGACCACGCGGCGGAACTTATCGCCGTCCGGGGCGATGCTCCAGCCTTTTTCGGCGGCCAGCTGTTCCGCTTCGGCCTTGGTATACACCGGACCGATGGGCTTGCTCGGGTGTTGGAAAGCCGGGTCCTTGGGGTCGACTTCGACCTGGGTGAGCAAGGTGGCGAAGGGCACCTCGAAGTCCAGCACGTTGCCTAGTTCCTGTTCGATGATGTAGCCGATCATGCCTTCGGTTTCGGCGCCGAGCACGTCCAGTGGGTACGGCGAGACCTGGGTGTAGGCGGCGGCCTGCAACGACAGCAGACCGACCTGCGGGCCATTGCCGTGAGCGATGACCAACTGGTTGCCGGAGTAGATTTTGGCCATCTGTTCGGTAGCGATTCGGATATTGGCGCGTTGATTGTCCGCGGTCATGGGTTCACCACGACGCAGGAGGGCGTTACCGCCCAGGGCGACGACGATACGCATAAGTACTGTCCTTCCAGAGGTTGCATGAGTCCTCCGGTAGGAGCGAGCTTGCTCGCGATGGAGGTCAACGATAACGCGGGGCATCAGGTACAACACGGCGCCCGTGCGTTTATCGCGAGCAAGCTCGCTCCTACAAGGGGGGAGCGCCGGTCTTAGATATCCGCCAGTGCCGAGACCAGAATCGCTTTGATCGTGTGCATGCGGTTTTCCGCCTGCTCGAAGGCGATATTGGCCGGCGACTCGAACACCTCCTCGGTTACTTCAACCCCATTGGCCAGGTGCGGGTAACGCGCCGCGATATCCTTGCCGACCTTGGTTTCGCTGTTATGGAACGCCGGCAGGCAATGCATGAATTTGACCCGGGGATTGCCCGCGGCTTTCATCATTTTCGCATTGACCTGATACGGCATCAGTTGCTCGATGCGCTCGTCCCAGGCTTCCACTGGCTCACCCATGGACACCCAGATATCGGTGTGGATGAAGTCCACGCCCTTGACCGCTTCCTGCGGGTCTTCGGTGATGGTGATGCGCGCGCCGCTTTCCTCGGCAAAGGCCTTGCACTGGGCGATGAAGTCTGCATGGGGCCACAGCGCCTTCGGCGCGCCGATGCGCACGTCCATGCCGAGCTTGGCGCCGATCATCAGCAGCGAGTTGCCCATGTTGTAGCGCGCATCACCGAGATAGGCGTAGCTGATGTCATGCAGCGGCTTGTCGCTGTGCTCGCGCATGGTTAGGGTGTCGGCGATCATCTGGGTCGGGTGGAATTCGGCGGTCAGGCCGTTGAACACCGGCACGCCGGCGAACTTGGCCAGTTCTTCGACGATCTCCTGTTCGAAGCCGCGGTATTCGATGGCGTCGAACATCCGTCCGAGTACGCGGGCGGTGTCCTTCATGCTTTCCTTGTGGCCGATCTGCGACGACACCGGATCGATATAGGTGACGTGGGCGCCCTGGTCATGGGCCGCGACTTCGAAGGCGCAACGGGTGCGGGTCGAGGTCTTTTCGAAGATCAGCGCGATGTTCTTGCCTTTGAGGTGCTGCTGCTCGGTGCCGGTGTACTTGGCGCGCTTGAGGTCGCGGGACAGGTCGAGCAGGTAGTGCAGCTCGCGGTTGGTGTGGTGCATCAAGCTCAGCAAGCTGCGGTTGCGCATATTAAAAGCCATTTGTGGATCTCCTCGGGTATGGGTTATCCGCCTGTCCGGCCATGGCCCTTCGTGGGGGCAAGGGCAGGTGTTGAATATCGGTTAGTAATCGATCGGGTCGCGAATGATCGGGCAGGTCATGCAGTGGCCGCCGCCGCGACCACGGCCCAGTTCGCCGGCGCTGATGGTGATGACTTCCACGCCGGCCTTGCGCAGCAGGGTGTTGGTGTAGGTGTTGCGGTCATAGCCGATCACCACACCGGGTTCCACGGCCACCACGTTGTTGCCGTCGTCCCACTGTTCGCGTTCGGCGGCGAAGCTGTTGCCGCCGGTTTCCACCACGCGCAGGGCCTTGAGGTTGAGGGCCTTGGCGACGGTGTCGAGGAAGTTGCTTTCTTCCCGGCGCACGTCGATGCCGCCGGGCTTGCTGTCGTCAGGGCGCAGGGTGAAGGCGACGATCTGGTTCACCACTTCCGGGAAGATGGTCACCAGGTCGCGGTCGCAGAAGCTGAACACGGTGTCCAGGTGCATGGCCGCCCGGGACTTCGGCAAGCCGGCGACGATCACCCGTTCCACCGCGTTGTGCTTGAACAGGTTCAGCGCCAACTGACCGATGGCTTGGCGCGAGGAGCGCTCGCCCATGCCGATCAGCACCACGCCGTTGCCCAAGGGCATCACGTCGCCGCCTTCGAGGGTGGCGTTACCGTGTTCCTGGTCCGGGTCGCCGTACCAGACCTGGAAGTCGGCATTGACGAATTCCGGGTGGAACTTGTAGATGGCACTGGCCAGCAGGGTTTCCTGGCGTCGCGCCGGCCAGTACATCGGGTTGAGGGTCACACCGCCAAAGATCCAGCAGGTTGTATCGCGGGTGAACTGGGTATTGGGCAGCGGCGGCAGGATAAAGCTGGAGTGGCCGAGGAAGTCGCGGAACATCGAGAGGGTCTTGCCACCGAAGCTGCTCGGCAGGTCATCGGCCGAAACGCCGCCGATCAGGAACTCGGCGATCTTGCGTGGCTCCAGGCTGCGCAACCACGAGTCGACCTCGTGGACCAGCCCGAGGCCGACCTGGTTGGCGGTGATCTTGCGTTCGAGGATCCAGTCCAGGGCTTCCTTCTGGCCGACGATATCGGTCAGCAGGTTGTGCATTTCCAGCACATCGATATCGCGTTCGCGCATCTTGGTGACGAAATCGAAGTGATCGCGCTTGGCCTGGGCCACCCAGAGCACATCGTCGAACAGCAGTTCGTCGCAGTTGTTCGGGGTCAGTCGCTGGTGCGCCAGGCCCGGTGAGCAGACCAGCACCTTGCGCAGTTTGCCGGCTTCGGAATGAACGCCGTACTTCACTTTTTCCGTGGTCATTGCAGATCCTCCAGGGAACGAACAAACAGGCTGTTACAGGGTCAGGAAGCCGTCGTACAGGCCGTAGGCCGCCACCAGGGCGCCTATGACCACAGCAGCGAAAATCAGCTTCTCGACAGCGGTGAAAATCGGTTTGCCCAGCTCGCGCTTGGCCTTGGCGAACAGAATCACGCCGGGGGCGTAGAGCAGGGCGGACAGCAGCAGGTACTTGATGCCGCCGGCGTACAACAGCCAGATCGCGTAGATCAGGGCGATGGCGCCGATAAGCAGGTCTTTGCGGCGCTCGCCCGGGGCCTGTTCATAACTTTCGCCGCGTACCGCCAGCAGCACGGCATAAGCCGCCGACCACAGGTAGGGCACCAGGATCATCGAGGTGGCGAGGTAGATCAGCGACAGGTAGGTGCTGGCGGAAAACAGCGTGATGATCAGGAAGATCTGCACCATGGCGTTGGTCAGCCAGAGGGCGTTGGCCGGCACCTGGTTGGCGTTTTCGCGACGCAGGAACTCCGGCATGGTGTGGTCCCTGGCGGCGGCGAACATGATCTCCGCGCACAGCAGCACCCAGGACAGCAGGGCGCCGAGCAGCGAGATGATCAGGCCGACGCTGATCAGCACCGCGCCCCAATGACCGACCACGTGTTCGAGCACCGCGGCCATGGACGGGTTCTGCAGTTTCGCCAGTTCCGGCTGGGTCATGATCCCCAGGGACAGGACGTTGACCAGTACCAGGAACAGCAGCACGGTGATAAAGCCGATGACCGTGGCCTTGCCCACGTCCGAGCGTTTTTCCGCGCGGGCGGAGAAGATGCTCGCGCCCTCGATGCCGATAAACACCCAGACGGTGACCAGCATCATGTTGCGCACTTGGTTCATCACACTACCGAGGCTCGGACTCTTCACGCCCCAGATGTCGGCGGTGAAGATATCCAGCTTGAAGGCGAACAGTGCGATCAGCACGAACAGTACGAGTGGTACCACCTTGGCGACGGTGGTGACCAGGTTGATGAAAGCCGCTTCCTTGATGCCGCGCAGGACCAGCCAGTGCACGGCCCAGAGCAGCAGCGAAGCGCTGACTACCGCGGCGCCGGTATTGCCTTCGCCAAACACCGGGAAGAAGTAACCCAGGGTGCTGAACAGCAAGACGAAGTAGCCGACGTTGCCCAGCCAGGCACTGATCCAGTAGCCCCAGGCGGACGAGAAACCCATGTAATCGCCGAAACCGGCCTTGGCGTAGGCGTAGACCCCACCGTCCAGGTCCGGTTTGCGATTGGCCAGGGTCTGGAACACGAAGGCCAGGGTCAGCATGCCCACGGCGGTAATCGCCCAGCCAATCAGTATGGCGCCGACATCGGCACTGGCGGCCATATTTTGCGGCAGGGAAAAGATCCCGCCGCCGATCATTGAACCCACCACAAGAGCGACCAGTGCGCCTAATCGCAGTTTTCCGGGTGATTCAGACATTGCATGACTCCAATCCATGGGAATTGAGGTCATAGGGTAGGTCAGAGGCAAAATCAAAAAATGATATAGATCAGATCATTGGCACATTCCATTGTTTATGAACGATTTGAGGGGCTGGCGAGGAGACAACGAGAGGCGCCTTGAAATGGCCGTCCCAGAGCTGTCGTGCTGGTTTTTAGGCGCGGTGTTGCGTATTGCCGGGGAGGTTTTAACTAGCCAAACCTGTGGATTGTGCAAATGTCCGGCGGCGCTTTTTAAACGCATTTTATGGATTGGGAATGGGGTACGAAATGATGGAGGCAAGTAGGTTTTATAGGCGCTATCGATCTTAAGCGCCTATCTTTTTCATGCCTGTTGAATAGACGAAACGACACGCCGGATAATTAATCAAGTGAACAGCTGTTCTCTTGTTAAATATTGAAACAATTAACCGGCAGGCGATATTGATCTCACCACCACTGTGGCGGATGAGCGCCCAGTTTCGTCGCCCCCAAAGCCCACTGCAACGGCACCGCCCCGACCTTCAGCGGTGACAGCAAGCGTTGCGCCGGACCCCAGGAGGTCTGTTCCAGCACCGGGTTCCAGTCTTGCGCTCCAGCAGGCGACAGCGCTTCGGTGCCATTGACCGTTCCCTGTTCCAGCAGCAACTTCGCCGTACGGGCCAGCGACAAACGCGCCGAGCCCCCCAGCCCGCTGTGCAGGCGCGCGGTCAGCGCACGGATCGCCGCGGCCGCCATCAGGTAGCCGGTAGCATGGTCCAGCGCCTGCACCGGCAGCGGGACAGGCTTGTCCGTCTGTTTCCAGAGCATGCCGGCCTGGGCGATGCCGCTGCTCATCTGTACCAGGCTGTCGAAGCCCCGGCGATTGCGCCACGGGCCGCTCCAGCCATAGGCATTGAGGCTCACGTCGATCAGGCCGGGGGCCAGGCGCTGGCGGCGCCGGGCATCGTAGCCAAGTCCGTCCAGGGCATCGGCGCGGTAGCCGTGCAGGAGAATATCGGCCCCGCCGAGCAATCCTTCGAAGACCTCACGATCGGTGGTGTCATGCAGGTTGAGGCGGGCGCAGTGCTTACCCAGGGTGACATCCGGGGTCAGGGCGGGTTCGTCCCAGGTCGGCGGGTCGATGCGCAGCACCTCGGCGCCCAGTCCCGCCAGCAGGCGGCTGGCCACGGGGCCGGCGAGTACCCGGGTCAGGTCGAGGACCTTGATGCCCGCCAATGGGCGCGCCTGCGAGCCGAGCCAGGTCCGTGAACCGTGGCTGTCGCTCGTGGCCCGCTGGACCAGCGGTTCGGCATTCACCGCCAGCCCTTGGGGGTGTTTCTTCCAACTGGCCCATGAACGCATTTGCGCGGCGCAGCCTCCGGCCTCGACCACCGCCTGCTCCAATTCGCTGGCGGACCATTGGGCAACCTTGCTGGCCATGGCGTTGCGATCCGTGGCCAGTCCCAGGACGCGCTCGGCGGCGCGGCGATGATGCGGAGCGTTGGTGTGCAGGCGGATCCAGCCGTCGGCGCTGGCGTAGTCGCCGGCAATCGGCTCCCAGGGTGGCGGGATCTCCCAGCCCACTGGCTGCACGGCACTGCCGAACCAGAAGGAGGCCAGGCGTCGGTCGACTTCGACGGAGGGACGCAGTCCGCTCTGTTGCAGTAGCAGTTCGGCCACTGCCTGGCCGGCGGCGGCGAGGGTGGCAGCGGCCAGTTCGGTAACGGCGAAAGTCGAAGGTAGAGCGCCGCTACCGGTAAAAACCGGGGGCGAGAGGGGCAGGTCGAGCGCGGCTTGAATGGACGTCAGTAGATCGGTCATCGAAGGCTCTCCGTGAGAAGGGCCATTGCACCTGAAATACGGCCGATTGTCGATGTCGGGTGTGGCCTCCAGACCGTCAATATATTCTTGATCCTGGCCCTGCCATTCCGATCCATGCGGTCCTTGTAGGAGCCAGCAAGCCGGGGCCTACAAGTCGGGGTTTGCCGAAAAATGTCCCCCGCAGGAACTGAAAGGGGCTCAGGGTGCGTCGGATACGGCAAGCCGCTCCGGACGCGACCAGATCCACAGGTTGCCCAGGCTCATCCCGGCGATGGCCAGGTAGACCGGCCAACCCGGTTCGAGCATCACCAGCATCAGCGTGGCGCAGAGCAGCATGCTCAGGGTGGCGCTGACCTTGGCCCGGCGGGCGATGATCTTGCCGTTGCGCCAGTTGCTCAGGATCGGGCCGAACAGCCGATGGTTTTCCAGCCAGGCACTCAGGCGCGGTGAACTCTTGGTGGCGGCCCAGGCGGCGAGCAGGATGAACTCGGTGGTCGGTAGGCCCGGAATGACGATGGCGATCAGACCGATGCCCAGGCTGACGTAGGCGAGCAGGCCAAAGAGCACGCGGGCGAGTTTGGAAGAGGAGGGTTTTGGTTGGGTCATGGCGTCAATTGTGCGGCGATGGAGTGAACGGCTCAAGCCCCGGATCCTTTTGTTGCCTGTGCAAGGAGGCGTACGCAAGATTAGGGAGCGATGCGTAACTTGTAGGAGCGAGCTTGCTCGCGATGGCCTGAAGAGCGCTGCTGTGTTTCAGGTATCCCGCGTCATTGTTGACGTCCATCGCGAGCAAGCTCGCGCCTACTCAGGCCAGTTCTGGTGCCGTGGCGTAAGCCTGTTCCAGCAACACGGTAAAGCGCTCGAACGCATCAATCGCGCCTTTCTCCGCTGCCGCTTCTTCTGCGGCGCTCAGCTCCAGACCGTCGAGGGTCCTGGTAAAACGCTTCCAGCCTTCGGCGCGGCCGCCGGCCGGTTCGCCCAAGTGGCGGGCACCGAAGGTTTCGCTGAGGCCCAGGCCCACGGCGCGCTTGATCAGGAATGCGGCGCCGAGTTTCGAACCCTCGGAAACGAAGAGCCAGCCCAGGGCTTCGGCCTTGCTCGGGTGATGCACAGCACCGGCTACTGGCGCCGGTACTTCGGTGTCCAGGTCTGCCAGATCGGCCTTGGCGGCTTCAGCGCGGCAGCGTTCTGCCAGATCCGGCACGATGGCGATCAGTTCCGAATCGTTGTACAGCGCCACCAGCTCCGACTGGAACAGGTACTGGGCCACCACGAAACGGGCGAAACCCGGCTGGGTTTCGAACGGCGCATGGGCTTTGACCAACTGGTCGAGCTTGGTATGCGGCGCGTGGGTGATCTGGTTCAGGCGTTGCGAGCGCAGGCTCGGGCGCTGGGTGTTGTCCGGGGTGGTCATAAGCATGTCCTTGAGAATGAGAGGCGCTGTGTGACTAGACGAATCAGAAGACGCGCGACAGTAAAAAAACTTCACCCAGGCCCTGTGAAATACGGCCGGGTGAGGTTCAGTTCGATCAGATATCCCAGACCAGGTTGACCGAGAAGTTGCGTCCCGGCGCGGTCAGCCGCTCGAGGTTGGCCGGGTTCAGCACCCCGGCTTCGCCGACGCTGTCGTAGCCGCGTACGTCATCCCAGTTCCAGTACTTCTTGTCGGTCAGGTTGTAGAGACCGGCGTTGACGGTGACGTCGTGAGTGACCTTGTAATACCCGGTCAGGTCCAGCACGCCGTAGCCCGGGGTCTTGAACTGTTCGCCCTTGCCGTCTGGCGAGAAGAAGTTGCTGCTGTCGACCCTGTTCTTGCGTTGGACCAGCGTCCAGCTCAACAGGCCGCCGTAGCGGTCCTGGTCGTAGCCCAGCGCCATGACGGCAGTCAGCGGGTTGACGCTGTTGAGCGGCTGGCCGGTGTCGTTGTTACGAGCGTAGGCGTAGGCCAGGGAACCCTTGCTGTAGAGACCTTGCGCTGCACCGAAGGTGTCCAGGTTGAGGCGCCCCTTGAGCTCGGCGCCCTTGATGGTGGCGTGCTTGATGTTGTTGCTCTGGAAGGTCAGCTCGGTGTAGCCGGGGGCGATGGCATCTTCGTTGATGAAGTCGCGGTACTGGTTGTAGAACACCGCCAGGTCAAACGAGCCTGCGTCGAACTTGCCGCGCAGGCCGGTCTCATAGCTCTTGCTCTTTTCCGGTTGCAGGTTCGGGTTGGGGGCGACTTGGTAGCCGGTGTCCAGGTTCTGGAAGCGACCGTACAAGGCCTTGGCCGATGGGGTGCGGAAACCCTCGGCGTACTGGCCGTACCAGGTGTACTGGTCGTTCAGGGCGTAGGTCAGGCCGAACTTGGGCGAGATGCGATGCCAGGTCTTGTTGGAGCCATCAACGGCTCCGCCGCCCGCCGCGGCAATGGTATTGAGGAACTCCTGGGTGATATGTGGCTTGAGCTGGGCGTAGTCATAGCGCAGGCCCGGCAGGAAGGTCCAGCTGTTCCAACTGATCTGGTCCTGGGTGAACAGGCTGTAGCTGTCGAGGGTCGGGTCCGGGAAGTCGCTGGACTTGACCAGGCGGTCGGCCGGGCTGTCGGCGCCCACGGCGGTACAGCCCCGCCCCACGGCCAGGCAGGTGCCGGAGCCACTGCGCGAACCGGTGACTTGCTGTTGCTTGATCGTGGTGCCGTAGGTCAACAGGTGATCGGTCGTACCGATATTGAAGGCCTTGTCGGCCTGGGCATCGAAGACCCACTGCTGCTCTTCGTAGACCGTATCGCGGCTGCGCAGGACGTTACGGGTGAACGGGAAGTAGTTTTCCAGGGTGCTCTGGTCGGTTTTCGCGATCTGGTAGTTCAGGCTCAGCTTGACGTGATCGGCCACGGCGCTGTCCAGGCCGAAGCTGTTCTCGATGCCGAAACGTTCGCGACTGATGGTGTCGTTGCCGGTGCGCGAACGGTACATGCCCAACGGCTGGCCGACGTTGAACGGGCCGCCGACGGCGCTGCGCTGGTTGGTATCGACATCGTCTTTGTAGCGCTCGTAGGTCAGGCCCAGGCGCGAATCGTCGTTGTAGTTCCAGCCCAGTTTGGCCAGCACGTTGGTGGCACGAGCTTTCTCCGGGTTCGCCGCGGTGCGGTTCAGGCCGTTGCCGCCGGTATCGCCATAGGACTCGGTCTCACGCCCGTTGCGCTGGCTCAGGTGCAGCAAACCGTCGAAATCACCGCTGCGTCCGGCGACGGTGCCGGAGGTCAACCAGCTGTTATCGGCCGAGCTGTAGCCGCTTTTCAGGCGGGCGCCGACGTCCTGGCCCGGCTTGATGATGTCGTCCGGGTCGAGGGTGTAGTAGCTCACGGCGCCGCCGATGGCGTTGCTGCCGTAGAGCACCGAGGCCGGGCCGCGGAGGATCTCCACGCGCTTGATGATTTCCGGGTCGACGTAATTGCGCTGGGTGTTGGCGTAGGGTCCGTTGAAGAAACTGTCGGGAATCTCGACGCCGTCGACCTGGGTCAGGATCCGGTCGCCGTCGATACCGCGAATGTTGTAGTTGCTGATACCACCACCGCGCTGGCCGGTACCGCCGACCGAGACGCCGGGTTCGTCACGTACCAGTTGCTTGATGGTATTGACGTTCTGGCGGTCGAGTTGCTGGCGGTCCTTCACCGTTACGGTGTTGGGCACCGAGTTGATGTCCTGCTCCTGGCGGGTGGCGCTGATGGTCACCTGCTCCAGGTGCAGGGTGCTACCGCTGGCGTGCTTTTCCAGGACGATGCTGTTATCGCCGACTTTGCGGTAGCTCAGGTTGGTGCCGAGGAGCAGGCGCTCAAGGGCCTTTTCTGGCGGTAGGGCACCGCGCACGCCCGGCGAGGCCACGCCCTGGCCGAGTTCGGCGGGCAAACCGACTTGCCAGCCGGTGATTGAGGTGAAGGCGTTGAGTGCCGAGACCAGGGGTTGTTGCGCGATCGAGAAACTGTAGTTGCCCAGGCTCCGGGCCGGCTGTTCGGCGCTACCGGCGGCCAGCACTGGCGTGGCTTGTGCGCCGGCCAGCAGGATGGCCGCGGTCAGCCAGGACAAGGTGCGTAGTTGCAGGCCGCCGGTGCGGGGCTTGGAGGTGAAACGAATGGGCATCGATAGCGCTCCCGGGTGGACGAATCGTTATAGTTGCTACGCAATTCAAAATAAGAATCACTTGCATTTGCTATAACGAGACGAATCACCGAAGGCTATCGCGTAAAAATAATTATTCTCAGTTGAGAATCACCAGCGCCGGGTACTCCGAAACCTTGGCGGAAGTGATCTGGGCCAGGGCGCGGACCACGTCCAGAGGCTTGTCCAGGCGGTAGTTGCCGGTGACGGCGAGCTGGGCCAGGTGCTCGTTGTTGTTGACGATCCAGCCGGGGTAGTAGCGCCGCAGTTCGGCCAGTACCTGGCCCATCGGGCAGTTTTCGAACACCAACCGGCCCTGGACCCAGGCCAGGTCCTTCTGCGCATCGAGTTTTTCCGGACGCCCGAAACCATGGGGCCCGACCCGCACGCTGTTGCCGGCGGACAGGCGCAGGCGGGCGCTGTCGTCGAGGGTGCGCAGGTCGACCGCGCCGCGCTGGACCTGCACTTGTGCTTCGCCATCGAGGTAGCGCACGGCGAAGCTGGTATCGCTGACGCTGGCGCGGACTGGCCCGGCATCGATTTCCAGCGGCTGTTCGCGTTCGGCGGCGACCTCGAAAAACGCCTCGCCTTTGTACAGTCGGGCCTTGTGTTGGCGTCCGCTGAAGTTGCTGGAAAACGCCGAACGGGTATTGAGCAGGACTTTCGAGCCGTCCTCGAGTTGCAGGTGCTGGCGCTCGCCGGCCACGGTGAGGTGATCGGCTTGCAGGCGCAAGGGCAGGTCGCTATAGCTGCCGAGGGCGATCAGCAGCGCGGCGGCGCTGGCCAGGGGTTTCCAGTGTGGGCGCAGGCGCCGCAGCAGGGAAGGGCGCCGTTGCTGTTGCAGGACCTGGGCGACGGCGAACACCGGCTGCGCATTCCAGGCGCCGCTGGCGCGTGCATAGGCCTGGGTATGGCGCGGGTCGGCGGCGAGCCAAGTGTCGAAGGCGGCCTGCTGCTCGGCACTCGGGCACTCCATCAGGATCAGCCAGTCCAGTGCCTGATCCATGGCGGGGTCATGCGGCACCTGCCCGGAGGCGGGGCGGCGCAGGTCTTGACTGTCTGTCACGGGTGTTCCTCGGCAATCTTTGCCACGGTCTGGTTCAACAATCTTGTGATTTGGCGCGATCGCGCTGTAGGGCTTTTGAGCGGACTGTCCACGCTCTCAGGCGCCAGAGCTTAAGGGCGATCCAGGCCTTCGGCTACTCCGACACAGATCGCCATGATCAGCTTGAGCTCTTTTTGCACGGTGCTCAGGGACACGTCGAGCTGGTCGGCGATCGCCTGATAGCTGCGGCCGTGGAGGCGGTTGAGGATGAAAATCTGCTGCTGACGGGCACTCAACTGGCTGAGGCTGACACTCAGGCGCTTGAGCATTTGCTCGGCATGGGTGGCGTCTTCCGCGGTGCTCAGGGGCGCGGCAATATTTTGCATGACATCCAGCGGCACGTCGTCCATCAGCGTACGCGACTGGATACGCAGCGCCCGCAGGTGGTCCAGCGCCAGGTTTCGGGCGGTCTGGAAGACGAAGGGTTCGAGGTGATCCACCGAACGTTCGCTCAGGGCACGGGTGACCCGCAGGTAGGTTTCCTGCAGCAGGTCCTCGGCGGTGCTGGGATTGTTGACCATGCGCTGCAAGGTCCGCAGCAGCGTGACACGCTGGGCGAGGAAGACAGTATTGAAGTGGGACTGACTCACGGAAGCACCGGACCGATGGCAAGTTAATGATAATGCTTATCATCTGCCTTATTGGTCAAGTCCTAATGTGTTCCTTTCTCCTACGAAGCCGGAGGTATTCGATGAGTCAGGGCTGACGCCGACCTACTGTAGGAGCCGACTTGCTGGCGATGGCGTCCGGATGGACGATACACGATTAGCCGGTCGTTGGCATCGAGCCGAAACAATCAGGGCCGTTGCTCTTTTTGGATACGTCGCTGATAATGTTTCGCGAGGGCTCCTTAAAGAGCAGGGGTATTGAGCATCACGGCGACATCGGCTCAATACTGTGGATGTGCAAGGCTCGCCGGCCTTGTGGTAGCGGCAACCGGCAACAGTGGTTGGCTTCCGACCCCTTTCTCGTGGTGACACGGGGACGTGCTAAGCGAAGCGCTGCGACTACCAGCCCTCATTACTTTCTTGAAAAGGCGCTCATTTCAGAGCGCTTTTTTTGTTTTCAGAGTACCGACTTTCGTTGCGTGAGGACTACGGTGTAGTTTGTAGGCGGTCACCACCGAGTAGAAGTTGTTTCCCTCTGTGTCTAACTGTGGCGAAAGAATCACACATCCTTTTGCACCTTTCAGAATGGTCAGACGATAACCGTCTGCTGTGAGATAAAACTCACACAGAATTTGCGCGCCCGGTGAGCAGATACTCGCCACATATATTGCAACATCGTGAATGCTCTTGCATCCCCACTTGGGAAGCTCGTGCCCGTGGCCTTGCCAGATGTGATTGGCCCCGAAGCCTTTGTTTACGCCGACATGCTTTCCCACTCTGAGATAAATTTCGCCCGCCGGTAACGTGAGGTTTCGACTGCTATAGCCTGGAATAAAGCCGTAGCTTGGAAGGCCCGTCACGGGATGCGGTATGACGTCATCTTCGTGCAAGTTGCAGTAGTCGTGAAGGGGCTTGGGTGGTGAGGTCTGTGACAAGGGAGAGCATCCTTTGCATTGTGCTCCTGATTATGCACAAGCGAATAGGTGTTCAACCTGTTTGAAGTTTTAAGCAATAAAGTTTTTGTATTTCGATGCGCTTATTCAATATTCAGCCTAGTACTGCGGTATTTGGCTGGGGCAAAGATTTTAGCGAATTTTAAGTCATTATCTTTAGATGAGTGTGTAGGCTGTTTCTTCTTTCTATACTCAACTCATCAATATCTCGCCAGTAGATGAAATGGCTTGCAAAAAATCTCATGTTTCCTACATGTTTCAGCCGTGGGAGAATATTGCGTGCGCAAAAGGTGAACGCTAGAGTCTGGCTGTCGCTGCCAATTCAGCGATACGGGTTTTGCAGCCCGGAATAGCAAAGGCGCACAGCGCCGCGAAAGCGGCATTTGTGCTCGCTTCATGGCGGGCTGTGTGCAGGAGGCTTCGGCCTGCCGGTTCCTTTGCTCCGGTCTGCAAACCTGTGTACGGCTCGCCACCTTTCGTTTTGCAGCGTGGATGACGAGCTCCTTACCTAGCAAAGGAGTTTCACCATGACCAAGAAAATCACTCCCGATTCACCGAGCATTCGCAACGCTTCCAGCATGGCGGACAGAGATATGTACCTCCGTAAAGTCTCTGATGAGCCTTCAAATGAGTCTGAGCCGGCACCGGCAAATACGACCCGTTTGCTCGATACCCTCGCGTTCACCTGCTCCGGTTTCGCCTTCGTTGGACCAGCGATAGACCAAAACGAAAAAAGCCCGCCAAAGGCGGGCTTTCAACACTTTCGTATTTCCCCCAGCGAAATCAATGCTTGCAGCATTTGAACCCTGTCCGGGTGGCTGATGGGGTCAAATCTGTGAATCAGAGCAGTATGCAGGCGTCCGACATCGGAATCTTGGCGACGTCCCCCTTGCCCACGCACAGCAGGGTGACTTTGGCGCCTTTTTTCAGCGGAGCCAGTTTAGGGGCGTCTTCTTTTTCGAAAGCGAATTGCGGTTCCATGAACTGGTTCACACCACCGACCAGTGTCAGGTAAGGCGCACCCATGAAGTTGGTGCTGATATCGGCGACAGTGCCCGAGACTTTGAACTTTTTGCCTTTGAACTGTTGATCGGCAGCCACAGTGTTCTCGTTATAAGCTACTGCAATAGCCTTGGCCGTGACCGCGGGCATGGCCGCCACATCCTGCTTCGCCTTGTCTTGTGCTGCCTGTGCCTGAGCTTGATCGGCGGCGGCTTGTTGCGCATGTTTTTGTTCCAGAGCGGCGGCATCCGCCTGTTTTTGCTCTGGAGACTTCATGGCATTCGAGATGATTGAGATGGCTATCAGGCAGCCAAAAACGATACCGACCCATTTGAATAGCTTTTTCACGTCCTTCTCCCTACCCAGTAAGTGACTTCCATTAACGCTCCCGTGCCATAGCGTCAAACCGCTAAAGCAGCGGGATTCTCTCGGATACTCGGAGGCGAAGCAAGGCAGAGTGCCACCAATTGCTGTGGTCGAAGGGGGGAATATCTGACCCTGGGCAGTCATTCATTCGACTGAAGCTGATAGGTGGCAGTGAGTGTCACCTTCAGTCATGACGATGGATGATTCACCGCCGCTATCGCCAGCAAGCTGGCTCCTACAGTTTTGTGTTGTGTACAAAATTGTGGCACAGACGACGCACTGTAGGAGCAGGGCTGGCCCGTGAAGCATTTGGCGATCTTCACGGACGTCTACGCAGCGATGGGTCTCCTGGCGAGGTTCCACAACGGAGAGTGTCCAGCCTGCTGACTGGCGTTAACGCCGTGCCGCCAGATACGCCTCATAATCCGGTACCCGATACTTATGCGCCTGCTCCATCAACGGACTGCCGAGCAGGTAGTCGGCGGTGCACTCGTTGCAGGCCACGGGAATGTTCCACACCGCAGCGACCCGCAGCAATGCCTTGATATCCGGGTCGTGGGGCTGGGGTTCGAACGGGTCCCAGAAAAAAATCAGCATGTCGACCCGCTGCTCGGCAATACGGGCGCCCAATTGCTGGTCACCGCCCAACGGGCCGCTGATCATGCTTTCCACCGGCAGGCCCAGGCGCTTGTTCAGCAACAACCCCGTAGTGCCCGTGGCCACCAGCTCATGCTGGGCCAGACGGTCTTTCTGGCGCTCGGCCCAGTCCAGCAGAAACACTTTGCAGTGGTCGTGAGCCACCAGGGCGATGCGCTTGCGCGCCGCCATGGTGGTCTGGGTAAAACTGATCCCTATCATCGGTTCCTGTTCCACGCCTGTTCCTTGTTCCGTGTTGGTTTTTTACTCGGCGTTGCACAGCGCCAGGCAGTTATCCAGCATGCGGTTGGAGAAGCCCCACTCGTTGTCGTACCAGGCCAGGACCTTGAGCAGCTTGCCGCTGACCTTGGTGTGGTTGGCGTCGAAGATCGACGACAGCGGGTTGTGGTTGAAGTCGCTGGAAACCAGCGGCAGGGTGTTGTAACCCAGGATCTTCGAATGCCGGCTGGCTTCCTTGAGCAGGGCGTTGACTTCTTCAGCCGTGGCCTCGCGCTTGAGTTGCACGGTCAGGTCGACCAGGGACACGTTGATCACCGGCACGCGCACGGACATGCCGGTCAGCTTGCCCGCCAGTTCCGGAAGCACCAGGCCCACGGCTTCGGCGGCGCCGGTTTTGCTCGGGATCATGTTCTGGGTCGCCGAACGCGCGCGGTACGGGTCGGTGTGGTAGACGTCGGTCAGGTTCTGGTCATTGGTGTAGGCATGGATGGTGGTCATCAGGCCACTTTCGATACCCAGCTCGCGGTGCAGCACCTGGGCCACCGGGGCCAGGCAGTTGGTGGTGCATGATGCGTTGGAAATGATCTGGTGCGATTGGCGCAGGATGTCATGGTTGACCCCGTACACCACGGTGGCATCGGCGCCTTTGGCCGGCGCGGAAATAATCACTTTGCGGGCGCCGGCAGTCAGGTGCGCGGCAGCCTTGGCACGGTCGGTGAACAGACCGGTGCATTCAAAAACCACGTCGATCTTCTCGGCGGCCCAGGGCAGTTCGGCCGGATTGCGGATCGCGCTGACGGAAATGCGATCGCCGTTGACGATCAGGCTTTCATTGTCATGTTCTACGCTGGCATCAAAAGTGCCGTGAACCGTGTCGTACTTGAGCAGGTGAGCATTGATGGCGCTGTCGCCCAGGTCGTTGATGGCGACGACCTGCAGGTCTTGACGGTAACCTTGGGTATAGAGTGCACGCAGTACGTTGCGGCCGATGCGGCCAAAACCGTTGATTGCGATTCGTAGAGTCATTTAGGGAAGCGCCTGTCATAGTTTTGTTGTTGGAATTACAAGATTATTCGCATAAAAATAGAAAACAAGCCTTTTTAGTGGCAATATTTTGTTTTATCTACAACGAGTGACCTGAATCAACAGGTCCAGATGATTGAAAAGCCCCGTCGTACGAGGCTTTCGATCAGCTTGGAACCACAGGTCGCCCTATCCGTTAGCCTGGAGTTCTACACATGCATCCCCGCGTTCTTGAGGTCACCGAACGGCTTGTCGCCCGCAGCCACGCCACTCGCCAGGCGTATCTGGCACTGATTCGCGGTGCCGCCAGTGATGGCCCGATGCGCGGCAAGCTGCAATGCGCGAACTTTGCCCATGGCGTGGCCGGCTGCGGCAGCGACGACAAGCAGAACCTGCGCCTGATGAACGCCGCCAACGTGGCGATCGTTTCGTCCTATAACGACATGCTCTCCGCGCACCAGCCTTACGAAACCTATCCGGAACAGATCAAGCACGCCCTGCGCGAGATCGGCTCGGTCGGCCAGTTCGCTGGCGGTGTGCCGGCCATGTGCGATGGCGTGACCCAAGGTGAGCCGGGCATGGAGCTGGGCATCGCCAGCCGCGAAGTGATCGCGATGTCCACCGCCGTGGCCCTGTCGCACAACATGTTCGACGCGGCGATGATGCTTGGCATCTGCGACAAGATCGTGCCCGGCCTGTTGATGGGCGCCTTGCGCTTCGGTCACCTGCCGACCATCTTTGTGCCCGGCGGGCCGATGGTCTCGGGGATTTCCAACAAGGAAAAAGCCGATGTGCGCCAGCGCTATGCCGAAGGCAAGGCCAGCCGCGAGGAGCTGCTGGAGTCGGAGATGAAGTCCTACCACAGCCCCGGCACCTGCACCTTCTACGGCACCGCCAACACCAACCAGTTGCTGATGGAAGTCATGGGCCTGCACTTGCCGGGTTCGTCCTTCGTCAATCCGAATACCCCGCTGCGCGATGCCCTGACCCGCGAAGCGGCGCACCAGATCACCCGCCTGACCAAGCAGAGCGGCAGCTTCATGCCCCTGGGGGAGATTGTAGACGAGCGTTCGCTGGTCAACTCCATCGTTGCCCTGCACGCCACCGGCGGTTCCACCAACCACACTCTGCATATGCCGGCGATTGCCCAGGCGGCCGGTATCCAACTGACCTGGCAGGACATGGCCGACCTCTCCGAGGTGGTGCCGACCCTCTCCCATGTCTATCCGAACGGCAAGGCCGATATCAACCACTTCCAGGCGGCGGGTGGCATGGCCTTCCTGATTCGTGAACTGCTGGAAGCCGGCCTGTTGCACGAAGATGTGAATACCGTCGCCGGCCACGGCCTGAGCCGCTACACCCAGGAGCCGTTCTTGCTGGACGGCGAACTGGTCTGGCGCGACGGCCCGATCGAAAGCCTCGATGAACATATCCTGCGCCCCGTGGCCCGGGCCTTCTCTCCGGAAGGCGGCCTGCGGGTGATGGAAGGCAACCTTGGCCGCGGCGTGATGAAAGTTTCCGCCGTGGCCCTGGAGCACCAGATCGTCGAAGCCCCGGCGGTGGTGTTCCAGGACCAACAGGACCTGGCCGATGCATTCAAGGCCGGCTTGCTGGAGAAGGACTTTGTCGCGGTGATGCGCTTCCAGGGGCCGCGCTCCAACGGCATGCCGGAATTGCACAAGATGACCCCGTTCCTCGGCGTGTTGCAGGACCGTGGCTTCAAGGTCGCGCTGGTCACCGACGGTCGCATGTCCGGGGCCTCGGGCAAGATTCCGGCGGCCATCCATGTCTGCCCCGAAGCCCATGTCGGCGGCGCGCTGGCGCGGGTCCGTGATGGCGATGTGATCCGCGTGGACGGGGTCAAGGGCACCTTGCGGGTGCTGGTGGACGACGCCGAATTCGCCGCGCGCGAGCCCGTGGTCGGCCTGCTGGGTAATAATATCGGCTGTGGCCGCGAACTCTTCGGCTTCATGCGCATGGCCTTCAGCTCGGCGGAGCAGGGCGCCAGCGCGTTCACTTCGGCCCTGGAGCACCTTGAATGAAGTTGGCGTTGGTAGGCGACATTGGCGGCACCAATGCGCGTTTCGCGTTGTGGAAGGACAATGCCCTGGATTCGGTGAAGATCCTGGCAACTGTCGATCATGCCAGCCCCGAGGCGGCCATCAAGGTCTACCTCGACGGCCTGGGCCTGGCGCTGGGGGCGGTCGGCGCCGTGTGCCTGTCGGTGGCGGGCCCCGTGGGCGGCGACGAGTTTCGGTTCACCAATAACCACTGGCGGCTGAGCCGCCGGGCGTTCTGCGAAACCTTGCAGGTCGACGAGCTGTTGCTGGTCAACGACTTTTCCGCCATGGCCCTGGGCATGACCCGGCTGGAGCCGGGTGACTACCGGGTGGTCTGCGAAGGCACGCCGGAGCCGTTGCGTCCGGCGGTGGTGATCGGTCCCGGCACCGGCCTCGGCGTGGGTACTTTGTTACACCTGGGCGAGCAGCACTTCATGGCCTTGCCGGGGGAAGGTGGGCATGTCGACCTGCCCTTGAGCAGCCCACGTGAAACCCAGCTCTGGCAGCATATTCACAGTGAAATCGGCCATGTCAGCGCCGAGTCGGCGTTGAGCGGTGGCGGCTTGCCACGGGTATACCGGGCGATCTGCGCGGTGGACGGGCACGTGCCGGTGCTGGAAACCCCGGAGTCGATTACCGCGGCCGGTCTGGCGGGCGATCCGATTGCCCGGGAAGTGCTGGAGCAGTTCAGTTGCTGGCTGGGCCGGGTGGCGGGCAACAACGTGCTGACCACGGGCGGGCGCGGCGGGGTGTATATCGTCGGCGGGGTGATCCCGCGGTTTGCCGATTTTTTCATCAACAGCGGCTTTGCCAGGAGCTTTGCTGACAAAGGCTGCATGAGCGACTACTTCAAGGGCATCCCGGTGTGGCTGGTGACGGCCCCGTATTCCGGGCTGATTGGCGCGGGGGTGGCGTTGCAGCAGGCTTTTGAGCACACCCTGGTGTCGGCGAGTTAATAAGGCTTCAGGTAGACGCGATCTCAATTGTGGCGAGCGGGCAAGCCCGCTCGCCACAAGATCGTGCTCGGCTTCAGATTTTCTTGATTGACGGGTATTTGGGGCTTGCCCGCAAAGGCATTCCATTCCCCCAGGCAACACTGCTTCACGGCTTAATCGATTAAGGCATAATCCGCATTTCAGTCCTCATCACAACAACAAGGACGATTTCCGTGAGCGTATTCAGTAAGTCCATTCTCCTGGTCGACGACGATCAGGAAATCCGTGAGTTGCTGGACACCTACCTCAGCCGTGCCGGTTTCCAGGTGCGTACCGTCGGCGATGGCGCCGGCTTTCGCCAAGCCCTCAACGATGCCCACAGCGATCTGGTGATCCTCGACGTCATGCTCCCCGACGAAGACGGCTTCAGCCTCTGCCGCTGGGTACGCCAGCATCCGCGACAGGCGCAGGTGCCGATCATCATGCTGACGGCCAGCTCCGACGAGGCCGACCGGGTCATCGGTCTGGAACTGGGCGCCGACGATTACCTGGGCAAACCGTTCAGCCCACGGGAACTGCAGGCACGGATCAAGGCCCTGTTGCGCCGTGCCCAGTTCGGCCAGGAGCGCAATGGCAGCGAGGTGCTGGCTTTTGACGACTGGCGTCTGGACACGGTCAGCCACCGGCTGTTCCACACCGACGGTGAAGAAGTGATTCTCTCCGGCGCCGACTTCGCCTTGCTCAAGCTGTTTCTTGATCACCCCCAGGAAATCCTCGACCGCGACACCATCGGCAATGCCACCCGCGGGCGTGATCTGATGCCCCTGGACCGGATCGTCGACATGGCGGTCAGCCGCCTGCGCCAACGCCTGCGCGACACCGACAAGCCGCCGCGACTGATTCGCACCGTGCGCGGCAGCGGCTATCAGCTGGCGGCCAACGTCACCGCAGCCAATGCCCTCTGAACTGCGCCGGCGCCTGCCGGTTCCGCGCTCGCTGCTGGGGCGCATGTTGCTGCTGACCCTGCTGGCGGTGTTGATCGCCCAGACGCTGTCCAGCGTGATCTGGCTCTCGCAGTTGCGGGCCACGCAGCTCGAAGGCCTGGTCACCAGTGCCCGCAGCCTGGCTCATTCGATGACCGCCAGTGTCAGCTACCTGCGCTCGCTGCCGCTGGCCTATCGTCCGCTGGTGCTCGACCAGTTGCGCAGCATGGGCGGCACGCGTTTTGTCGTCACCCTCAATGACAAACCCCTGGACATGCGCCTGCTGCCGGCCACGCCACGCAAGACCGCGGTGCTCGACGCCGTGCACGAGGTGTTGCGCCAGGCGTTGGGCAACGAGGTGGATATCTCGGTGCAATTCGTCAGCCCGGACGACCTGCGGATCTTCAACGGCGGCCTGAAACTCGACGAGCTGCCGCGTTCCTGGGCCCACTATGCATTGACCCTGGAACCGGTCAATCCGCCGGTGCTGGTGACGCAGATCCAGATGTCCCCCGGCGAATGGCTGTATATCGCCTCCCTGTTGCCGGAACCCTACACCAGCCTGGAGGAGGAAGGCCTGCCGTCCCAGCAGGTGTGGTTTATCGTCCTCACCAGTAGCTTTCTGCTGTTGTTCATCGGCCTGCTGGTGCACTGGCAGAGCCGTCCCCTCAAGCGCCTGGCACGGGCGGCGCGGGACATGTCCCTGGGCGATGCGCAGGTACGGCCGGTGGCCGAGGGTGGCGGTAGCGAAGTGGTGGAGGTGGGGCGCGCATTCAACGCCATGCGTGAGCGCATCAGTCGTTACCTGACCGAACGCAGCCAGTTGTTCAGCGCCATTTCCCACGACCTGCGCACCCCCATCACCCGCCTGCGCCTGCGGGTCGAGCTGCTGGAGGACGAGAAGCTGCAGCACAAGTTTGGCCGCGACCTCGACGAGCTGGAGATGCTGGTCAAGGGCGCGCTGCAATGCGTGAAGGACACCGATATCCACGAGAACATCGAACCGGTGGACCTCAACCACGCCCTCGATTGTCTGATCGAACCCTACCTGCCACCCAACGGCAACGGTCGGGTCTCGCTGGACGGGCGCGCCCACGCGGCCTTTCCCGGCAAGCCGCTGGCGCTGCGACGCTGCATGGGCAATCTGATCGACAACGCCCTCAAGTATGGTGACAAGGCCCATCTGCACATCGAAGACGACGACGTGGCCTTTGTCCTGCACGTCGATGATGAGGGGCCAGGGGTACCCGAGCAGCGCCTGGAGCAGGTCTTCGAACCGCACTTTCGCTTGTCCGGTCAGCAGCAGGGCTACGGCCTGGGGCTGGGCATCGCGCGCAATATCGCCCACAGCCATGGCGGTGAGGTGAGCCTGCAGAACCTGCGCGACGGTGGGCTGCGGGTTACTTTGTACTTGCCGCGAAATGCCGACTGATCGACAGGAACGCTTGTTCCGCACTGATGTTCAGCGCCGGCTCGAGCGGGTCCGGCGTGAGAATATCGGCTGAGACCGAGACCTCCCGCGGTCGCGCCATGGCGGCGCGGATACGGTGCTCGCGCACGCGGCTGTTGCTCTGGCTGAAGTAGCGCTGCAAGGCTTCCATCGCCTGTTCATAGGGCTCGCCGCACAAGGCCAGCTGGCGTTCGCGCTCACGCAGCGCCAGGCGCTTGGCCTGTTCTTCGCCGTGGCGGCGGACACTGAAACTGCGGCTCAGGCAGTAGCCATGAATCCGCGTGCTGGCGCGCCAATAGCCGGTGTTGTTGGTCTCGACCCGAATCACCCCGGGATGCCCGCTGGTGTTGTGGGGCATCAGGCGCTGGCGTTCGGCATAGCTCAGCGAAGGCTGCATTTTCAGCACCAGGGCGTTGCGGTAGGACTCGGCCATGCTCCGGGCCGGTTCCTCGCCGCCGCATTCGGCAAAGCTGAAGACCCCGTCCAGGCGGACGCCGCCGCGCACGACCTCGACCCGCCAGGCACACAGCCCTTGTGCGTTGTAGACCGGGAAAATGCAGCATTGGCGGGGGTTGCGCAGGTGGGGGGCAACCATGGATCACACCTCCTTGTGGGCGCTCGACCGGCGCACCTGAAATGAAGAAGTGCAGCAGATTCGCCGAAGTAAAGGAGTGCTTCAATGTGGGAAAAGACGTTAGGGATTGCTCCTACATTGGAAAGGGAAACGACTTATTCAGCAATTTTCCTACCTTGCGGAGCCTTGGGTCGAAGGGTGCTTCCTTTGATGTTTGTCACTGAGTGGTGACATTTGCGCGGGGCTTCGTGACCTGGTGGCGCGAGATGGCTGGCTAGAATCGCCCGATGACAGGCATTGGTTCCATTGCTGATCAGTCAAGGTTGAACACGGTCTCCTGTAGGCGCTGGCTTGCCAGCGATGGCGGCGGTGAACGTGACATCGCCATCGCTGGCAAGCCAGCTCCTACAGGGGTGTGCGGTGTTTTCAAAGTCACATTTCCTTATCTGACGGCCTGGGGAATGCGCCCTGTCTTTTGATCCTAACAACAAGAAAGGTACTCGGATGGACACCCTTGAACTGCCCTTCAGCAGCTGGCTCAACGCCCCGGCCCATCACGCTTGGCTGCTGGCCGAAGGCCGGCGGCTGCTGGCGTTTGCCAAGGCCTCGCGCCTGGCCGAAGGCTTCGGCAACCTCGACGAGCGCGGGCAACTGGCGGACGGGGCCATGGCCGAAACCATGAACACCGCGCGCATGACCCACAGTTTCGCCATGGCCCATATCCAGGGGATTCCCGGTTGTCTGGCCCTGGTCGAGCACGGTGTCGCCGCTCTCTGGGGCCCGTTGCGCGATGCCACCCACGGCGGCTGGTATGCGCGGCCCGATCACCGCGATGGCAACAGCGGCAAGGCCGCCTACCTGCATGCCTTTGTCGCCCTGGCCGCGAGTTCCGCGGTGGTCGCCGGCAGCGCCGATGCCCCGAGCCTGCTGGCCGAAGCGATCGGCGTGCTGGAAACGCATTTCTGGAGCGAGGAGGAGGGCGCCCTGCGTGAATCCTTCGCCCGCGACTGGCAGCAGGAAGAAGCCTATCGCGGCGCCAACAGCAATATGCATGGCACCGAGGCCTTTCTCGCCCTGGCCGATGTCACCGGCGACAGTCGCTGGCTGGATCGCGCGCTGCGCATCGTCGAGCGGGTGATCCATCATCACGCCGCCGCCAACGATTTCATGGTCATCGAGCACTTCGATCGCCAGTGGCAACCCCTGCGCGAGTACAACCACGACAACCCGGCGGACGGCTTTCGCCCCTATGGCACCACGCCCGGCCACGGTTTCGAGTGGGCGCGGCTGGTCTTGCACCTGGAGGCCGCACGCCGTGCGGCCGGCCTGTTCACCCCCGGCTGGTTGCTGGACGATGCCCGCGGGCTGTTCGACAGCGCCTGCCGCCATGGCTGGCAGGCCGATGGCACGCCGGGCATCGTCTACACGCTGGACTGGGCCAATCGCCCGGTGGTCCGTCAGCGCCTGCACTGGACCCATGCCGAAGCCAGCGCCACGGCCGCCGCCTTGCTCCGGCGCACCGGCGAGGCGCAGTACGAAACCTGGTATCGACGCTTCTGGGATTTCATCGATGTGCACTTCATCGACCCGGTGTTGGGCAGTTGGCATCACGAACTGGACGAGCACAATCGGCCCGATGCCAAGATCTGGGGCGGCAAACCCGACCTCTATCATGCCTTTCAAGCGGTACTGCTGCCCGACCTGCCACTCGCTCCGAGCCTCGCGAGTGCTCTGGCCCGGCAATCTTCGGCTAATAACGGCAACGCAAACCATGTAACCATGCGGTGACATTTGCACGTCCCTTCGTTACCTGCGAGGGGCCTTGCCTTGACTAGAATCCCATGCAGCGCAAGCACCAGACTTGCATGCATAACAACAAGAAAGGTACTACAGATGAATTCGATTTCCCGCCTCGCCGCTGTCGTTTCTCTCGCCTCGTTGTTTCCCCTAAGCGCTCTTGCCGCCGACTCGAAAGGGTCCGTGGAAGTTGTCCATTGGTGGACTTCCGGTGGTGAAAAAGCCGCGGTCGATGTCCTCAAGGCTCAAGTTGAAAAAGACGGCTTCACCTGGAAAGACGGTGCGGTAGCGGGCGGCGGCGGTGCCACTGCCATGACCGTGCTGAAAAGCCGTGCCGTAGCCGGCAACCCACCGGGTGTTGCGCAGATCAAAGGCCCGGATATCCAGGAATGGGCATCCACCGGGCTGCTCGACACTGACGTTCTGAAGGGTGTTGCCAAAGACGAGAAGTGGGACGGCCTGCTCGACAAGAAAGTCTCCGATACCGTGAAGTACAACGGTGATTACGTGGCCGTGCCGGTGAACATTCACCGCGTCAACTGGCTGTGGATCAACCCTGCAGTCTTCAAGAAAGCCGGTATCGAAAAAGCACCGACCACCCTCCAGGAATTCTACGCTGCCGGCGACAAGCTCAAGGCGGCGGGTTTCATTGCGCTTGCCCACGGCGGTCAGCCTTGGCAGGACAGCACCGTTTTCGAAGCTGTCGTGTTGTCGGTGATGGGCGTTGATGGCTACAAGAAAGCCCTGGTCGACCTGGACAACGCTACCCTGACCGGTCCTGAAATGGTCAAGGCGCTGACCGAACTGAAGAAAGTCGCGACCTACATGGACCAGGACGGCAAAGGCCAGGACTGGAACCTGGAAGCGGCCAAGGTCATCAACGGCAAGGCCGGCATGCAGATCATGGGTGACTGGGCCAAGAGCGAGTGGACGGCGGCCAAGAAAGTCGCTGGCAAGGACTACGAATGCGTAGCCTTCCCGGGTACCGATAAAGCCTTCACCTACAACATCGACTCCCTGGCGGTGTTCAAGCAGAAAGACAAGGGCACCGCGGCAGGTCAGCAGGATATTGCCAAGGTCGTCCTGGGTGAGAACTTCCAGAAAGTCTTCAGCATCAACAAAGGCTCGATCCCGGTTCGTAACGACATGCTCCACGAAATGGACAAGCTCGGCTTCGACGAGTGCGCCCAGAAGTCGGCCAAGGACTTCCTGGACGATGCCAAGACTGGCGGCCTGCAACCGAGCATGGCGCACAACATGGCGACCACGCTGGCGGTACAGGGTGCGTTCTTTGACGTAGTGACCAACTACATCAACGACCCGAAAGCCGATCCTGCCGATGCGGCGAAGAAACTCGGCGCGGCGGTCAAGTCCGCCAAGTAATCATTAGCAACGCAGGCTCCCTGTAGGCGCTGGCTTGCCAGCGATAGCGGAATATCGGTCACCGGATTCGCCAACTGATAAACCGCAATCGCCGGCAAGCCGGCTCCTACAGAGGATCTGCATGTAGTCCCTTTTCCCTGTAGTGGATTTTCCCATGAGTTCTGTTGCTGTGTTCAGCAAAGCCTCGCCGTTCGATGCATTGCAGCGCTGGCTACCCAAACTGGTGCTGGCGCCCAGCATGTTCATCGTCCTGGTGGGCTTCTATGGCTATATCCTGTGGACGTTCGTGCTGTCGTTCACCAACTCGACTTTCCTGCCGTCCTACAAATGGGTAGGCCTGGCGCAATACGCACGGTTGTTCGACAACGACCGCTGGTGGGTGGCGAGCAAGAACCTGGCGCTGTTCGGTGGCTTGTTCATCGGCGTCACCCTGGTGATCGGCGTGCTGTTGGCGGTGTTCCTCGACCAGCGCATCCGTCGCGAAGGTTTTATCCGCACGATTTACCTGTACCCGATGGCGCTCTCGATGATCGTCACCGGTACCGCCTGGAAATGGCTGCTCAACCCGGGCATGGGCCTCGACAAACTGCTGCGTGACTGGGGTTGGGAAGGCTTCCGCCTGGACTGGCTGATCGACCCTGATCGTGTGGTCTATTGCCTGGTGATCGCGGCGGTATGGCAGGCCTCGGGGTTCATCATGGCGATGTTCCTGGCCGGCTTGCGCGGTGTCGATCAATCGATCATTCGTGCGGCCCAGATCGATGGCGCGAGCCTGCCCAAGATCTATTGGAAAGTGGTGCTGCCAAGCCTGCGTCCGGTGTTCTTCAGTGCGGTGATGATCCTGGCGCACATCGCGATCAAGAGCTTCGACCTGGTGGCGGCGATGACCGCCGGCGGCCCGGGCTACTCGTCCGACCTGCCCGCCATGTTCATGTACTCCTTTACCTTCAGTCGCGGCCAGATGGGCATGGGCTCGGCCAGTGCGATCCTGATGCTCGGTGCGATTCTCGCGATCATCGTGCCTTACCTGTACTCCGAGCTGAGGACCAAGCGTAATGACTAGTCTCGTCCACAAACCGGCTATCAGCCTGAGTCGCATCGCCATCTACGCGGTGCTGATCCTCGCCGTGCTGCTCTATCTGGTACCGCTGGTGGTCATGCTGTTGACCAGCTTCAAGTCGCCGGAAGACATCAGCACCGGCAACCTGCTGAGCTGGCCGACGGTGATCACCGACATCGGCTGGGTCAAGGCCTGGGCCACGGTCAATGGTTACTTCTGGAACTCGATCAAGATCACCGTTCCGGCGGTGCTGATCTCCACCGCCATCGGTGCGTTGAACGGCTATGTGCTGTCGATGTGGCGCTTTCGCGGTTCGCAGTTGTTCTTCGGCCTGTTGCTGTTCGGTTGCTTCCTGCCGTTCCAGACCGTGCTGCTGCCGGCCTCGTTCACCCTCGGCAAGATGGGCCTGGCCAGCACCACCACCGGCCTGGTGTTCGTGCATATCGTTTACGGCCTGGCGTTCACCACGCTGTTCTTCCGTAACTATTACGTGAGCATTCCCGACGCGCTGGTGAAGGCGGCGCGCCTGGATGGCGCGGGTTTCTTCACCATCTTCCGGCTGATCATTCTGCCGATGTCGACCCCGATCATCATGGTCTGCCTGATCTGGCAGTTCACTCAGATCTGGAACGACTTCCTGTTCGGTGTGGTGTTCTCCAGCGGTGATTCGCAGCCGATCACGGTGGCGCTGAACAACCTGGTCAACACCAGTACCGGGGTCAAGGAATACAACGTTGATATGGCAGCGGCGATGATCGCCGGGCTGCCGACCCTGCTGGTCTATGTGGTCGCAGGCAAGTATTTCGTGCGCGGGCTGACGGCCGGCGCAGTCAAGGGGTAATCATGGCAACGCTCGAACTTCGCAATGTAAACAAGACCTACGGCGCCGGTTTGCCGGACACCCTGAAGAACATCGAACTGTCGATCTCGGACGGTGAGTTCCTGATCCTGGTGGGACCTTCGGGCTGTGGCAAGTCGACGCTGATGAACTGCATCGCAGGCCTGGAGAACATCACCGGCGGCGCGATCATGATTGATGATCAGGACGTCAGCGGCATGAGCCCGAAGGATCGTGACATCGCCATGGTGTTCCAGTCCTATGCGCTGTACCCGACCATGAGTGTGCGCGAGAACATCGAGTTCGGCCTGAAAATCCGCAAGATGAGCCAGGCGGCCATCGACGAAGAAGTCGCGCGGGTCGCCAAGCTGCTTCAGATCGAACACTTGCTCAACCGCAAGCCGGGCCAGTTGTCCGGTGGCCAGCAGCAGCGCGTGGCCATGGGCCGTGCCCTGGCGCGGCGGCCGAAGATCTACCTGTTCGACGAACCGCTGTCCAACCTCGACGCCAAGCTGCGGGTCGAGATGCGCACCGAAATGAAACTGATGCACCAGCGCCTGAAAACCACCACGGTCTACGTGACCCACGACCAGATCGAAGCCATGACCCTGGGCGACAAGGTGGCGGTGATGAAGGACGGCATCATCCAGCAGTTCGGCACGCCGAAGCAGATCTATAACGATCCGGCGAACCTGTTCGTCGCCAGCTTCATCGGTTCGCCGCCGATGAACTTCATCCCCCTGCGTCTGCAACGCAAGGACGGTCGCCTGCTGGCCTTGCTCGACAGCGGCCAGGCTCGTTGCGAGTTGCCGCTGGACGTGACCGACGCCGGTCTTGAAGACCGCGAAATTATTCTCGGCATGCGCCCGGAGCAGATCAGCCTGATGCAGGGCGAGCCCAATGGCTTGCCGAGCATTCGTGCCGAAGTGCAGGTCACCGAACCGACCGGCCCGGACACCCTGGTGTTCGTCAACCTCAACGAGACCAAGGTCTGCTGCCGACTGGCGCCGGACGTGGCGCCCCAGGTGGGCGAAACCCTGACCCTGCAATTCGATCCGGCCAAGGTGTTGTTGTTTGACGCCCAGACCGGTGAACGCCTGGGCGTGGTGGCTAAGCCGCAGGCCCAGGTGCATACCGACAATGTGGCGCAATTCAAGGGCCGCTGAAATTCGTGACGCGGGGTTCGCCCCGCGTCGCAGTCGATGTAACCGCGTTAGATAAAAACAGCTTAATAACAATAAAGACGAGGATGTAGGGATGAAAAAGCAAAACACCAATGCCCGCCTGTTCTGCCAATTGTCGGCGGCGGCAACACTGGTTCTGGCCGCTAATGCAATGGCGGACGATGCGTTCAGCGCTAACTCCAAATGGATGACCGGTGACTGGGGTGGAGAGCGAACCAAGCTGATCGAGGAAGGTATCGACATCAAGGCGGACTACGTCGGTGAGGTGGGTAGCAACCTGCATGGTGGCTACAACAATAACCACACCTCGCGTTACGCCGACCAGTTTGGCCTGGGCGTGGCGTTGGACCTGCAAAAACTGTGGGGCTGGGATAACACCCAGGCCAAGATCCAGCTCACCAACCGTAACGGTGAGAACATCTCCAATGACCGTATCGGCGACCCACGTGCCGGCACCTTGAGCTCCTCCCAGGAAGTCGACGGTCGCGGCCACATGGTCCGTCTGACCCAGCTGTGGATCCAGCACCAGATGTTCGACAACAAGCTGGACGTGAAACTCGGTTACTTCGGTGAAGGCGAAGACTTCAACACCTTCCCTTGCGATTTCCAGAACCTGTCGTTCTGTGGCTCCCAGGTGGGTAACTATGTCAACACCTGGTTCAACTGGCCCGTCGCCCAGGCCGCTATTCGCGTGAAGTACAACATCACGCCTGAGTTGTATGCGCAGATCGGTGCTTACAACCAGAACCCGTCGCAACTGGAGCACGGTAACGGCTTCAAACTCAGCGGCAGCGGTACCAAGGGCACCGTCTTGCCGGTCGAACTGGTCTGGTCGCCGAAGGTCAACGACCTGCCGGGCGAATACCGTGTCGGTTACTACAAAAGCGCGGCCCCTGCCAATGATGTGCTCAGGGACAACAATGGCGGGGACGCGGCAACGACCGGTCTCCCTTATCGTGTCCACAACAGCAAGCACGGTTACTGGTTCGTTGCCCAGCAGCAACTCACCAGCCACAACGGCGATGCTTCCCGCGGTCTGAACATCGCGGCCAACGCGACCTTCCACGACAAGGCCACCAACCTCGTCGACAACTACCAGTCGGTGATGTTCGTGTACAAAGGGCCGTTCGATGCGCGTCCGAAGGATGACGTCGGGATCGGTTTCGCCCGTATCCATGTCAACCAGGACGTGAGGGAAAACGCCGAGTTGGAAAACGCGGCCAATAACGTCAGCGACTACAACAACCCGCTGTACTCGCCACTGCGCGACACCGAGTTCAACACCGAAATCAACTACGGCTTCCACGTCACCAACTGGCTGACCGTACGTCCCAACCTGCAGTACGTCACCCACCCGGGTGGTGTGAATCAAGTCGACAACGCTGTGGTCGCTGGCCTGAAAATTCAGTCGGTCTTCTAAGGCTTCGACTGATAAGCTCTCTCTCTATGTGCGCATCTTGCGGATGGTCCACCAGACCGTCCGCTTTTTTTTGCAGCACACTGTAGGAGCGAGCTTGCTCGCGATGAACGTCAACGATAACGCGGGGCAACTGGAGGTACGCGGTGCCCTTGCGTTCATCGCGAGCAAGCTCGCTCCTACAGGTGGAGGGATGCAAATGGTTGGGTGATTTCAGGATTCGCGGCACATGCATGAGCAACCGCTACAACGTTTTTTCAAATCCCGGCGCGAGCAGCCGGTGTTCCAGTGGGAGCGCTTTCAACAGCGTGAAGTACTGGTGATCGATCATCCCTTGTGCCAGGCGGTGTTCAGCCGCCAGGGCGCGCAACTGTTGCACTTCCAGCCGCAGGGGCAGAAGCCCTGGCTGTGGTGCGCGGCCAAATGGCCGCAGGTCGGGGCGATTCGCGGTGGGGTGCCGGTGTGCTGGCCCTGGTATGGGCGGCATCCGAGCGAAAACGCCTGGCCGTCCCATGGTTGGGCGCGGCTGATCGACTGGAAGCTGCTGGAGAGTAGCAGCGATGACGAGGGTGTCAGCCTGCATTGGCGCTTGCAGCTTTGCGACTGGCAGGTCGACCTGCATGCGCGCCTGGGCGACAGCATGGACCTGCGCCTGAGCACCGAGCATCAGGACAGCGAACCGTGTCAGTTGAGCCATGCGCTGCACGCCTATTGGCGTATTGGCGATGTTGGTGAGATAGCGCTGTCCGGGCTTGACGGTGCGCAGGGTTATGATCAGTTGAGTCGCCAGGCGTGCCGGCAGGAAGGCGAGTTGCGGGTCGATGGCGGGTGTCAGCGGGTGTTCCAGCATGACGGTGAACTGCACCTCAAGGATCACGCCTGGCAGCGAGAGCTGTGCATCGACACCGGCGACAGCGCCGACACCGTGGTCTGGCATCCGGGGCACCGGCCGTTGCTGGGGGTAAGTTGGAATGAAGTGATGGGCTTTGTCTGTGTCGAGGCCGCCAGTGGCGGCACCGACAGCCTGTGCCTGGCGCCCGGGGAGCGGGCGCATCTGAGTTTGCAGGCGCGGGCTTCGGCCTAGGCGATGTGGCGGATGACGCCATCGCCGGCAAGCCGGCTCCCACAGGTCGGCATTCCACTCTGCTCTATCGTCGAGCCCGGATTCTGTGGGAGCCGGCTTGCTGGCGATAGGGCCCGCCCAGTCGACACAGAATCTGTGCCGGCCTCAGTTGAACTCGTCGCCCACCGGATAACGGCTGGCATTGAGGCTTTCCTTGATCTTGCGCAGGTGCGGCTGGAAATCCACGCCACGGCGCAGGGTCATGCCGGTGGCCAGTACGTCGAGCACCGTCAACTGGATGATCCGCGAGGTCATCGGCATGTAGATGTCGGTGTCTTCCGGCAGCGGAATATTCAGGCTCAGGGTGCTGGCCTTGGCCAGAGGCGAGCCCGCCGCCGTCAATCCAAGCACCGAGGCACCGTTCTCCCGGGCGATGCGCGCCACTTCCACCAGTTCCCGGGTACGCCCGGTATAGGAAATGATCACGAACAACTCGCCGGTGTGGGCCACCGAGGCGAGCATCCGCTGCATCAGCACATCGGCATGGGCGGTGACCGCCAGGTTGAAGCGAAAGAACTTGTGCTGGGCATCCAGGGCCACCGGCGCCGATGCCCCCAGGCCGAAAAAGTGGATCTGCCGGGCCTGAATCAGCAGGTCGACGGCGCGGCTGATCAGGTTCGGGTCCAGGGCCTGGCAGGCGCTGTCCAGGGAGGCGATGGCGCTGCCGAAGATCTTTTGCGTGTAGGCCTCGGGGTTGTCGTCGGCCTCCACCGCACGGCTTACATAGGCCGCGCCGCTGGCCAGGCTCTGGGCCAGTTGCAACTTGAGTTCGGGGTAGCCGCTGACGCCGAACGAGCGGCAGAAGCGGTTGACTGTCGGCTCGCTGACCGAGGCCGCCTGGGCGAGGGCGGCGATGCTGAAACGGGTCGCCTGCTGCGGGTTGAGCAGGATGACTTCGGCGACTTTGCGCTCGGCCTTGTTCAGGCCTTCGAGGCGGCCCTGGATCTGCTCCAGGAGATTTCGCACGCGGTCCATTTGGTGATTCCTTGATTCGAGACAACTTGGGTTCTGCAAGGCCCGGAACAATGCCCTTGGGCAGCTCCCGGCGGTGGCCTATCCTACTGATGGCGTGTGATGACCACCACTCGGAATCATCATTTTGATAAAATGTTGTGGTTATTACTACATTTTTCCTTGAGTGATGCCTCGAAAAAAGGTATTTATCGCTTAACTTGATAAAAGAACAAACATCATGCCTTCGATAACGGTTGAACCGTGCACCTTTGCCTTGTTCGGCGCCCTGGGCGACCTGGCGCTTCGCAAGCTGTTTCCTGCCTTGTATCACCTTGATGGCGCGGGCCTGCTGCATGAGGACACACGCATCCTGGCGTTGGCCCGCGAGCCCGGCAGCAATGCCGAGCACCTGGCGACCATCGAAGAAGAACTGCGGGTTTTTGTCGAGACCAAGGAAATCGACGAAGCGGTGCTTGAGCGCTTTCTCGCGCGCCTGAGCTACCAGCATGTGGACTTCCTCAAGGCTGACGACTATGTCGCCCTGGCCGAGCAGGCCGGTACCACTCAGTGCCTGATCGCCTATTTCGCCACGCCGGCCTCGGTCTATGGCGCGATCTGCGAGAACCTGGCCAAGGTCGGCCTGGCGAACAACACCCGGGTGGTGCTGGAAAAGCCCATCGGTTCGGACCTCGAGTCGTCGCGCAAGGTCAACGACGCCGTGGCGCGGTTCTTCCCGGAAAACCGCACCTATCGCATCGACCACTACCTGGGCAAGGAGACGGTGCAGAACCTGATCGCCCTGCGTTTCGCCAACAGCCTGTTCGAAACCCAGTGGAACCAGAACTACATCTCCCACGTGGAAATCACCGTGGCCGAGAAGGTCGGTATCGAAGGTCGCTGGGGTTACTTCGACAAGGCTGGCCAGCTGCGGGACATGATCCAGAACCACCTGCTGCAACTGCTCTGCCTGATCGCCATGGACCCGCCGGCCGATCTCTCGGCCGACAGCATCCGTGACGAAAAGGTCAAGGTGCTCAAGGCCCTGGCGCCGATCAGCCCGGAAGGCCTGACCACCCAGGTGGTGCGCGGCCAGTACATTGCCGGGCACAGCGAAGGGCATTCGGTACCGGGTTACCTGGAGGAAGAAAACTCCAACACCCAGAGCGATACCGAGACCTTCGTTGCCCTGCGCGCCGATATCCGCAACTGGCGCTGGGCCGGCGTGCCGTTCTACCTGCGTACCGGCAAGCGCATGCCGCAGAAGCTGTCGCAGATCGTCATCCACTTCAAGGAGCCGTCGCACTACATCTTCGCTCCCGAGCAGCGCTTGCAGATCAGCAACAAGCTGATCATCCGTCTGCAACCGGACGAAGGGATTTCCCTGCGGGTGATGACCAAGGAGCAGGGCCTGGACAAGGGCATGCAACTGCGCAGCGGGCCGCTGCAACTGAATTTCTCCGACACCTATCGCAGTGCGCGGATTCCGGACGCCTACGAGCGTCTGTTGCTGGAAGTGATGCACGGCAACCAGAACCTGTTTGTCCGTAAAGATGAGATCGAAGCCGCGTGGAAGTGGTGCGACCAGTTGATCGCCGGCTGGAAAAAATCCGGCGATGCGCCCAAGCCGTACGCAGCGGGGTCCTGGGGGCCGATGAGTTCCATTGCACTGATCACGCGGGATGGGAGGTCGTGGTATGGCGATATCTGAATTGAAACTGCCGCAGGGCGTGCAGGCTCGCGAGTTCCGCAGCCCGGCGCTGTTGGCCGAGGGTCAGGCGCAGGCGGTGGCCGAGCAACTGCGGGCAGCGATTGCCGCGCGTGGCGTGGCGACCCTGGTGGTGTCCGGCGGGCGCAGCCCGGTGGCGTTCTTCCAGAGCCTGGTGAAACAGGAGCTGGACTGGTCCCGTGTGGTTATCAGCCTGGCCGACGAGCGCTGGGTGCCGGTGGAGCACGCCGACAGCAACGCCGGCCTGCTCAAGCGCTACCTGCTCCAGGGCCCGGCGGCCATGGCGCGGTTTATCGGTTTGTACAGCGCCGCGGCGAACCTGGAAGCGGCGGCCGAACAGGCCGATCAACTGCTCGCCGAGCTGCCGGCGATCGACGTGCTGGTCCTGGGCATGGGCGATGACGGTCACACCGCGTCACTGTTCCCCGGCAGCCCGAACCTGGCGGCGGCCCTGCAAGTGGATGGCAGCCGGCGGATCTGGCCGATGCTGGCGCCCAGCGTGCCGCGCCAGCGCCTGAGCATGAGTCGGGCCCTGCTGGCTTCGGCAAGCTTCACCGTGCTGGCGATTTCCGGCCAGTCGAAACTGACCACCCTGAGTGCCGCATTGGCCGGCGACGACCTCGCCGCCATGCCGATTCGCGCGTTCTTGCAACCTACCCTGAATATTTACTGGTGCCCATGAGTCAAGGATCCGCTGCTATGACAAAAAATGCCCCGACCGTCTCCATGGCAGACAAGGTCGTCCTGATCGATGAGCTCTGCGCCCGTGCACGGATTCTTCCGGTGATCACCATTGCCCGCGAACAGGATGTCCTGCCGCTGGCCGATGCCCTGGCCGCCGGTGGCCTGACCGCGCTGGAAGTGACCCTGCGCTCGCAGTTCGGCCTCAAGGCCATCCAGATCCTGCGTGAGCAGCGTCCGGAGCTGGTGACCGGTGCCGGCACCGTGCTCGATCGGCAGATGCTGGCGGCGGCGGAGGCGGCGGGTTCGCAATTCATCGTCACTCCGGGCATTACCCGTGATCTGCTGGAAGCCAGCGTCGACAGCCCGATTCCGTTGTTGCCCGGCATCAGCAATGCCTCCGGGATCATGGAAGGTTATGGCCTGGGCTATCGCCGCTTCAAGCTGTTCCCGGCGGAAGTCAGCGGCGGTGTGGCAGCCATCAAGGCCTTGGGCGGCCCATTCGGCGAAGTGAAATTCTGCCCAACCGGCGGCGTCGGCCCGGCCAATATCAAGAGCTACATGGCGTTGAAAAACGTGATGTGCGTGGGCGGCAGCTGGATGCTTGATCCGGAGTGGATCAAGAACGGCGACTGGGCGCGGATCCAGGAGTGCACCGCCGAGGCGCTGGCCTTGCTGGACTGATTGAGCGTTACTGAATTCGTTGTGTGTTCTACGGCTTTACGGTGCGCTTGGTCGGCGCACCGTTTTTTTTTTGCCTGGTGAAAAGCGGTGTTGTAGACGTGATCGTCTGTACGACGCGGATATCGGTAGGAGCAAGCTCGCTCGCGATCCCACGCAGCGGGCCACTCAACGACTCAATTCGCCCAGCGCCCGGGCCAACAGCTTGAAGTCCTCGGCCGAGTTGGCCAGGCCCGGTGTGACCCGGATGCAATTGCCATGGGCGGTGCCGTCGCGGACCACGGTAAACAGGTTGTAGTCCTTCAAGAGTCGTTCGACCATCCGCTGCTGGTCCGGCTCATGCCGAAAGCGCAGCGAGGTGATGCCGCAATACAACCGCGGATCATCCGGTGTCAGCACCTCGATACCCGGCATTCCGCGTGCCGCGCTCACCCAGATATCCCGCAGGTAATTGAGTCGCGCGCCCTTGGCCGCCGAGCCACCGAGTGCCCGATGTTCCTCAAGGACCAGAGGCAAGGTCATCCAGGCCGGAATATTCGGTGTGCCATAGGGGGCCCGGGCACGGATATCGTTGAGGGGGTAGCGGTCTTCGCCCATGTCCGGGTCGATATCCGCCAGGCGCTTGGGATCGATATAGAGAAAGCCCAGGCTCAGTGGCGCGCCCATCCATTTCTGCAGGTTGAAACCGGCAAACAGGATACCCAGTGCTTCGAGGTTGAAGTCGATCTGGCCGAGGGCATGGGCACCGTCGAGAATCACGTCGACCCCATGCTCGCGGGCCAGGGTCGCGATGGCCTGCACCGGCATCACCAGCCCGCTGCGATGGGTGACATAGGTCAGGGCCATCAGTTTCAGCCGGGGGTAGCGTTCGAAGGCTTCCTGGTAGGTGCTCACCAGGTTGGCGAAACTCGTCGGGAAGGGGTGGCTGATCTCGATCAGCTCGACGCCGCGGTTGCGCGCCAGCCAGCGCATGGCGCCCAGTACGCTGGGGTATTCCTGGTCGCTGACCAGCAACTGGTCGCCTGGCTGCAAGGCGTTGTAGTTGCGGATCAGCGCGTGCAGGCCGTCGCTGGCGCAGCGGGTCAGGGCCAGCGCTTGCGGATGGCTGCCCAACAGGTCGGCCAGTTGCGCGCGAATCTCCAGGCTTTCGATGGTTTCGAAGCGCTGGCGCACATACACCGAGTTGCTACGGTTGATGAACTCGATATGGCCTTTGTAGGTCTCCACGACACTACGGGTCATGCGGCCGAAGTAGCCGTTTTCCAGGTTGATCGGACCGGGCTCTACGTCGTAGCGCTCGGCCACGGTTTGCCAGAAGTGTTCGTCGCGGGCGTGTTCTTCATTCCATGGCATGACGGTACTTCTCTCGACAACGGGGCTCAATGGCGGGGTTTGGGTTTGCCGTGCTTGGCGCGGAGCGGGTCGAGCAGGTCGGACAAGCCATTGTGGTCGATCTCCTGCATCAAGGCGAGCAGGCCGCCGAGTTCGCCGTGGGGGAAGCCCTCGCGGGCGAACCAGTTCAAGTACGGGCCGGGCAGGTCGGCGATGATCCGCCCCTTGTATTTGCCGAATGGCATTTCGCGGGTGACCAGCAGTTCGAGTTTCTCGGGATTCATGGGCGACCTTGTCTTGCGCTGTTCAAGCGTCTTGAAAAATACCGGCATTCTGCATGCAGGCCAATTGACAGTTCATGCAAATAACCACCATACAGATTCTTTGAATATTTTTAAGTTTATGAAATGTAAGTAAAAAATAGTTGTTCATGATTTGGCACGGTGACTGCAACCGTCTTGGCTAACTTCCACCACCAGAAGGAATTGAGCCATGACCAACATCAATAAAGAAGCCGTATCGATTCTCAACCATCTGATTGAAGTCAGCAAAGATGGTCAGAAAGGTTTTCAGACGTGTGCGGACGATATCAAGCATCCTGAGCTGAAGGCGTTGTTTGTGCAGCGTGCCAGCGAGTGTGCGAACTCGGCGCTGCAGTTGCAGGCCGAGGTGCGCAAACTGGGCGGTGATCCGGAGAACTCCAGCAGTGTGGCCGGTGACCTGCACCGTCGCTGGGTGGACGTCAAGGCGCTGTTCACCGGCAAGGGTGAAGAGGCCGTGCTCAACGAAGCCGAGCGCGGTGAAGACCACGCCAAGAAGGCCTACAGCGAAGCGCTGGTGAAGCTGGCCAAGTACAACCTGGTGGGGCTCACCGATCTGGTGAACCGCCAGTACCAGGGGGTGCTGCGCAATCATGACCAGGTGAAAGCGCTGCGTAATATCGCTCGCGCCAGTTAAGTTTCGCGCGGTCACAAAAAACGCCGGTTGATCCGGCGTTTTTTTGTTTGTTGAGCACAACGGATTTTTTGCGCTGGAGCGCGGTTTGGTGGGAGCCGGCTTGCTGGCGATGGCGTCCGCACGGGCGCCGTAAGACTCACGGGCCTCATCGCTGGCAAGCCAGCTCCCACTGATGGTCAGCCAATGGTGATCGGCGGCGGGCTGGTCAGGGTCACTGTCTGTTGCTTGCGTGGCGCGAGGATCTCGGCCTCGCCGTCGACCACCAGCTCATCGCGCTGGTTGAAGACGCGGGTGGCGATGCGCACGCGGAATTTCGGCAGTTTCTCGAGGATCTCCAGGCGCACGGTCAGGGTGTCGCCGATCTTCACCGGCTTCTGGAAGCTCATTTGCTGGCCCAGGTAGATGGTGCCCGGCCCAGGCAGCTCGCAGGCCACCGCGGCGCTGATCAGCGCACCGCTGAACATGCCGTGGGCAATGCGCTCCTTGAACATGCTTGCCGCGGCGAACTCGGGGTCCAGGTGCACCGGGTTGTGATCGCCGGACATGGCGGCGAACAACTGGATATCGCGCTCTTCAACGGTCTTGCTGTAGCTGGCGGTCTGGCCGACCTCAAGGGCTTCGTAAGGCGTGTTGGTAACCTGGGTCATCGCAAGGGGATCCTGTTAGCGGTTATTTAAAATCAACGAATTGATTTCAAAGAAAATAATGTAGCCGGCGATCATTCCGAGCGCGAGGGGCGGCGATGGGCCAGGGCTTGTTCCAGCCACTGGATCACGTCGTGGGTGACTTCCTCGCGGTTGCTCTCGTTGAACACTTCATGCCGTGCCTGTGGGTAGACGTTCAATTGCAGGTTCTGGCTACCGGCAGCGCGCAAAGCGTCGGCCAGATCCTTGAGACGCTTGCCCTCGCTGACCGGATCACATTTGCCGCCGATCACCAGCAGCGGCAGGCCCGGGTCGATCTGCGCGAGGTTTTTCGCCTTGCTGATCTGCTGCAGGCCGCCGAGCAGATCAATCCACAATTGGTTGGTGCAACGGAAGCCGCACAGCGGGTCGTTGACGTATTTGTCTACTTCATTCGGGTCGCGGCTCAGCCAGTCGAAGGCGGTGCGGTTGGGTTTGAAGGCCTTGTTGAACGAGCCGAACGACAGCCAGTCGATCAGTGCGCTGCGCCCGGTGGGGCCCTGGCGCCAGCGTTCGAAGCGGGCAATCGCGGCGGCCGCGCGGTACAGCACCACCGGTTGGAAGTTCGAGCCACTGAGGATCGCGCCCTGCAGGCTGGCACTGTGGTGCAGCAGGTAGGCCTGGGCGATGTAGCTGCCCATGCTGTGACCGAGCAGGATGATCGGTACCCCCGGGTGTTGCTCGCCGATGCGCTGGTTGAGGCTGGCCAGGTCACTGACCACCGCGCACCAGCCGTCCTGGTCGGCGTAGTGGCCGAGGATGCCGTGTTCGGCGGTCTTGCCGTGGCCGCGCTGGTCGAAGGCGTACAGGGCATGACCGGCGTCGCACAAGGCATCGGCCAGGCGTTCATAGCGGCCGCTGTGCTCGGCCATGCCGTGGGACAGCATAATCACGGCTTTCGGGGGGCCGTCCGGCAACCAGCGATTGACGTACAGGCGGCTGTGGTCACTCACGGTCAGCCAGAAGGTGTCATGGATCATGGCGGTTCCTTTGCACGGGGACGAGACGGACATCGGCCGGGGCGCGTTGTCGCTCCATTGTATAGCGCATCCTCGCACAGGAAGCAGACCCTGCCGCGCATTGGCAGCAAGATTCATGATGTTAATGACTGTGTCCGGCATATTTGCCTGATCCGCGTTAACTGCTAACGTCCGCTAAGCACCGCTTTTTTCGCCTTGGCGCGCAGGCGGCCCCGCAGAGGCTCAGGTAAGAGGACAAAAACAATGCAACCTGATTTCTGGAATGACAAACGCCCTAGCGGCGTACCCCTGGACATCGACCTGGGCGCCTACAAGTCGGTGATCGAGGTGTTCGAGCGCTCCTGCAAGAAGTTCGCCGACCGTCCGGCCTTCAGCAACATGGGGGTGACCCTGACCTACGCCGAGCTCGAACGCTACAGCGCGGCCTTCGCCGGTTACCTGCAAAACCACACCGAGCTGCAACCGGGCGACCGCATCGCGGTGCAACTGCCCAACGTCCTGCATTATCCGATTGCCGTGTTCGGTGCGTTGCGCGCCGGGCTGATCGTGGTCAACACCAATCCGCTGTACACCGTTCGCGAGATGCGCCATCAGTTCAAGGATTCCGGCGCCCGCGCGCTGGTGTACCTGAACCTGTTCGGGCAGCGGGTCCAGGAAGTGCTGCCCGATACCCAGATCGAGTATCTGATCGAAGCGAAGATGGGCGACCTGATGCCCGCCGCCAAGGGTTGGTTGACCAACCTGGTGGTGGACAAGGTGAAGAAACTGGTCCCGGCCTACGACTTGCCCCAGGCGGCCTCGTTCAAGAGTGCCTTGCGCCTGGGTCGGGGCCACGCCGTGCGGCCCTTGACCGTCGGCCTCGAGGATATCGCGGTGTTGCAATACACCGGCGGCACCACCGGCCTGGCCAAGGGGGCGATGCTGACCCATGGCAACCTGGTGGCGAACATGCAGCAGGCCCGCGGCTGCCTGTCCCAGCCCGGCCCGGACGGCCAGCCGCTGCTCAAGGAAGGTCAGGAGGTGATGATCGCGCCGCTGCCGCTGTACCACATCTATGCTTTCACCGCGAACTGCATGTGCATGATGGTCACCGGCAACCACAACGTGTTGATCAGCAATCCACGGGACATCGCTGCCTTTATCAAGGAGCTGAAAAACTGGCGTTTTTCCGCGCTGCTGGGGCTCAACACCCTGTTTGTGGCGTTGATGGAGCATCCGGATTTCAAGGCCCTGGATTTTTCCAGCCTGAAACTCACCAACTCGGGGGGCACCGCGCTGGTCAAGGCCACCGCCGACCGCTGGCAGACGCTCACCGGCTGTCGCATCACCGAAGGCTACGGGTTGACCGAGACGTCGCCGATCGCCTGCACCAACCCCTATGGCGACAAGGGCAAGCTGGGGACGGTGGGCCTGCCGGTGCCCGGCACCGCCTTGAAGGTCATCGACGACAACGGCGTCGAGCAGCCATTGGGCGAACGCGGCGAGTTGTGCATCAAGGGGCCGCAGGTCATGAAGGGTTATTGGTTGCAGGCGGAAGCCACCGAACAGGTGCTGGACGCCGAGGGCTGGTTCAAGACCGGCGATATCGCGGTGATCGACCCGGACGGTTTCGTGCGTATCGTTGATCGCAAGAAGGACATGATCATCGTCTCCGGTTTCAACGTGTACCCCAATGAAATCGAAGATGTGGTGATGGCCCATCCGAAGGTCGCCAATTGCGCGGTGATCGGCGTACCGGACGAGCGTTCCGGCGAGGCGGTGAAGTTGTTCGTGGTGGCGCGGGATACGGGGGTCAGCCTCGAAGAGCTGAAGGCCTACTGCAAGGAAAACTTTACCGGCTACAAAGTGCCCAAGCACATCGTGCTGCGCGATTCGCTGCCGATGACGGCGGTGGGCAAGATCCTGCGGCGGGAGTTGCGCGATATCGCTTGAGGCGCAGCTGATGTGGCGTCATTGCGGACCTCTTCGCGGGCAAGCTCCGCTCCCACAGTGGATTTGAGTCGGACTCGAAATAACGAGACGACAATATTCCAATGTGGGAGCGGAGCTTGCCCGCGAAGCTTTTTGGACCTGAAAACCCCGATCCAGAGCAAAATTCAAACAAATAGAATCTTTACTCTAAAAGTGACCGCTGGTATTTCTTGAGTCATCTTTATGACCATGATGGCCACGTTTGGCTCTAGGCGACCCTCGGCAAAGCTGCTACTCTCGGCGCGCTTTGTGACTTCTCGGCGTAAGTTAAAGCCGGACTCACCCCATAAAAAACACAGACAAATAATAATCGCATCAAATGCGGTGCTGAATTCGCGTTGCTGAGGAGTAGGCTTCCATGATCGAAGACTTTTGGAAGGATAAGTACCCGGCTGGGGTTGCTGCCGATATCAATCCAGACGAGTACCCGAATGTTCAGACGGTATTGAAACAGTCTTGCCAACGATTCGCCAGCAAGCCGGCCTTCAGCAACCTCGGCAAGACACTCACCTACGGTGAGCTGTACGAACTGTCGGGTGCTTTTGCCGCTTACCTGCAACAACACACCGACCTGCAACCGGGCGATCGCATTGCCGTGCAGCTGCCCAACGTGCTGCAGTATCCGGTCGCGGTCTTTGGCGCCATTCGCGCCGGGCTGATCGTGGTCAACACCAACCCGCTGTACACCGCGCGGGAAATGGAACACCAGTTCAACGACTCCGGGGCCAAGGCCCTGGTGTGCCTGGCGAACATGGCGCACCTGGCCGAAACCGTGGTGCCCAAGACCGGCGTCAAGCACGTGATCGTCACCGAAGTCGCCGACCTGTTGCCGCCGCTCAAGCGCCTGTTGATCAACAGTGTCATCAAGTACGTGAAGAAGATGGTCCCGGCTTATCACCTGCCCAAGGCCGTCAAGTTCAACGACGTGCTGAGCAAGGGCCGTGGCCAGCCGGTCAAGGAAGCCAATCCGGCCAGCAGCGACGTCGCTGTGTTGCAATACACCGGTGGTACCACCGGCGTGGCCAAGGGCGCGATGCTGACCCATCGCAACCTGGTGGCGAACATGCTGCAGTGCAAGGCGCTGATGGGTTCGGAGCTCAATGAAGGTTGCGAGATCGTCATTACCCCGCTGCCGCTGTACCACATCTATGCCTTCACCTTTCATTGCATGGCGATGATGCTGATCGGTAACCACAACATCCTGATCAGCAATCCGCGCGACTTGCCGGCGATGGTCAAGGAATTGTCGAAGTGGAAGTTCAGTGTCTTTGTCGGCCTGAACACCTTGTTCGTGGCGCTGTGCAACAGCGAAGCCTTCCGCAAACTGGACTTTGCCGCGCTCAAGGTCACCCTGTCCGGCGGCATGGCCCTGCAACTGGCGGCTTCCGAGCGCTGGAAAGCGGTGACCGGCTGCTCGATCTGCGAAGGCTACGGCATGACCGAAACCAGTCCGGTGGCCTCGGTGAACCCGAGCCAGAACATTCAGGTCGGCACCATTGGTATTCCGGTGCCCTCGACCCTGTGCAAGGTGGTCAACGATGCCGGGGAAGAACAGGCCCTGGGCGAAATCGGCGAGCTGTGCGTCAAGGGCCCGCAGGTAATGAAGGGTTACTGGCAGCGCCAGGACGCCACTGATGAGATCCTCGACAGCGACGGCTGGTTGAAGACCGGCGATATCGCGATCATCCAGCCGGACGGCTACATGCGGATTGTCGACCGCAAGAAGGACATGATCCTGGTATCGGGCTTCAACGTTTATCCGAACGAACTGGAAGACGTGCTGGCGACCTTGCCGGGTGTGCTGCAATGTGCGGCCATCGGCGTGCCAGACGAGCGGTCCGGGGAGGTCATCAAGATCTTCATCGTCGCCAAGCCGGGCGTGACCCTGACCAAGGACCAGGTGATGGAACACATGCGCGCCAATGTCACCGGCTACAAAGTGCCCAAGTTCGTCGAGTTCCGCGATGCGCTGCCGACCACCAATGTCGGCAAGATCCTGCGTCGCGAGCTGCGCGATGCGGAGCTGAAGAAGCTGGGCCTGAAGAAAATCGCCTGACCCGCTGAAATGACAAAGCCCCGCCATGCGGGGCTTTGTCATTTATGGCGTTCGGCAACAGCGATTTTGCCGATGCTGAATTTTTCGGCTGAACGAGGTCACTGTGGGCTTGCCAGCGATGAGGCCCTAGAGTCTTACCGCGCCTACTCGGACGCCATCGCCAGCAAGCCAGCTCACGTCAGTGTTTCAGCGCGACGCTCAGGGCTGCTGGAACGGCGCGAAGTCCACGCCGGTGCCGGCTGGGCGTACGTCCTTGAGGAACGAGTCCTTGTCGGCGCTCAGTTCCAGACTCAAGGTCGGACGGCGTTTGCCGGCGTTGCGTACCACCAGGCCTTCCATCTTCTCGCGCAGGAACGCCGTGGTCACCTTCAGGTGCAGCAACTGGTCGGTGCTCGGCGTGTGCAGCAACAGGTGCACCCATTCGTATTGCCCGATCGCCAGGCGCGCTACCGGGATATCGAACCACCAGATGTTCTTGTTGCGGTTCAATTCGGTGAAGTGACAGTTGTTGAGGCCCAGTACCGCGCCACCCAGCTCTTGGTTGCGGCGGGCGATGGCCTGCTTTTTATCGAGTTTCATGACTTTCCTACCGTTATCGATCTTCAGCGCCGAAGCCTGAATCTGGTGCGCATTCTCGGGGGTTGGCGGGCAAACATAAAGGCAAACCTGAATTCTTCGATGAAAAGTCGCGGGCAAGCGCTGGCTGAAAAAAATGAAACCCTGCACACAGGCCCTGGGTCAACCTTATGGCGAGACATGACACCGGCATATGGCCATCCCCGGCTGGCCGTTTTCGCGTGGCGGCTACACGGGTTAGGGCCGAGAAATGCTTTGAGGGTCGCCAACCGCGTTGCTTTGCGTTAGAAAGAGCTTTATTGGAAGCACCTTTTGAGTCGCCTTGACTCGCTACCTTTATTTGCGGCGAAAGGAGACGCTATGATTTTCCCCGAGTTGCGCGACCTGCCCCTGCACCGCGTGATGATGCGCACGGTCACTGAATTCGTCGCCGACGAAATGTCGACCTATGCCTCGGCACTGGCCTACCAGATGCTGTTTTCGTTGTTTCCCTTCCTGTTGTTCCTGATCGCCCTGATCGGTTTCCTGCACCTGCCGGACTTCTTCACCTGGCTGCGCATGCAGTCGGAACTGGTATTGCCACCCCAGGCCCTGGACCAGGTCAACCCGGTGATCGACCAGTTGCAGCAATCCAAGGGCGGCCTGCTCTCGGTGGGGATCGTCATTGCCCTGTGGACCGCCTCGGCCGGCGTACGCTTGATGATGAGCGCGATGAACGCCGCCTATGACGTGCTCGAGGGACGGCCGATCTGGAAGCGCTTCCCGCTGTCAATTTTCTACACCGTCGGCATCGCCGTGATGCTGCTGGCCGCCGCCGCGCTGATGGTGCTCGGGCCGCAGGTGATGAGCTGGCTGGCCGGGCAGATCGGCATGCAGGATTACGTCGTCACGCTCTGGACCTGGCTGCGTTGGCCGGTGGTGGTGCTGCTGCTGATGTTCGCCGTGGCCCTGATGTACTACGTGATGCCGGACGTGAAGCAGAAATTCCGCTTTATTACCCCAGGCTCGGTGCTCGCGGTGGTGGTCTGGATCGTCGCGTCCCTGGGCTTCGGCTACTACGTGAAAACCTTCGCCGACTACAATGCAATGTATGGCAGTATCGGCGCGATCATCGTCTTGCTGCTGTACTTCTATATTTCCGCGGCGGTCCTGTTGCTGGGGGCTGAAATGAATGCGGTGATCGAACACATGTCGTCCGAAGGCAAGAATCCTGGCGGAAAGGACTTCCACGAGCATGACGACACCCTGCCTATCTCCGGCTTGGGGCGCGACCACTCCCTCAAGCCGACTACTGACGAAGCCTGATCATGATTCGTGAAATACTGAAAATGGGCGATCAGCGCCTATTGCGCATCGCCCCGCCGGTGCCGGCGGAACTGTTCAACAGCAAGGCGCTGTGGGACCTGATCGATGATATGTTCCAGACCATGGAGCACGTCGGTGGCGTCGGCCTGGCCGCGCCGCAGATCGGCGTCGACCTGCAACTGGTGATCTTCGGTTTCGAGCACAGCGAGCGTTACCCGGATGCCGAGGCGGTGCCGCAGACCATCCTGATCAACCCGCTGATCACGCCCCTGGGGCCGGAGCTGGAAGAGGGCTTTGAAGGCTGCCTTTCGGTGCCGGGCCTGCGTGGCGCGGTGCAACGCTACTCGCGTATCCGCTACGAAGGCTTCACGCCCAATGGCGAACCGCTGGTGCGGGTCGCCGAGGGTTTCCACGCCCGCGTGGTGCAACACGAATGCGACCACCTGATCGGTCGCCTGTACCCATCGCGGATCAGCGACTTCAGTAAATTCGGTTTCACCGAAGTGCTGTTCCCCGAGCTGGACCCAGCGGCGGACGACTGAGCGTCCGGGCTTCCAATGCCGCTTATTGGACCGCTACCTTGCCGGGTTTGACGAAGCGCAAGGTCAGGCGGTCCGATTCGCCGATGGCGACATACTTGGCTCGGTCCTGATCCCCCAGCTTCAGTGACGGCGGCAAGGTCCAGACACCACCGGGGTAATCCTTGGTGTCCTTGGGGTTGGCGTTGATTTCGCTTTGTCCTTCCAACGCGAACCCGGCATCGGTGGCCAGTTTCACCACGTAAGCGGTAGGCAGATAGCCGCTTTGCTTGATACTGGCCAGGTCGGCGCCATCCTTGGCGCGGTGATCCACCACGCCGAGCACGCCGCCCGGTTTCAGGACCTTGAAGAAGGCGCTGAACATCGCCGGCGCGTCATCGGCCATGACCCAGTTGTGCACATTGCGGAAGGTCAGTACCCGATCGGCCGAGCCCGGCTTGCCGAACACCGGCGCCTGGGGATCGAACTCGACGACACCGGCCTTGGCGTAGTGGCTCGGGTCCCTGGCGAATTTCTGCTTCAGGTTGTCGGCCGAGCGTTTGGCGAACTCACTGGTCGCGGGCGCCTGCACGGCCGCGATGTAATGCCCGTGGTCCTTGAGCAGTGGCGCGAGTACCTCGCTGTACCAGCCGCCGCCGGGGGTGATCTCGATCACCGTCTGGTTGGCCTGCAAACCGAAGAACTGCAAAGTCTGCCGGGGATGACGATAGCCGTCGCGGACACTGTTTTCCGGCGCCCGCCACGGACCGGCCAGGACCTTGGCGTATTGCGCGTCGGTGATGGCGGCACTGGCGGTGGCGGCCTGGCTGGCGAGTGGAGCAAGAAGGGCGGTCAAGGCTAAAGCCACGAGGGTGCGTTTCATGATCATCCTGATAAAAAACGGGTGTGGGTTCGAGGCTATCACGGGCAAATGCAGCGCCCATCACACATTTTTCGCAGTCGACCTCACCAACGGTTCTATACCCAGGGCGATCATCGGCTTGCTGCGCGAGTAGCGCGCCAGGCGCTCCGCCAGAGGCTGTGGCAGTGCCGGGTCGCAGTGGAATCCCAGGCGCTCATAGAACCCGCGCAGGTCGGGATGACAGAACAGCCAGACCGGGCCGTTGCAGTCGCCGAGCGCCTGTTGCAACAACTGTGCGGCAATGCCTTGGCCACGTCGTGGCGGGGCGACGAACAATCCGCTAAGCCAATGTCCCTGGGCAACCGGTGTCAGCGACAGACCGCCGATGATCTCCCCTTGCCGGGCCACCCACAGTTGTCCGGCGCTGGCCGAACGCATGGGTGAATTGTGCGCGCGGTAGAATTTGTTCAGCAGTGGCCGCAGCGTTTCCGGCAATCGTGCGTAGTCGGGAGTGGACATGGAATTCATCGCTGGAGGGGGCTGGCACGGGATTATAAGAGAGCCGAAGTGGTCAGATGGGTGTATACCTGAGTCTACATCCTCCTGGAGTACGCATCATGAGCAAGGGCATGGATTCAAAGAAAGCCGCCAAGAAGAAACCCGCCAAGAGCGCCGATGAAAAGCGTGCGGCGAAGAAGGCCAAGAAGGTCGATGTCTTCGGTCATTGAGGTGTGCTAAGGATATAACCAATTGATCTGCAAGATTTGTCGTCGGTAATCCACATCAGGGGATAAAGCCGGGGGTTTATCCATCGGCTGAACCTGTGTGAAGCCGAACGATGCCCAACTATCTCGATGTTGCCCAACGCGAAGAAATCCTGCACCTGCAGCAAACCTTTACCGGTCGTACCGAATGGCCAACCTGGCTATTGCTGATCGGTGTCTATCTAAGCTGGTTCGCCGTGCTGTTGGCCAATCCCTGGCTGGGCCTGTGGCCGAGCAGTGTGTTGTTGATTCCCATTGTCACGCTGTGGATGTCGGTGCAGCACGAACTGCTGCATGGTCATCCGAGCCGTTTTGTCTGGCTGAACAAGTTGATGGGGTATGCGCCGTTCGCCGTCTGGTATCCCTACACCCTGTATCGCGACAGCCACTTGTTGCATCACCGCGATGAGGACCTGACCTTGCCCGGTGTTGACCCGGAAAGCCGCTACTTCAGTCAGCAGGACTGGCCGCACCGCTCGGCCCTGGAGCGTGGCCTGCAGCGTTTGAACAAGACGGTCCCGGGGCGCCTGCTGCTGGGTGCGCCGCTGGCCTTGTTCGGCCTGGTCAAGGAAGAAGGCCAGCGCCTGCGCCGTGGCGAGCGCCAGGCTTGGCTGATGTGGCTGAGCCACGGCACGCTGACCCTGTTGATGCTGGCGTTCATCGTCCATTACAGCGTGATTCCGGCCTGGCATTACCTGCTGCTGATCAGCGTTCCAGCGCTGTCGGTGGGGGCGCTGCGGTCTTTTTATGAACACCGCCCGAGTGCCTTGTCGCACCAGCGCACGGTGCTCAACGAAGCGGGCTGGCCCTGGCGCTGGCTGTTCCTCAATCTGAACCTGCACCTGGTGCACCATGACCTACCGAAACTGCCCTGGTATTTCCTCCCGCGGGTCTATCGCGCGCGGCGCGACGCCTGGTTGGCGCGCAGTGGTGGCTACCTGGTAAAAGGCTATGGCGAGCTGGCGCGGCGGCATGCCGTGAAGGTTGTTGATAGCCCACGGCATCCGTTTGCCTGAGGAGGGTTCATGACCCATCGCTATGCCGAACTGTTGATGTATGTGGCGCCGCAGGAAGTGCGGGAGGCCAACGAGCGCTGGATCGAGCGGATTGTGGAAAAGCTCGGGGTGCGCCGTGGTTCTGCCGAGGGCCTGGATTTGATGGGGCTTTGGTTGTCCCCGCAGTTGTTGTTCACCCAGACCTGCGGTTATCCGCTGATGACCCTGTTGCGCGGTCAGGTCAAGCTGGTCGGGCGTCCGCGTTATGAATTGGAGCATGCCTCGGGCGGTGAGCATTGCAGCCTGTTGCTGAGTCGTGAGCGTGAGGACCGTCGTGTGCTGGAAGACTTCCACGGCAGTCGCGGTGTGATCAACGACGAGGGTTCCAATAGCGGGATGAACCTGTTGCGACATTCACTGGCGCCCCTGCAGTGGGACGCTCGGTTCTTTGCCAGTGTCGGGCAGAGCGGTGCTCACCGGGAAAGCTTGCGTTGGTTGCGCGAGGATCTCGCCGACCTGGCGGCGGTGGACAGCGTGACCTTTGCCTGCCTGGCGCGTTTTGCGCCCCATGAAGTGGCCGGGCTGAGAGTGGTGGCGCGCAGCGCCTTGAGTCCGTGCCTGCCTTACATTACCCGTGCCGGGGCGAGCGTCGAGGAGATCGAGGGCATTCGGGCGGCGATGAACCAAGCGCTGCACGAGCTTCCCGATGTTGCGGCCACGTTGGGTTTGAGCGAGATATTGCCGGCGAGCGAGGCGGATTATCAGGTCCTGCTGGATTACCGCGATCAGGCCCAGGCGCTGGGATTTAGCCAGGTGCGCTGAACGGCTCCTACGGGATCGACGTCAATCAATCAATTAAATAACTAAATGATATATAAAAATAGTTTTTAAATATTATTAAAGAATAAGCCGGGTTGGTAGGATCCCTGCCACCGGACCACCGGACATACAGCACATCTCTCTTGAATTGGAGCCACTATGTCCGGCGCCGACACACCTCACAGCGATTACCTGGGCGGATTGTTCCGTAGTCATTACCCATGGCTGTGCGCCCGTTTACGCCGCCACCTGGATTCCAGTGCCAGCGCCGAAGACATCGCCGCCGACACCTTCGTCCAGTTGCTGATGGTTCCCGACACGGTGCCGATCCGTCAGCCGCGCGCGCTGCTGACCACCATTGCCCAGCGCCTGATGTACCAGCTCTGGCGGCGCCGCGACCTGGAGCGCGCCTACCTCGATGCCTTGCAACAGCTTCAGCCGCTCGAAGTGCCGTCTGCCGAAGAGCGGGTCCTGATGCTCAAGGCCCTGGAAAATATCGACCGCCTGTTCGACGGCCTGCCCGACAAGGTCAAGGCGACTTTTCTGCTGTCCCAGGTCAACGGCCTGACTTACCCCGAGATCGCCGCCGAACTGGGGATTTCTCAACGGTCAGTCAGCAATTACATGACCTGGGCCAGGCATACCGCTACTCCAAGGGGGAAACCCCAGTGGCGCTCGATGACCCGACATGAAAACTCAACCACCACGAGGTGACCATGAAATCCATCAAGACCCTGTTCGGCGGCTCGCTGCTGGCCCTGAGCCTGCTGGCCCAGCCGGCACCCGCCGCTGAAAAGAACGCCCCGATCCACTTCGGTGACATCACCTGGGAGAGCGGCAGCCTGATCACCGAGGTCCTGCGGCTGATCGTCGAGAAAGGCTACGGTTATTCCACCGACACCTTGCCCGGCAGCACCGTGAGCCTGGAAGCCGCCCTGGCGAAAAACGATATCCAGGTCATCGGCGAAGAGTGGGCCGGACGCAGCCCGGCCTGGGTCAAGGCCGAAAGCGAAGGCAAGGTGTTCGGCCTGGGCGACACGGTCAAGGGCGCCACCGAAGGCTGGTGGGTGCCGGAATATGTGATCAAGGGCGACCCGGCGCGGGGTATCCAGCCACTGGCACCGGACCTCAAGTCGGTGGCCGACCTGCCACGCTACAAGGACGTGTTCCGCGACCCGGAAGACCCGTCCCGCGGGCGCTTCCTCAATAGCCCCAGCGGCTGGACCTCGGAGATCGTCAACAGCCAGAAAATCAAGGCCTATGGCCTGAGCGACAGCTTCGTCAACTTCCGCACCGGCTCCGGTGCGGCACTGGACGCGGAGGTCGCGTCCTCGGTCAAACGCGGCAAGCCGGTCCTTTTCTACTACTGGTCGCCGACCCCACTGTTGGGGCGCTTCAACCTGGTGAAACTGGAAGAGCCGCCGTTCGACGGCGAAGCCTGGAAGACCCTGGCCGATGCCAGCAACCCGCACCCACGCGGTACCCGCTCGCTACCGGCGCATCTGGCGATCGGCGTGTCCGCGCCGTTCAAGGCGCAGTACCCGGAACTGGTCGAGTTCTTTGCCAAGGTCGACCTGCCCATCGATTTGCTGAACCGCACCTTGGCCGAAATGGCTGAAAAACGTCTGCCACCACGCCAGGTCGCCGAAGCCTTTCTGCGTCAACAACCACAGGTCTGGAACGCCTGGGTCCCTTCGGCGGTGGTCCAGCGTGTGAGTGGCGGCCTGTGAGGTGCAAGTGCGGGTGTCTGCTATCGCGCTCGCCAGCGGACTTTCAGGCCGCCAGTTCCACCGCCAGCGCGGCGATAACGGCTGGCCGTTGAGCGATGCGCTCCATGAAGCGTCCCAACGCCGGCCACGGACCCAGGTCCAGGCCAAGGAAGGCCGTCCAGCGCAGCACGGTGAACAGGTAGGCATCGGCCACGCTGAAGTGTGCGCCCAGCAAGTAGTCATGCTGTTCCAGGGTGCTGCTCAGCAGGGCGAAACGCTTATACAGCTTCTCCCGGAAAATCGCTTTCACCGCATCCGCTATCGCACTGTTGAACAGCGGCCCCATTCCGCCATGCACTTCGCCGGAAATAAAATTCAGCATCTCCTGCAGGCGCGAGCGCTCCCAACTGCCATTGACCGGCGCCAGTCCGGCCTCGGGCTTGAGGTCGGCGAGAAACTGCACGATGGCGGTGCCTTCGGTGAGAACCCGGCCATCGTCCAACTGCAGTGCGGCCACATAACCCTTGGGATTGATCTTGAGAAAGTCCTCACCGTGCTCGGTGACTTTGCTTTGGTTGTCGACCCGCACCAGTTCGAAGGGCAGGCCGAGCTCACGCAGGACAATATGCGGTGACAGCGAGCAGGTCTGTGGGACGTAGTACAGTTTCATGACAATGAGACTCCCTGGAGTAAGAACCGTGTTCAGCCTGGGTGGCTTTGGCGAGCGGCAGTGTCATATGGTGCCCGGACCTGGGTAAAATTAATTCTTGAGAAATAAGCCATAAGGTCAGCTACTGTCATGATGAATCTGCTGCATTGGCGCCTGCTGGTGGCGGTACTCGATACCGGTACCCTGACCCACGCTGCCGAACAGGTCGGCATGACCCAATCGGCGGCCAGCCAGGCGCTGGCGGCGATGGAACAGACCCTCGGCGTCCAGTTGTTCACCCGCCATGCCCGCCAGTCATTGCCCACCGCCATCGGCCAGCAGGTCCTGGCACAGGCGCGGGTGATGCTCGCCGCCCTGGAAAACATCCGCCGGCAGGTCGACAGCGATAAAGGACTGGTCGGCGGCAGCATTCGCCTGGCGAGCTTTCCAATGATCCTGGGCACCTTGCTGCCACCGCTGCTGCGCCAGTTCCGCCAACGCCATCCCGGTATCGAAGTGGTGGCACTGGAGGTTAGCGATCATGAAGTGCAGGCCATGCTCGCCAATGACACCGTGGACGTTGGCGTGGTGCTCAACCCTGATATCGAAAGTGGCGCCCTGGAGCTGGGGCACGACACCTGGGTCGCGGTGGTCCCCATGGGCCATCGACTGGCCGCGAGGGGCGCCGATGGCCGTGTGAGTCTGGCCGAGCTGGTCGCCGAACCCTTTGTCCTGGCGACCGGCGGTTGCGAGGTCAACGCGCGGAGCATTGCTGGCGAAATCGGCCTGTCGCTGCGGGACGTGCGCGTCGAGGTCCGCGAGTGGAGCAGCGCCTACACCCTGGTGCGGGAAAACCTCGGGGTGACGCTGGTCCCCGAGCTGGCCCTGCCCACCGAGCGCAAGGGCCTGCGGGTGCTGCGCCTGGAGGTGCCGATCAAACGGCACTTCGGTTTGCTGCCGTCGGCCGCGGGAGGGCGCTCGGCGGCGGTGCGGGCCTTGTTCGAAATGTTGCGCTGAGCCGACGGCTTACTTCGTGCTCAGGAAGGCCCCGGCAGCCTGCTGGTCGAGTGGGTTGGCTTGGTTGTCCGCGGTCTTCGCGTTGCTCGCCACGACGGAGGGGGGCCGTGCCGCCTTGGTTGCCGTTCCCGGCAGTGCGTTTCCGGGTTCAGTGAAGCTGCAGCCCGAACGCCTGGGATGCATCGTCCATCGGGTGATAACCCAATACCCGGGTGGTTTCACTCAGGTCCAGACGCTTGAAGCGGTTGTTGGAGATGCCGTAGGCCACCAGGTGCTGCACACCTTTGACCTCGATCGCGCGCTGCAACAACTGCACGGCGTCGCGGGGGCTGAGCCAGGTACTCAGGTCGGCGGTGTGGCGCAGGTCATGGTCGTCGGGAAATTTGAAGGCGCCGATGCGCAAGACAATGCACGACAACCCGCGTTGGGCCGAGTAGAAGGCACACAGTGCTTCGCCGTAGCATTTGCTCACCCCGAACAGATTGGCTGGCATCACCGGCATGCCCGGAGTGATCTGCCGGTCCTGGGGGTAACCCTCGATGGCCTGGGCGCTGCTGGCGAACACCACGCGCTTGCATTGTGCATTCGCGGCGGCCTCCAGCAGATAGGTGGTGGCCATGATGTTGTTGGGCAGCAGTTCCTCAAAGGACGAATCGGCAAAAGGGATGCCCGCCAGGTGCACCACCACGTCGATGCCATCGACCAGGGCCGCGAGCTCTTCCTTGTCGGCCATGTCCAGGCGGACGAAACGGTGATCGCCGATGGCGAAGTCCGGCTGATGGCGGTCGGCGAGGACAAAGTCGTAATGCTGTTTCGTGGCCTGGAAAAACGTCTTGCCGATCCGGCCGCAGGCGCCGGTCAGTAATACCTTGAGAGAGTTCATTCAGACTTCCATGCAGTTTTTTTTACGCTCGAATGAATGCTTTGTGACAGTTCAAGGTAGACCATGGCCGTCAGTCTGTCCGCTCGATAAATCTCTGGCTCGCGGTTCCCGTGGCGTTTTAGGATAGTGGCCTGTTGCTTTCATCCAACCCTCAGAGGTCCGCGCTAGATGCACAAGGCATTGCGTAAATTCGGCTGTGTGGCCGGGTTGTTGACGCCCTTCTGGTTGCTCGTCGGGCTGGCCCTGGCTGGTGCCCTGTATCCGGGCTACAGCCATCTCAATCAGGCCATGAGTGAATTGGGGGCGCTGGGCGCGCCGACCCACGAGTTGTCGCCGTTGATCAACAATGTGCCGTTGGGGCTGTTGTTCTTTGCCTTCGGCGTGACGGTCTTCGCCTGTTTCGAAGGCCGCGGCCTGGCGCAGATCAGTGGCGTGCTGATTGCGCTGCACGGCATTGCCAGTTTGTTCACCGGTTACTTTTCCTGCGACGCCGGCTGTGGGTTGCAGCACCCTTCCTTCAACCAGACCGTGCATAACAGCGCGGGGCTGATGATGTTTCTGACTCTGGTGATCGCCAACGCCTTGTGGGTGTATCTCGCCGGTCATTTGCTGGGCTCGAAAGCCTTCGCCTGGTTTTCCCTGGCCTGCACCCTGGTGGCCTTGGCGGCATTGCCGTTGATGGGGCTGGCGGTGGCCGCGGGGGAGGGCTTCGGTCTCTACCAGCGCCTGAACTACGGCGCTTCGGTGGTCTGGATCGGGGTGTTTGCCGCGCTGCTGCTGATCAGGGAAAAACGTCGCGCCGATCACGCTTGAGGCCCATTCCCCGGTGCGCCGGGGAATACTCCAGGTACCTGCGGCGGCTTAACTGCTCTCGCGCACCATCAGTTCAAAGCCCATGTCCTGCACGGGCTGGGCCACCGGGTTGCCGGCCATCAAACTCAGCATCTGCTCCGCCGCTCGCCGGCCGATGGCCTCCCGGGGCGTGCGGATGCTGCTCAGACGCGGGACCATGAAGGCCGAGCCAGGCAGGTCGTTGAAGCCCACCACCGCGACCTGCTCCGGCACCTTAATGCCACAGCGTATGGCCTCCAGCAGGGCGCCCTGGGCCAGGTCGTCGTTGCCGAAGAAGATCCCGTCGACCTGCGGATGACTCTGCATCAGTTGCAGGAACAGTTCGCCGCCCAGGCCCACCGACGAAGGGCGCGGGGTCAGCAGTTCCAGGTCCGGGTGGTACAGCCCGGCCGCCTGCAGCGCCTGGCGAAAGCCTTCGCCGCGCAGGAGCGTGCGCTGGTCCAGCTGCGCGCCGATATAGGCCAGGTGCCTGCGACCGCGGGAGATCAGGTGTTCGGCCACGGTGGCGCCGGCGTTTTGTTGCGAGAAGCCGACGCAGTTCACCCCGGCGCCGGGGTCCAGGTCCATCATGTAGACACACGGCACGTTGCTCGCCTCGATCATCCGCCGCGCGCTTTCCGAGCGGTCGAAACCGGTCAGCAACAAGCCCCGTGGCTGGTAGGCCATGTAGTTGCGCAGCAGGTTTTCTTCTTCGTCGCGGGAATAGTGATAGTTGCCGATCAGCACCTCGAAGCCCCGGGGGCGCAGCACCGAGTGAATGGCTTCGAGGGTGTCGATAAACAGCAGGTTGGACAACGACGGCACCAGCACCACCACTGAATGGCTCTGGGCCGAGGCCAGCGCGCGGGCGGCCGGGTTGACCACGTAGTTCAGTTCTTCTGCCGCTTGTCGGACCTTTTCCACCAGCTCCGTGGCCACGCTGCTGATGCCGCGCAGGGCCCGCGAGGCGGTGATCGGACTGACGCCGGCCAGGCGCGCGACTTCGCTGAGGGTAGGGCGTCCCGTGGTACGGGTATTCTTGTCGGTTTTGGTGGAGGTCATCGGACGGCTTGCCAAACAAAATTCAAGGCACTAAGGTAGCGCTGTCTCGACGAGCCTGCAATTGTCCGAGCGTGGTTGGCCTGATCGCGTCGGATGCTGTCGTGGATGTTTAGCGCACCACCCCATAAAAATGACAAGAAAGCGTCGGCAGTCTGTGTTTTGTGCTTTGCTTTCCTGTAATGGAAGCTCTGGCAAAGACAGCGCTGTCTTCGTGCTGAGGTGTTACATGAGTCAACCCATCACTGCCCTGGTCATCATGGGCGTCTCCGGTTGCGGCAAGTCCAGTGTGGGCGAGGCCCTGTGCCGGCTCAACGGCGCGACCCAGATCGAAGGCGACAGCTTTCACCCCGCCGCCAATATCGCCAAGATGAGTGCCGGCATTCCCCTGACCGATGACGACCGTGCCGGCTGGCTCGACAGCCTGTGCGACGAGTTGCGTCGGGTCCTGGCCACGGGCGGGCATCCGGTGCTGACCTGTTCGGCGCTCAAGCACAGTTACCGCGAACGCCTGCGCGGCGCGGCACCGGGCCTGGGCTTCGTGTTTCTCGAATTGAGCCGCGAAGTCGCCGCCGAGCGGGTGGCCCATCGTCCCGGACACTTCATGCCCTCGACCCTGATCGACAGCCAGTTCGCCACCCTTGAACCGCCGCTCGGCGAGCCCCTGACCCTGATCCTGGACGCCTCGAGCCAGAGCGTCGAGCGCCTGGCACAGGCGGCCCATCACTGGTGGCAGGGACACGGGCTGGAACGTTCCGCCTGATTTTTGCTTCGAAAAGATAGCGCTGTCCCAGGCGACTATCGTCAAACCACGCCGCGTATAAAAACAACAAGCAGGAGACACCTTATGTTCGGACTGTCCCACGAGACCTATCTGTTGCTGGATGCAGTGGTCACGATTATCGGGTTGATCGTGTTGATCACCCGCTTCAAGATTCACCCCTTTGTCGGGCTGATTATCGCTTCGGCGTTTCTCGGTCTGACCTCGGGCATGCCCGCGGGCAAGATCATCGGCGCCTTCCAGGATGGCTTTGGCGGCGTGCTGGGTTTTGTCGGGATCATCCTCGCGCTGGGGACCATGCTCGGCAAGATGATGTCTGATTCCGGCGGCGCCGATCAGATCGCCCAGACCCTGATCCGTGCCTTCGGCAAGGAGCGGGTGCAGTGGGCGATGATGTGCTCGGCGTTTCTGGTGGGCATCCCGCTGTTCTTCGAGATCGGCTTCGTGCTGCTGATTCCGCTGGTGTTCATCGTCGCGCGACGTACCGGCGTGCCGCTGATCAAGATTGGTATTCCGCTGCTGGCCGGGCTTTCGGCGGTGCACGGCCTGGTACCGCCGCATCCGGGACCGCTGCTGGCCATCGGGGTGTTCAATGCCGATATCGGCAAGACCATTTTCTACGGCCTGATCGTCGCCCTGCCGACCGCCATTATCGCCGGGCCGATCTACGGAACCTTCATTGCCAAGTACATTCCGGGCAACCCATCGCAGGAACTGGTCGACCAGTTGGCCCGCGAACCGCAAGTCAAAGCGCTGCCTAGCTTCGGCGTGACCCTGGTCACGGTGCTGCTGCCGGTGTTCCTGATGCTGCTCAAGACCTTTGCCGACATTGCCCTGCCGACCGGGCATTTCTTTCGCATCTGGATGGACATGATCGGTCATCCGATCAGCGCCTTGCTGCTGGCCCTGCTGTTGGCGCTGTACACCTTCGGCAAGCGCCAGGGCATGGATTCCAAGCGCGTGCTCAAGCTGCTCGATGCCAGCCTGGCGCCGACCGCGGCGATCATCCTGATCATTGGTGCTGGCGGTGGCTTCAAGCAGATGCTGGTGACCAGTGGCGTGGGTGACGTGATCGGGCATATTGCCGTGAATGCGCAGATTTCGCCGATCCTGCTGGCCTGGCTGGTGGCGGCGGTGATCCGCGTGGCCACGGGCTCGGCGACGGTGGCGACGATTACCGGGGCGGGTATCGTGATGCCGGTGGTGGACCTGATTCCCGGGGTCAACCGCGAGCTGCTGGTGCTGGCGACGGGGGCGGGCTCGTTGATCCTGTCCCATGTCAACGATGCCGGGTTCTGGCTGGTCAAGCAGTACTTCAACATGACCGTGGCCGAGACGTTCAAGACCTGGACGGCCATGGAGACCATTCTGTCGGTGGTGGGGCTGGTGTTTATCCTGCTGCTGTCGCTGGTGGTCTAAACGACTCGGGGCCGACACTTGTGACGGTGTCGGCCCCGATCCTGTGGCAAGCCCTAATGCCATCATAGGAGCGAGCTTGCTCGCGATGGCAGTCCAGGCACAGCGGGGTATCAGATGCCCCGTATTATCGTTGACGACCATCGCGAGCAAGCTCGCTCCTACACAGGGGTTACTCAGCAGTGGCTTTCTTCAGCAGGCCATCGGCGCGGAACATCCCGCGAATCCCGCGCACGGCCTGGCGAATACGGTCGAGGTTTTCAATCAGGGCGAACCGCACATGGTCGTCGCCGTACTCGCCAAAGCCAACCCCCGGCGAGACGCAGACCTTGGCTTCGGCCAGCAGTTTCTTGGCGAACTCCAGCGAACCCATATGGGCATACTCTTCGGGGATCTTCGCCCAGACATACATCGAGGCCTTGGGGTTCTCGACCATCCAGCCCAGTTCATGCAGGCCCTTGACCAGCACGTTGCGGCGTTGGCGATACTGCTCGGCGATGTCCTTGACACACTGCTGATCGCCTTCCAACGCGGCGATGGCCGCCACCTGCAACGGCGTGAAGGTGCCGTAGTCGTGGTAGCTCTTGATCCGCGCCAGGGCGTTGACCAGTTCCGGATTGCCAACCATGAAACCGATACGCCAGCCAGCCATGTTATAGCTCTTGGACAGGGTGAAAAATTCCACCGCGATGTCCTTGGCCCCCGGCACCTGCATGATCGACGGGGCTTTCCAGCCGTCGTAGACGATATCGGCATAGGCCAGGTCGTGGATCACCAGCACGTCGTACTGCTTGGCCAGGGCAATCACCCGTTCGAAGAAATCCAGTTCCACGCACTGCGCGGTGGGGTTCGACGGGAAACCGAGAATCATCATCTTCGGCTTGGGGATGGAGCCACGGATGGCCCGCTCCAGTTCGGCGAAGAAGTCCACGCCGGGCACCAGCGGCACTGAACGGACCTGGGCGCCGGCGATCACCGCGCCATAGATATGGATCGGGTAGCTGGGGTTGGGCACCAGCACCGTGTCGCCCTGGTCGAGGGTGGCGAGCATCAGGTGGGCCAGGCCCTCTTTCGAACCGATGGTGACGATGGCTTCGCTTTCCGGGTCGATATCGACCTGGTAGCGATCCTTGTACCAGTGGGAAATCGCTCGACGCAGCCGGGGGATGCCCTTGGACGTGGAGTAGCCGTGGGTGTCTTCGCGCTGGGCGACGGTGACCAGTTTTTCGACGATATGCGGCGGGGTGGCGCCGTCGGGGTTACCCATGCTCAAGTCGATGATGTCTTCGCCACGACGACGGGCGGCCATCTTCAGCTCGGCAGTGATATTGAATACGTAGGGGGGGAGTCGATCAATGCGCGCAAAGCGGCGCGGCGAACCTTGGTCTGCCATGTAAACCTCTGACACGTAAGCGCCCGGAACCGTCCGAGCGACGTCGGCCACTGCGGTGGCCTGCGGGCAGACAATAAGGGCGATGCTGGCCATCTGTCCAGATGTGCCGTGGAAAATATTTTCGAAGGGGGGGCAGAGGCCGGGTTGTCAAAGCGACACGATTATTTGCTTCTATACTGCCTTCGGAGTCGTTTCCCATATGGAGTTTGCACCCATGGACGCAGCACATCATCTTGGCTACACGCAGGCCTTGCCAGCGCCACGCTTCGAGCACGGTCATTTTCAATTGATCGCCGGCCTGGGCGCCCGCTTTACCGCCGAGACGTCGGGCTCTATCCCTGACCTGTGGGACGCCTTTGTGCCGCACATCGGAAAAATCCCCAGCCAAGTCGGTGAGGTGACGTACGGTATCTGCTGCCATCCGGATGGCCAGGGCGGCTTCGAGTACATCGCCGGAGTGCAGATCAGCAAGCTCGACGACCTGCCCGAGCTGTATCGCTGGGTGGAACTGCAGGCCCAGCAGTACGCGGTGTTCGAACATCAAGGCTCCCTCGATACCCTCAAGCAGACCTTCGAGGCCATCTGGAACCATTGGTTGCCGCAATCCGGCTACCTGGCGGCCGATGCGCCGGAGTTCGAGCGCTACAGCGCCGATTTCAATCCGGAAAAAGGCACCGGCACCGTGGAGATCTGGTTGCCGATCAAGGCCTGATCCCGTGCCCTGGACGTTCCTCTACGCCAGCAGGGGAACGCGCTTCTATACGCCATCTTAACGTCCCTCCGGCCAATCAGTGTCCGACCTTAATACCCTCGCCCGTACCCTTTGACCTGGCTTGCGGCGCCTTTGTGTGCGCTTGAGCGAGCCGCCGATTTCGCAAGGGGAGCCACCGTGTTGACACTCAAACTTATCTACCTGATCAGCGGCCTGGGCGCGGCCGGCCTGTTCGTCTACCTGGGCTACGCCTTGATCCGGGCCGAAGATTTCTGATCTCACCGCGCGCCTCGCCGCAGGCGCTTTGTACGGTTCGCAAGAACCGTATCGAACAAGGAACCCAACCATGTACGACCTGATTTTCCTGGGCGCGACCCTGGTGTTTTTCGGCGCGACAGCCTTGTTCATTGTCGCCTTGAACAAGCTTTGAACGGAGCCTCCACATGTTGACCGTACTGCTGGAATTTGCGCTGGTCCTGGGTCTGATGACCGGGCTCGCCGTCTTGATGGGGCGCTGGCTGAGCCGGGTGTTTTGCCACCCCGCCCATGCGCTGCCGGAACGCCTGACCTATCGCCTGCTGGGCGTCGATCCGCGGGAAACCATGGGCTGGGCCCGCTACGGCTCGGCGCTGTTGTTGTCCAACGGCGCGATGATGCTGCTCGGCTACCTGCTGTTGCGCGGGCAGGCATCGATGCCGATCAACCCGCTGGGCCTGGCCGCCCAGACCCCGGACCTGGCGTTCAACACCGCCGCCTCGTTTATTACCAATACCAACTGGCAGGCTTATTCGGGTGAAACCAGTTTGTCCAACTTCAGCCAGATGGCGGTGATCACCTTCCTGATGTTCGCCGGCGCCACCTCCGGGGTGGTGGCCGCCGCTGGTTTTATTCGCGGCTTGAGCCGGGCCAGTGCGACGGATATCGGTAACTACTGGGTGGACTTCACCCGCATCCTCTACCGGGTGATGTTGCCGTTGTGCTTCGTCATGGCGCTGGTCTATGTCTGGCAGGGCATGCCGCAGACCTTCGAGTCCCAGGCCCTGGCGACCACTCTTGAAGGCACCCGGCAACAACTGATCGTCGGTGCGGTGGCGAGCTTCGAGTCGATCAAGCATATCGGCACCAACGGCGGCGGCTTTTTCAGCATGAACGCCGCGCACCCGTTCGAGAACCCGACGCCCCTGACCAACATCCTGCATATCTTCAGCATGTTGCTAATCCCCTCGGCACTGACCTACGCCTTCGGCAGCCGGTTGGCCCGGCGGCGTCAGGGCTGGGTGTTCTTCGGCACCTTCCTGGTGATGTTCATCGGCTTTCTCGCGGTGGTCTATTTTGCCGAGCAGGGTGGCAATCCGCTGCTAACCCAGCTGGGCGTCGACCAACTGCTGTCCGCGACCCAGAGCGGCGGCAACATGGAAGGCAAGGAGCTGCGTTTCGGCATCGCCGACACCAGCCTGTTCATCGCCACCACCACCGGCGCCACCACCGGCTCGGTCAACGCCATGCATGACTCGCTGATGCCCATGGGTGGCTTCGTGCCCATGGCGCAGATGATGCTCAACTGTGTGTTCGGCGGCGACGGCGTGGGCTTTATCAACCTGATCCAGTACGCCCTGCTGACGGTGTTCCTGGTGGGCATGATGATCGGTCGCACCCCCGAGTTCCTCGGCAAGCGCATCGAAGCCCGAGAGATGAAACTGGTGATGCTCTCGGTGCTTGCGCATCCGATCTGCATCCTCGGTTTCACCGCCTTGGCCGCGCTCTGGCCTGCGACCCTGGACAGCCTGAATAACGTCGGGCCGCACGGTTTCAGCGAGGTGCTCTACGCCTACACCTCCGGTACCGCGAACAACGGTTCGGCGTTCGCCGGGCTGAACGCCAACACGCCGTTCTTCAACACCACCATCGGCCTGGCGATGTTGCTCGGGCGTTTCTTCACCCTGTTGCCGATGCTCGCCGTGGCCGGCTCCCTGGCCTTGAAAAAGACCACCCCGGCCGGTGCCGGGACCATTCCCACCGCCACGCCGCTGTTCATGTTCCTGGTGGTGTTCGTGGTGCTGGTGGTCGGTGGCTTGACCTTCCTGCCGGCGCTCGCGCTGGGGCCTGTGGTCGAGCAACTGCAACTGCTCTCCGGCCAGACCTACAAGTGAGGATGATTGCATGACTACGCGTATTTCCACGCCGCCGCTGGCGGTAACTCAAGGGCTGTTCCGTGGCCTGTGGCGCCCGGTGCTGATGTCCTCGGTGTTTTTCATGTTGTTGACCGGGCAGGCCTATCCGGCGCTCACCACCCTGGCGGCCAACCTGCTGTTTCCGTTCCAGGCCCAGGGCAGCCTGCTGGAGCGCGACGGTCAGGTGGTCGGCTCGGCGCTGATCGGCCAGGCGTTCAGCCGCCCGGAGTATTTCCAGGCCCGCCCCAGCGTGACCCAGAGCGTCGATCCGAACGACGCCAGCAAGACCGTTACCACGCCCTACAACGCCGGCCTCAGCGGGGCCAGCAACCTGGGCCCGACCAGCCAGCGTCAGCTCGACGTGGTCAAGGAACGGGCCGAGGCCTATCGAACCTTGAACGGCCTGGACCCGCAAGCGCCGGTACCGGTCGACGCGGTGACGGCTTCGGCTTCCGGGCTGGACCCGCATATTTCAGTGGCCAACGCGCTGATCCAGGCCCGCCGCGTCGCACCGCTGCGACAACTGTCCGAAGACGCCCTGCTGATCTTGGTCCGGGCGTCGACCGAGGCGCGCACCTTCGGCCTGCTCGGTGAGCCGCGGGTCAATGTGCTGCAACTCAACCTGGCGCTGGATGCCCTGGCGACACCCGGCCAGCCCCCTGTCGCCGTCACTGAGTAAGAGAATCGATCATGAGTGACATGAAAGCCCGTTTGCCGTTGTTTGACCGCGAGCTGTTGCTGGCGGCTGCTGTGGATGCCTTCAGGAAATTGATGCCCCAGGCCCAATGGAAAAACCCGGTGATGTTTGTGGTGTACCTGGGCAGTCTGCTCACCACTTTGCTGTGGTTGCAGTCCTGGGGTGGCCAGGGCGAGGCCCCCAGTGGTTTTATCCTGAGTATCTGCTTGTGGCTGTGGTTCACCGTGCTGTTCGCCAACTTCGCCGAGGCCCTCGCCGAAGGTCGTAGCCGGGCCCAGGCGGCGAGCTTGCGTGGGATGAAGCGCCAGACCCTGGCCAAGGTCCTGCAAAAACCGCGTTATGGCGCGCAATGGTTGCCGATGGCGGCCAGTGAGTTGCGCAAGGACGCCGTGGTGCTGATCGAGGCCGGCGATCTGGTGCCCCTCGATGGCCTCGTCATCGAAGGTGTGGCGTCGGTGGATGAAAGCGCGATCACCGGCGAATCGGCCCCGGTGATCCGTGAAGCCGGGGGCGACTTTTCCTCGGTGACCGGCGGTACCCGGGTGCTCTCGGACTGGCTGGTGGTGCGTATCAGCGTCAATCCCGGCGAATCCTTTCTCGACCGAATGATTTCCATGGTCGAGTCGGCCAAGCGTCAGAAGACCCCCAACGAAGTGGCCCTGACCATTCTGCTGGTGGGACTGACGGCCTTGTTCCTGCTGGTGATCGTCACCCTCAGCCCGTATTCGATCTTCGCCGTGCTGATGAGTGGCAGCGGCAGTGTGGTCAGCGCAACGGTGCTGGTGGCCCTGCTGGTGTGCCTGATTCCCACCACCATCGGTGGCCTGCTCTCGGCCATCGGCGTGGCGGGCATGAGCCGGATGATGGCGGCCAATGTGATCGCCACCTCCGGCCGTGCGGTGGAGGCGGCGGGTGATGTCGACGTGCTGCTGTTGGACAAGACCGGCACCATCACCCTCGGCAATCGCCAGGCCAGTGCCTTCCTGCCGGCGCCGGGTATGAAAGAGCGGGAACTGGCCGAGGCGGCGCAACTGGCGTCCCTGGCCGACGAAACGCCGGAGGGGCGTAGCATCGTGCTGTTGGCACGACAGAAGTTCGAATTCGGCGAGGCGGATCTGGAAAGACTGGATGCCAGTTTCGTCGCGTTCAGCGCCCAGACCCGCATGAGCGGCGTCGACCTGACGGATGGGCGGATGATCCGCAAGGGTGCCGCCGATGCGATTCGCCGGCATGTCGAGGCGCTGGGCGGTGGTTTCCCGCAGGCCTTGCAAGCGCGGGTGGATGAAGTTTCGCGGCGTGGCAGCACACCGCTGGTGGTGGCTGATGGCGCGCGGGCCCTGGGGGTGATCGAACTCAAGGACGTGGTCAAGGCCGGCATCAAGGAACGCTTCGGCGAGTTGCGCCGGATGGGCATCAAGACCGTGATGATCACCGGCGACAATCCATTGACCGCCGCGGCCATTGCCGTGGAAGCCGGGGTCGATGACTACCTGGCCGAGGCCCGGCCGGAAGACAAGCTGCAACTGATCCGCGACTACCAGGCTCAGGGCAAGCTGGTGGCCATGACCGGCGATGGCACCAACGACGCCCCGGCGCTGGCTCAGGCTGACGTGGCGGTGGCGATGAACAGCGGGACCCAGGCGGCCAAGGAAGCCGGGAACATGGTCGACCTGGACAGCAATCCGACCAAGCTGATCGAGGTGGTCGAGGTCGGCAAGCAGATGCTGATGACCCGTGGCGCGCTGACCACCTTCAGCGTGGCCAACGATGTGGCGAAGTATTTTGCTATTGTGCCGGCGGCGTTCGTGGCGACTTATCCGCAGCTCGGCGCCTTGAACGTGATGCACCTCGGCAGCCCGAACTCGGCGATCCTCAGCGCGGTGATCTTCAATGCCCTGATCATCGTGTTTCTGATCCCGCTGGCGCTCAAGGGCGTAGCCTACCGGGCCATTGGCGCGGCGGCGCTGCTCAATCGCAACCTGCTGATCTATGGACTGGGCGGGGTGCTGGTGCCGTTTGCCGGGATCAAACTGATCGATATGCTGCTGGTCGGCGTGGGCGTGGTCTAGGCAGCGGATCTTGAACGCGCTGCAGATCCTGTAGGAGCCGGCTTGCCGGCGATGGCGCGCGGATGGGCGTCGCAAGGCTCGCGGGTCCCATCGCCGGCAAGCCGGCTCCCACTGCCGAAGATGGCGGTCTGTACAAGGAATGACATGGATTTGAATGACCTCTCCCGCACCAGCCGCGACGGTCGACCCGATCCGGATGCGCTGCTGGAGCAACTGCAAGCAGACGAGAAGGCCGCCCAGCGCGGCCGTTTGCGCATCTATTTCGGCTCGAACGCCGGGGTCGGGAAAACCTGCGCCATGCTCCAAGCCGCCCACCGTGAGCGGGCCCAGGGCCGCGACCTGGTCGCCGGGCTGATCGAAACCCACGGCCGTGGTGACACGGCCGCCTTGCTCGCCGGCCTGGAGCAACTGCCGCTCCATCGCCTGGCCCATGGCGATAGCATGTTGTCGGAGTTCGATCTCGATGCGGCCCTGGTCCGTCGTCCGGCGGTGCTGCTGGTGGACGAACTGGCGCATAGCAATGTCCCTGGCTCACGCCACCCCAAGCGCTGGCAAGATATCGAAGAGCTGCTGCGGGCCGGGATCGAGGTCTGGACCAGCCTGAACGTCCAGCACCTGGAAAGCCTCAACGACCTGGTCAGCGGCATCATCGGCACCCGTGTGCGGGAAACTGTCCCCGACCATGTATTCGACAGTGCCCATGAGGTGGTGCTGATCGACCTGGCCCCCGACGAACTGTTGCAGCGCCTCAAGGACGGCAAGGTCTACCAGGGCCCACACGCCGAGCGGGCATCGCGGCACTTCTTTCGCAAAGGCAATCTGCTGGCGTTGCGCGAATTGGCCCTGCGCCGCACGGCCGATCGGGTCGATGCGCAAATGCGTGTCTATCGCCGCGAGCGTTCCATCGACACCTTGTGGGCCGCCCGTGAGCGTTTGCTGGTGGGGATCGCCGGCGCACCCTCGGATGAACGCCTGGTGCGGGAAGCCGCGCGCCTGGCGCAGAAGCTCGAAGCCGACTGGGTCGTGGTGCATGTCGAGTCGGCCTCGACCGGCGGCATGGCCCTGCGGCGGCGCGCGGCGGCGGTGAAAACCCTGGCCCTGGCCGCCGAGTTCGGTGCCGATACCGCGATCCTGGCGGGCATCGATGTCGCCGAAACCCTGGTGGCCTGTGCCCGTGAGCGCAATGCCAACCGCCTGTTGCTCGGCCATCGGCCACGCCGGGTCTGGCAGTTCTGGCATCAGACGGTCAGCGACCGGATCAGTCGCCATCATCCGCAGATTGACCAGATTGTGATTGCCCATGGCGAGCTGCCGCGCACGGCGCCGTCCCGGCCGGAAGCGGAACCGCGACTGGCGCCGGGCAGGGGCCTGGCCTACCTGTGGGCGAGCCTGGCTTGTTTCGCCGCCACGGCGGTGGCGGCGTTGTTGCTGCAAGTCTTCGACCCGGCCAACGTGGTCATGCTGTTCCTGCTGACGGTGGTGCTGGTGGCGCTGCGCCTGGGGCGCGGGCCGGGTGTCTGGGCGGCGATGCTGGCGGTGTTGTGTTTCGATTTTTTCTTCGTCCAGCCGGTACTGTCGTTTACCGTCAACGACACCCAGTACTTCTTCACCTTCGCCTTGATGCTGGGCATTGCCCTGATCACCGGGCAACTGACCGCGCGCCTGCGCCACGAGGCACGCACGGCCGCTGCCCGGGAACGCCGGGCGACCTCGCTGGCGTTGTTGGCCCGCGACCTGTCCGCCGCCTTGACCGTCGAGCAGCTCGGCGCGGTGGCGCTGCGCACTTTCAGCGGCGTGTTCGAAGCCCGGGCCGGCCTGGCATTGCCCGATGCCAACGACCGGGTCAGCACTATGCTCGGCAGTGTCTTCCCAGTGGATGAAAGCATCGCCCAGTGGACCTACGAACAGGGGCGTCCGGCCGGGCAGGGCAGTGACACCCTGGCTGCCGCACCGGGTTGCTACTTTGCGCTCAAGGCGCCGATGCGTGTGCGTGGTGTGTTGGTTCTCGACCTGAATGATTCCGAACGTCTGAAGGACCCCGATGAGCGGCGTCTGCTGGAAGCCTGCATGAGCCAGTTGGCGATTGCGCTGGAGCGGGTGCATTTCGTCGAAGTGGCGCAAAGCACCCTGGTGCAGATGGAAGGTGAGCGGATGCGCAATACCTTGCTCGCGGCCATTTCCCATGACCTGCGCACGCCCTTGACCAGCATTATCGGGGCCGCTGATGCAGCCGCGCCCCATGTGCGCGACGAATTGGTCAGTGGCTTGTTGAGCGGGATTCACGATCAGGCCTGCGCGATGCAGCGTCTGATCGAAAACCTGCTGGACATGGCGCGCCTGCAGGAGCATGGGGTGCGCCTCAATCGACAGTGGCATTCGCTGGAAGAAGTGGTCGGCAGCGCCTTGCGCCAATTGCGTGAGCCCCTCGCCCGACACCCGGTGCGGGCGCTGTTGCCGGTGGATCTGCCTCTGGTGGAGATCGATGCACTGCTGATCGAGCGGGTGTTGGTCAACCTGCTGGACAACGCGGCGAAATATACCCCGGCGAATACGCCGATCGAGATCACCGCGAGCCAGGTCGATCGACAGATTGTCCTCGAGGTCGCCGACAGTGGCCCGGGCTGCCCGTCCGGTATTGCCCCGGAGCAACTGTTCGAAGCCTTCAGCCGTGGCCGGCAAGAGTCGGCGGTGTCCGGTATCGGCCTGGGGCTGGCGCTGGTCCGGCGGATTGTCGAAGCCCACGGAGGGCGGATTGTCGCGCGGCCACGGGCGCCGAACGGCCTTTGTTTTGTTATCAGCTTACCGGCGGGTCAACCGCCGTCCATGGAAACCTTATGACCAGCACCCGTATCCTGATTGTCGAGGATGAAGCCAATATCCGCCGTTTCATCGGTATCGCCTTGCAGGACGAAGGCTTCCAGGTCTTCGAGGCCGATAGCAGCAAGCGCGCGCTGATCGACGCGGCGAGCCGTCAGCCGGACCTGGTGATTGTCGACCTGGGCCTGCCCGACGGTGACGGCAAAGACCTGATCAGCGAGCTGCGTGGCTGGATGAGCGTACCGATCCTGGTGTTGTCGGCCCGTGATCGCGAAGATGAAAAAGTCGCCGCGCTGGATGCCGGGGCCGATGACTATCTGGTCAAGCCGTTTGGTGTTCCCGAACTGCTCGCGCGTATTCGCGCGCAACTGCGGCGGCAGGTACAAAGCGGCACGGCGGCGGTGAGCAGCAAGGTGCGCTTCGGTGCGGTCGAGGTTGATCTGGCAACCCATGAGGTGCGCCGTGGCAGCGAGGGCGTGCACCTGACACCGATCGAGTTTCGCCTGTTGAGCGCGTTGATCCGGGGGCAGGGGCGGGTACTGACTCACCGACAGTTACTGCTGGATGTCTGGGGGCTGGACTATGCCGATCGCGCCCATTACCTGCGGGTGCATATGGCGCATCTGCGGCAAAAACTCGAAGCCGACCCGGCGCAGCCGCAGCACCTGATCACCGAACTGCAGGTGGGCTATCGCCTGGTCGGTCTGTGACGGCTTATTTGTTCTCCCGTTGCACCTTGGCCGCACGCCAGAAGTCGAGGTAGAGGGTGATCACGCCGAACGCGCAGATGCCCAACAGCATAAGCAGGCCGATTTGGATATGGGTCATGGCAGGTCTCCGGAAAACACCGCATCAGGCGGCGACCTGCAGAGAAATAGTCGAAATTCCGGGCAAATGACATCGACTATATGAAAGCTTTACGGGGTGTTCGCGCAACAATATGGGGCGGATACGAAGTGGGCTGCAGTCGCCTTCCTGCGGCCATTCGCGGTGGCTTCACGTTATCGTCGGTGTTCGATCAGGGGGCAGGCTTGGCACGCATGGTTCATGGAACCATCGGTGTTTTTTGTATTCCTTCAAGGAATGCCTTGCATTAAAAACGTGAATTTTATTTATTTTTACGGTACGACTACCTTGGGTTGAAGTCCCTGGCGAAGAGAGAACACCCATGTCGTCCGAACACCCGGATTCTGCTCGAAAGTTCGATATTTCCCGTGCTGGCGAATACGCCGAGCAAAGCCGCATTGCCCTGGCTGGTTATGACGCCTGTCACGAGTTGGTCGCCTGCATGCTGGCTGCCAGCCTGGGCAGCGGGCGTGAGGCGAGGATCCTGGTGGTGGGCGCCGGCGGTACCGCCCAGGAAATCCTTACGGCGGGGCTGCTTGAACCGCTTTGGCGGTTTACCGCGGTCGACCCCTCGGCCCCGATGCTTGAGTTGGCGCAGGCCAGCCTCCAGGCACAGGGGTTGTTGGAGCGCACGCGGGTATTCCTCGGCACGCTCGAGGAACTGACGGACGAGCCGCCCTATGATGCCGCGACCCTGATCGGGGTCTTGCATCACCTGCCCGGCGATCAAGCCAAGCATGACATCCTCAAGGCGATCGCCGCCCGGCTCAAACCAGGCGCCCCGTTGATTGTCGCGGGCAACCATCAGGCCTATGCCAGCCAGCCGCTGTTGTTGGCGGCCTGGGGCGAGCGCTGGCGTCAGCAGGGGGCGAGCGCCGACGCCGTGCGCGCCAAGCTCGGCAAGATCCTCCAGGGTGCCGATCCGCCGCACTCGGAGGCGGCGGTTCAGCGCTTGCTTGAGGGGGCCGGGTTCGGCACCGCGACGCGGTTCTTCTCCAGCTTGTTCTGGGGCGCCTGGGTGGCATCGAGGGGCGCCACGCAGCCGATATGAGCGTTGCTCTCCCCAGCAGGAGCCGCTGGTTGATGCTCCTGCTGGGGCGGTGTTACCGGCTGGGGCTCAGTTGCCGTGACAGCGAATCACCGCCGAATGGGTGGCGTAGCGTCCGGAGATCAGGATCTTGCCATCAGGCTGCAGTTCGAGGTGGGAGAGATAGCTGGTGCTACCGGAGATGTTGATCACGCGGCTGATCCCGTTGTCGCCAAAGTCGGGGTCGAGCTCGCCGTTGCTCAGGTGGCGCATCAGCCAGCAGCGGCTGCCGCTGTTGATATGACCGGTGCTGACGATTTTCCCGTCCTCCTGCACCGTGAGGGCGAAGGCGATATCCAGTTCCGGCAGTTCCCAGGGCACCCCGGCGTTGAACGTGGTGTCCAGCTTGCCGTCGGCTGTGACTCGGGTGAGCAGGGCGATGTTGTGGGAGAGATCCGCGGAGCCGCTGACGACGATCTTCTGGTCGGGCTGCACGGCGATATCGAAAAACGCGGCGTTGCCGTCACGGGCCGGCTCCAGTTCCAGATAGCCGGCGCAACCGAAGGTCTTGTCCGGCAGGCCAGTGGTTCCGTAGCGCATCAGCATGGCCTTGCGACCCCGTCTGCCGGCCACGATCAGCTTGCCATCGGCCTGGACCTGAACCGCCTCGAAGGCGATGTTCGGTTCCGGTGCCGTGACCACGCCGCAGGTGCCGAAGCGCAGGTCAAAACTGCCACTGCGGTCGAGACGCACGATCACATCGCGTTCCGGCTCGCCCACGGCGCTGTTCCTGAGGGCCAGGACGATAAAACCGTCCGCGGGTTGCAGGGCGAGCCTGCGACCATAGCCGATCCAGGGCGCCGTGTAAGGCAGGGTAACCTGGCCGTTATCGCCGAAATCGGGGTCCGGGGCGCCGCTTTCAGTGAGGCGGGCGCAAAAGGCCTGTTCGCCGGAGCGAAAGTGGCCCAGCAAGAGGAACTTGTCGTCTTCGTCGACGACGGCCTTGATCAGTCTTCGGCTGGAACTTCCGAGCGGTTGGGCCAAGTCCAGATGGTAAAAGCCGTCTGCGGTGAAGTTGGCCAGAGTGATACTTTCCGGCCGGTCTTCATGTACGCCGATAAACCGATGACGGCCATCGGGCCATAATAACGATGGGCCGACAAAACCAGGGCCCGCCTCTGAAAAGATAACCAGGCCATCACGGTGTTCACCAAATTCCAGATCGGGTCTTCCGGGACTATCGGATCGCTCGATAGCCGCGGAGGGCGAGTTTTTTGGCGGATTGTTTGAGGTTCGACTTTGTGCATCCATGGGTATTGAGTCCTTTCAGTTTATTAAATGGCTACCTGGATTAAATAACGCTTTATCAAGTAGCGACGCGCTGGCTTCCTGGTGAAGTAGCGACGTGATTGATTTAATAACTGGAAGACGAGTTTGCCCAGCGATCAAGTTTTACTGTTAATGACTGACTGATCTCATACTTATGGCCACCCGGAACTTTAAAGTGTCAGGGTCAATCGTCGTTCGCCGCGATAGGCTTCGCCGGTATCGACCCAACCCTGTTTCAGGTAAAGGTTCATCGCCGCCTGGTTATCGGTTCCTACTGACAAGAGTAATTCACGGACCTGAGGCCAGGCCCGGCGTGCCGCTTCGGGCAGGGCTTGCAGGCAGGCCGCGCCGAAACCTCGGCCCTGGGCCTGTTTATCGACCTGCAGGGCATGCAGGGTGGCGCTGCCGGCGGCGGCCCAGTGCGGGACGAAGGGATGGCGCTTGAGCAACAGAAAGGCCACCGGCATCTCGTTGGCGAGCAGGACGAAACCGAGCACGCCGTCATGGGGGGCGCGGGGCAGGAAGTGCAGCGCCGCCTGGATATCGCCGCAAAATCGCAGCTGTTCAGGGTGCACCTCAAGACCCACAAGCTGCTCTCGCTGAAGGGCGCTCAGGTCGTCGTAGCGGGCCAACCGGGGATTCGTGGATATTCTCACGGTTGCTGGTCTTTTTTCTGACGGCGGAAGTGGATTCTATCGGCTTTGACGGCCGCGATATTATTTTTTCCTGCGACTTTTTGCGTCTGTCGATTTCACTCACTTCCAGACGACTATTCGTACTTCTGCTGATCGTCGGCGGCCTTCGCCAAAGCGCGAAACAGCAGCCATAGTTGTTCGACCGCCCTGGAGACATTCCATGAAATACCTGTGCCTGATCTACAGTAATGAGGAGCTGCTGCATTCCCATCCCGAGAGTCCCCAGGACCCCGAGTGCCTGGCCTACGCCGAGTCGATCCGGGCCAGTGGCCGAATGCTCGCCGCCGAGCCGCTGGAGTCGGTGAGCACCGCCACCACGGTGCGCATGCGCGGCGGCAAGCTGTCGATCGTCGACGGGCCATTTGCTGAAACCAAGGAACAACTGGCCGGGTTCTACCTGGTGGAGGCCCGAGACCTGAACGAAGCCTTGCAGATCGCCGGGCATATCCCCGCCGCGCGAGTGGGCAGCGTGGAAGTACGGCCGGTGCGGGCGCTGAATCTCTGAGGGAGCGAGCGCTTTCAAACGGCAACTATAAGAATAATAAAAGGAGCCTGAAGATGAACCACCAACCGCTACCCCTTGCGGGAGCCGAACATGAGTTGTCCATCAGTCACCTGATCAAGGCGCCGCGCAACTCGGTCTTTCGGGCCTGGACCGAACCCCGTTTGCTGAGCCAATGGTGGGGCCCCCATGGAGTGAGCATATACCGCCCGGGCGTTTGCACGGGGCGGCGGCGGAAAAGGTGGCGCACGAGCAGATGGGGTTTTATCAGGGCTGGGGCGAGAGTCTCGATCGCCTGGCCTTGCTGGTCAGCCAGGGGGTGCTGGATTGACCGTTGAGCCCGATAGCGTCAAGCAGCAGGTCGAGGCGGTGTACCGAGGCGAATCGCGGCGGATCCTGGCCACCCTGATCCGTTTGCTGGGGGATTTTGACTTGGCCGAGGAGGCCTTGCACGAAGCCTTCTTTATCGCCGTCGAACGCTGGCAGCGCGATGGCGTGCCGGCCAATCCCCGGGCTTGGCTCGTCTCCACCGGGCGTTTCAAGGCCATCGACGTGCTACGCCGCCGGGCGCGGTTTACCGCGTCCCAGGGGCAACTGATCGCCCAGGCCGAAGCACTGGAGCAAAGTGAATGGAAGGATGAGGATGTCGAGGATGATCGGCTGCGGTTGATCTTTACCTGTTGTCACCCGGCGTTGTCGGCGGATGCCCAGGTACCGCTGACGTTGCGCGAAGTCTGCGACCTGACCACCGAAGAAATTGCCCGAGCCTTTCTCGCGAGCCCCTCGACCATCGCCCAGCGCATCGTGCGCGCCAAGACCAAGATTCGTGACGCGAAGATCCCTTATCAGGTGCCTTCCTTGGCGGAATTACCCGAGCGCCTGGACACGGTGTTGCGAGTCATTTACCTGGTGTTCAACGAGGGCTACTCAGCGTCCCTCGGCGCCAGCCTGACCCGCGACGACCTGACGGCGGAAGCCATCCGCCTGGGACGGCTGTTGCTGGAGTTGCTGCCGGACCCCGAGGTCATGGGTTTGCTGGCGTTGATGTTGTTGCATGAGTCGCGGCGTCAGGCGCGGGTGTCCGAAAGTGGCGAACTGGTGCTGCTCGATGCCCAGGATCGCTCGCGTTGGAACCCGGCGCTGATTGCCGAAGGCTGTGAGCTGGTGGAGCGCGCACTGGGTACCGGACGTTTCGGGCCCTACGGCTTGCAGGCCGCGATTGCCGCTGTGCATGCCGAGTCGGCGACGGCCGCGGACACCGACTGGCGGCAGATCGTCGGGCTCTATGACCTGTTGTTGCGAGCAGTGCCCTCGGCGGTGATAGAACTCAATCGGGCAGTGGCGGTGGCCATGCGTGACGGGCCGTTGGCGGGGCTTGAGCTGGTGGAGGGCATCCTCGGGCGCGGCGAGTTGCTGGACTACCACCTGGCGCATTCGGCGCGAGCGGATTTCTGCCGGCGATTGGGGCGGGTAGAGCAGGCGCGCGAGGCTTACCAGCGTGCGCTGGCGTTGACGCAGCAGGCGCCGGAGCGGCGTTTCATCGAGCGTCGCTTGGAGGAACTGAACGGCGCCTGGTAGCGGGTGTTACTCCAGCATCTTCGCCAGTAACCAACTGCCCGCCGGCCCTGGTGGATGCCGACGTGACCAGAGCGCATCCACCGCCACCGGCCGTGGCCAGCCGCGGATCGGCAGTTCCACCAGCGAGGCGTTGTCGAAGCGCTCCACCAGCCAGCGCGGCAGCGGTGCCCAGCCGAACCCGCGCTGGGCCATTTCCAGCAGCATCAGGTAACTCGACGCCGACCAGAAGCGGCCCTGGGCACGACTCTCGTAAGGCTTGAGGATGCTCGCCAGGCGCAATTCGCGGTGCTGTTGCAGGCCGGCCTGATCGACCTTGGCCTGTTGCGCCAAGGGATGCTCACGATGGACGAACACGGCAAATTCGGTACGTTCCTCCACTGTGGCACTGCCCAGGTCCGGCGGTTAGCTGTCCTGCCGTTCGGCAAAGGCCACCTGGGCCCGGCCTTGGCGGACCAATTCCACCAGGTCGTCACACTCGGCGACCAGGCATTCCAGTTCCCTGTAGGAGCAGAGCTTGCTCGCGAACCGCCGAAGGCGGCCATCCACATGGTTAGCGAGCCCTGCCACCGACTTGGGAGGTGTTGTTCCGCGCCCTGGGGATGAATAACCCGCTGCCGCGCATGCAGATGATCGACGGCTTCAACGAAGGTTGGATCGAGTTCGCCGGGACGCCGCGCAGGGGCGAGGTGCCGTTGCGCAGCGTGCTGAATTTACAGGAACATCCCGCCCGAAGCCTCGATCCGTTGCCCGGTGATCCACTGCCCGGCGTCACTCAGCAGCAGCGCAATAGCGCCGCCGATATCGTCCGGCAAACCGGCACGGCCCAGCGCGGTGTTGGCCGCGACATAGTCATTCAGGTCTTTGTTGTCGCGCACGCTGCCGCCGCCGAAATCGGTTTCGATGGCGCCTGGGGCCAGGCAGTTGACGCTGATCCCGCGAGCCCCCAGTTCCTTGGCCTGGTAACGGGTCAAGGTCTCCATCGCGCCTTTCATCGCCGCATAGGTGCCATACAGGCGCCGTACCATGGCGTACGCAAGCATCTGCACAGCGGTGAATTGCTGGCGGTATTGCCCGACTATCTGCCGGCGCCGCTGGAGGTGTCGTTGTTGTATGCCCAACAACGTCATCTGCCGCGGCGCGTGCGGGTGTTCATGGATTGGTTGGGGCAGGTAACGCAGGCGGCGTTTGGCGAGGTTTGAACATGACCGCATGCCAGGGGCATGCGGTCATCGGGGCAGGGCTTAGAAAATCTGCGTGAACAACCAGTACAGGCTGCCCGACAACAGGATCGCTGCTGGCAGGGTCAGGACCCAGGCCATCACCAGGTTGCGGATGGTGCGCATCTGCAAGCCGCCGCCATTGGCGACCATGGCCCCGGCGACGCCCGAGGACAGGACGTGGGTGGTGGACACTGGCAAACCGTACATGTCCGCCGCGGCGATGGTCAGCATGGCGACCGTTTCCGCCGAGGCGCCCTGGGCGTAGGTCAGGTGGGTCTTGCCGATCTTCTCACCCACGGTGACCACGATGCGCTTCCAGCCGACCATGGTGCCCAGGCCCAGGGCGATGGCCACGGCAATCTTCACCCACAGTGGAATGAAGCGCGTGGCGCCGTCGATCTGTTGCTTGAACAGCTGCAGCTTGGCTTGGGTATCGGCGTCGAAGTTGCCGATCTTGTCCTTGTCCATCAGGCGAATGGTTTCGCTGCTCAGGTACATGTCGTTGCGCACGTTGCCCACCGCTTCGACCGGAACCTTGGCCAGCGAGCCGTAACTCTTGACTTCAGTACCGATATTGCCGGCCAGGGCGGCCAGCGCCGGGATCAGTTCCGGTGTCGGCTGTTTACTGCGCACATACTCGGAGAGTGTCTGGCGCGGGTCGGTTGCGGTCGGTTGCGGTGCATTGCGTACCAACGCCTGCTGGGTAACTTCGGCGATCGCGGCGAATTGCAGTGCCTGGTCGGTGGGCATGGTGCGGTTCAATGCGTAGGCCATCGGCAGGGTGCCGACCAGGATCAGCATGATCAGGCCCATGCCCTTTTGCCCGTCATTGGAGCCATGGGCGAAGGACACGCCAGTACAGGTCAGGATCAGCAGGCCGCGAATCCACCACGGTGGTGGTGTATTGCCTTTGGGGGCTTTGTAAAGCGCGCGGTTCTTGACCAACAAACGCAAGGCCAGCAACAGTAGCGCGGCGCAAAAGAAACCCACCAATGGCGATACCAGCAGGGCGTAACCGATCTTGGTCGCCTGGCTCCAGTCCACGCCGCTGGTGCCGTCGCGTCCGTGCATCAGAGCGTTGGCTACGCCGACACCGATGATCGAGCCGATCAGGGTGTGGGACGAGGAGGCCGGCAGGCCCAGCCACCAGGTGCCGAGGTTCCACAGGATGGCGGCGATCAGCAGGGCGAAGATCATCGCGAAGCCGGCCGAGGAGCCGACTTGCAGGATCAGTTCCACCGGCAGCAAGGCGATGATGCCGAAGGCCACCGCACCGCTGGAGAGCAGCACGCCGAGGAAGTTGAAGCAGCCGGACCAGACCACGGCGAAATGCGGCGGCAGGGAATGGGTGTAGATCACGGTGGCCACGGCATTGGCGGTGTCGTGGAAACCATTGACGAACTCGAAGCCCAGGGCGATCAACAGCGCCACGCCGAGCAGCAGGAAAGGCGTCCAGGTGGTGACCACGCTGCCGAAGTCGTGCATGTCGTGCATCAGGCTGTAGGCGGTGAACAGCAGCGCCATGGGCAGCACCGCGAAAAAGATCAGGGTGTTGACGAAGCGCGAGCGGGGAGTGCTTTCAAACTGGGGTTTACCTGCGTCCTGGGAGGGCGAGGCAGCAGTCGATGACGGAGTGGCCATGCCGGAAATCCTTTTTGAGAACGGATGCCAGACATGATCGTTTCCAAATGTTACAGGCTGACTGCGCCAGATCAGTAATCCTGACGTTTACGAAACGCCCAGCGCCCGGCCAGCACGGTGAAGGTCGCCACCAGCGCCACCAGGATCCAGAAGCCTTCCGGGTCACCGGACAGAGGGATGCCGCCGACGTTCATGCCGAAGAAGCCGGCAATGATGTTGATCGGCAGTGCCAGCACCGTGACCACGGTCAGGGTGAACAGGGTGCGGTTGCTCTGTTCGTTGAGGCCGGCGGCGATCTCTTCCTGCAACAGCTTGATCCGTTCGCCGAGGGCTTCCAGGTCGCTGAGGATCAGCGAGAACTCCTCGGTGGACTTGCGCAGTTCCTTGACGTCTTCCTTCTGCAACCATTGCGGCGGACGGTTGAGCAACCGCAGCAACGAGCCCGGCTCCAGGGCCAGCAGGCGTTGCAGGCGTACCAGTATCCGGCGCATGGCGCCCAGTTCGGCGCGGTTGTTGCTCAGGCGCAGGGCCAGCAACTGGTCTTCGATCTGGTCGACGCTGGTGCTGGTCTTGCGCACGATCTGGGTCAGCACTTCACCCTGGTCGCGCAGCAGGTGCACGAGCAATTCCAGTGGCGAGCGAAAGCGTTCGCCGGCCTTGACCGAGGAGCGCAGCTTGTCCACCGAATGCAGGGGTTGCAGGCGCGCGCTGATCAACAGTTTGCTGCGGGCACAGACCCACAGCGTGGAGATGTCCGAGGAGACCATGCTGCTGAGGTTGAATACCACGTCGTTGACCACCGCCAGCAGGGCGTTGTCCACGTGCTCAATACGGGTCGAGCGCGAGCCTTCGTGCAGCGCCTCGAAAAATTCTTCGGGCAACGACAGGTGCGTCTTCATCCAGCGTTCGCAGGCAGCGTGCGCGAGGTTCAGGTGCAGCCAGATGAACTCATCGGGATTTTCCGGTTGTTGCAGGCATTGCAGGGCGGTGGCCGAGTCGATTTCCTCGCCCCGTTCGCCGGTGCGGAAGCGAAAACCGTAAAGCAGGCCGAACAGATCCGGGTCACGGTGGCTTTGGTCAAGGCTGTGGTTCATGGAGGCTCGCTGAAGGGGAACGCCTGAAACTTTTTTTCACAGGTTCGCGGGTCTCATCATCTCAAGGCTTTTTGGCAGTTTTGTGACGAACGATATGTAAGCAAATGCTTCGAGATTTTTTAACCGATCGGCGGGTATGATGCGCGCCGTTGACCGGTGGTCGGTTTGATTCAAGCGCCGTACTGGCGCGCCGATGGTAGTGATGTTACCCACAGCACTATTTGGCCATGAGCCCGGTTGTCGCTGACAAGGATGTTTCGACTCCTTGCGTTTCCTACAGGGGACGCTCAATCCTTGTTCAGAGATTCCCCCCGATGTTGAAAAAATCCCTGAGAGCTCAAATTCTCACGCTCCTGAGCGGCAGCCTGATCGCCATGTTGCTGATCGCGCTGACCTGTTTTCACCTGTTGTCCAACGGCGTCCAGGATTATCGGGATTTGCTCGCGGGCCCCTTGCGCACTTCGCAGTTGATCGACGAAGCCAACGTGCAATTCAAGGCGCAGGTGCAGGAGTGGAAGGACGTCCTGTTGCGTGGCAAGCAACCGGAGGATCTCAATCGCTACTGGTCGCAGTTTGAAGCGCGTCAGCGCGATGTGCAGGATATCCTTGGCCGTCTGGTCAGCCAACCGGGCATGGACGCTCAGTTGAAATCGCAGATCGAGCAATTGCGTGAAGCACACCGGGTGCTCGGCACTGCCTATCTGAAAGGCCGCGAGGCTTACCTGGCGGCCGGGTCCGAGGCGAGCGCCGGTGACCAGGCGGTCAAGGGCGTCGACCGTGCCGCCAGCGAGCAGATGAAGACCCTGGTCGCCCAGTTGCGCCAGCAAGGCGATGAGCAGTCGCAGGCCATCAGTGCCCTCGCCGAGCGAACCATCTGGGTCGGCATCCTGGTGTTGCTGGTTTCAGGTCTGCTGATCGGTCTGTTGAGCCTGTGGCTGGTCAACCGCAACCTGGTGGAACCGATCCGCTGCCTGATCGACTACGTGGCGCAATTGAGCCAAGGCAAGTTCGCTGATCGGGTGAATGCCGACCGCCAGGACGAACTGGGTCGCCTGGCGGTGGCGGCGAATACCTTGCGCGACTTCCTGGCCGAGACGTTCAGCCGCCTCAAGCGCAGCACCTCGGACCTGGATGGCGCCAGTGGCGAACTGAAGTCGATTGCCTGTGTGATGGCCCAGGGTACCCACGAACAGTTCCAGCGTACCGACCAGGTGGCCACGGCGATGACCGAAATGTCCGCCACCGCCCAGGAAGTCGCTCGCCATGCCGGGGATGCCGCTACGGCGGCGGATGATGCCGATCGCGCGGCCCAGCAGGGTGAGCTGGTGATGCGATCGACCATCGAGACCATTACCCGCATGCGCGCTGAGATCAGCACCACCGCCGCGGTCATTCGGCGCCTGGAAGCCGACAGCGGACGGGTCGGCAAGGTGCTGGAAGTGATTCGCGGGATTGCCGAACAGACCAACCTGCTGGCGCTCAACGCCGCCATCGAGGCGGCCCGTGCCGGTGAAGCCGGACGCGGCTTTGCCGTGGTCGCCGATGAGGTGCGCAGCCTGGCCCAACGCACCGCGGCGTCGATCATCGAGATCAACCAGATCATCCAATCGGTCCAGACCGGCGCGGTGGATGCGGCCCAGGCCATCGAGGGCGGGCAGGCTCGCAGTGAAGAGAGCGTCGAGCAGGTGACCGAGGCCGGCGCCATGCTCGAACGCATCACCACCGCGGTGGAAGCGATCCGCGACATGAACCGTCAGATCGCTACCGCCGCCGAAGAGCAGACCTCGGTGGCTGAAGACATTTCGCGCAACCTGACCGAGATCACCGCCATCGCCAGTACCAACCTGGACAACGTCAAGCGCACCGAGGCCGCGAGCCAGAACCTGCACGGCTTGTCGGGGCAGTTGAATGACGTGACGGCGCGCCTCGCGGGCTGATCCGCGGCCACATGGACGTGGCCTTGTATCGGGACGCTGACACGTGTGATACAGAATCGATCTCAATCATGTTGAAAGGTTGTCGATGACATGACTGCCCATAACTGAATCAGGAGATCTCCATGGTCAGCATTACTTCGGTCACCATTGCCCCAATCCCTTCCACCACGAGCACCAACAAGACCACCGGCACCACCGCTACTGACACCACCAGCACCAGCACCACAGGGGCTGCGGCTAGCACCACCCAGGCCGGCGGCAGCCAACCGGCGGGCGCCGGCGGCGCATCGGGTAGCAGCGACAGCTCCAGCTCCAGCTCTGCTTCCGAGACGGTCAAGCAGTTGCAAAAGCAGCTGGCCGCTCTGCAAAAGCAGTTGCAGCAAGCGGAGCTGCAAATGCAGAAGGCTCAGGCGAGCACGGATACCCCTGACGCCAAGGCCACCGCGATATCGAGCGCGGAGTCGCAGGTGTCTTCCGTTGCCGGTTCCATTTCAACGGTCACCGCCGCCCTGACCACTGCCTTGCAGGCAGAGGGCAGCAGCACCTCGGGCACTTCGGTGAACACCACGGCCTGAGTCAAAGGCTGTGATTGTGCAGATCGCTCACCAGCATGCAACCCGGCGCATGGGTAATGCATAACGGTGGGCGTGACGCTTGCACCACGGATTGCGGCGTCACGCCGCAGGCCCAGAACACCGGCAGTTCATCGTCAGCCAGCGGCACGGCGTCACCATAGTCCGGTGTGCCGAGGTCGTGGATGCCGATCAGTCGCGGGTCGCCGATGTGCACCGGCGCGCCATGCACATTGGGCATGCGCCCGGTGATCTGCACCGCCCGGATCGCGTCGGCGGCCTTCAACGGTCGCATGCTCACCACCAGCTTGCCCCGCAGGCGCTCGGTGGGACGGGTGTCGATATTGGTCTGGAACATCGCCACGTTACGGCCCAATTTGACGTGGCGCAGGTCGATGCCGGCCTCCAGCAAGGGTTGTTCGAAGGAGAATGAGCAACCGATGGCGAAGGCCACCATATCCTCGCGCCAGAGGTGCTTGATGTTCTGCGGCTCCTCGCTCAGTTCGCCCTGGCGATAGACTCGATAGCGCGGCACGTCGTGGCGGATGTCGACGCTGTCGCCCAGGTGGCGGAAGATCGGGTCGCCGGGTTGGGTGATGTCCAGTATCGGGCAGGCCTGGCGATTGAGGGTGCAGAAACGCAGGAACTCGTCGGCCCAGTCCCCCGGCAGAATCACGATATTGGCTTGTACCCGGCCCAGGCCCAGGCCGCTGGTGTGGCCTTGATACTGGTCGGTGGCGATGTGTTGGCGCAAGGTGCGCGGCGCCAGATGGCGCAACTGATCGAAGGACAGCGCAGGCAGGTTCATCGAACTTCTCTTTTGTGTTGGGTCGAGGTCTTTTTAGGGCGCGGCGAGCACCTCGTCCAACGAGAAAATCTGTTATTGCGAACAAGAAAAACTGATCCGTGGTTGCGCGCGGCACGCCGGTATCCCGACACAGGTCCCTGAGGGGCCATCAACTTTTCTTATGCATTGACCGGCTTTTTTCCCGTTTGACGCTGCACCGCCGCGGCGCGAAGAATCCACTCCACGATGTAGCGCATCTGCATCGGCTCTCCACGACAACGCCTTCACAAAAAAACAACGAGGCGTGTCCGTCATCTTCCCTTGCTGCCGCAGGAACCCTCCATGGAACACACCATGACTGACCCCGTGCCTTCAGGGACGCGCCGTGCCGGCCCGTTCAGTTGGTACGGCCCGCTGAGCAAAAATGAAAAACGCACTTTCTGGAGTTGCAAGATCGGCTATGGCCTGGACGGCATGGACACCCAGATGCTGAGTTTCGTGATTCCCACCCTGATTGCCACCTGGGGCATTTCCAAGGGCGAGGCCGGGCTGATCGGCACCTCGACCTTGCTGGCCTCGGCGGCCGGCGGCTGGATCGCCGGGATCTTGTCCGACCGCATCGGCCGGGTGCGCACCTTGCAACTGACGGTGCTCTGGTTTGCCTTCTTCACCTTCATGTGCGGGTTGGCGCAGAGCTACGATCAACTGCTGGTGGCCCGTACGCTGATGGGCTTCGGTTTTGGTGGCGAGTGGACCGCCGGTGCGGTGCTGATCGGCGAGGTGATCCGCTCCCAGGATCGCGGCAAGGCGGTGGGCATGGTGCAGGCCGGCTGGGCCCTGGGCTGGGGTTTGACGGCCTTGCTCTATGCCGGCTTGTTCAGTTTCCTGCCGCCGGAGCAGGCCTGGCGGGCGCTGTTCATGGTCGGCTTGGTACCGGCGCTGTTCGTGCTGGTGATCCGCCGGCTGGTCAAGGAGTCCGACACCTTCGAGCAGGCTCGGGACGAGCGTCTGAGCCAGGCTGAAAAGCCTTCGCCCTGGGCCTTCTTCGAGATCTTCGCGCCACGGATGCTCAGCACCACCTTGCGTGCATCGTTGCTGACCACTGGCGCGCTGGGCGGTTACTACGCGATCACCACCTGGCTGCCGACCTACCTGAAAACCGAGCGTGGCCTGAGTGTGCTGGGCACTGGCGGCTACCTGGCGATGGTGATCGTCGGTTCCTATATCGGTTATGTCATCAGCGCGTTGCTGACCGATGCCATCGGTCGCAAGAAGAACTTCATCCTCTTTGCCGTCGGCTCCATGTGCATCGTCCTGGCCTATACCCAACTGCCCATCGATAACACCTGGATGCTCTGGCTGGGTTTTCCCCTGGGATTCTTCGCCTCGGGCATCTTCGCCGGCATGGGCGCATTTCTCACCGAGCTGTTTCCCACCCGCATGCGCGGTTCGGGCCAGGGCTTCTGCTACAACGCCGGGCGCTCCATCGCCGCGTTGTTTCCGCTGTTTATCGGCGCGCTGAGTGAAACCCTGCCGATTGGCGTCGGTATCGGCGTGTTTGCCGCCGGTGCCTACGCGGTGGTGATCCTGGCGGCCTTGAGCCTGCCGGAAACCCGCGGTCGCCAGCTCGAGAGCTGATGTCCGACGCACCTGGGTCCGGCGGGCCCAGGGACTACTGATCCTGACGTTTCAACCACATCGGTCGCGATCCCAACGCCCCCGAGAGGGTCGGCTCGCGTCCGCAATAAAGGAGCACACCATGAAGTCGTTCGATTATTTATCACGTTTGTTCGTGCCAGCGAGCGCGTTAGTGGGCTTGGGCCTGCTCTGGGCGCCGGGCGCCCGGGCGGATTTCCTCGCTGACAGCAAGGGGACCCTGGAAGCCCGCAACTTCTACTTCAACCGCGATTTTCGCCAGCCGGGCTCGCGGGAAAAAGCCGATGAATGGGCCCAGGGTTTCCTGTTGCGCATGGAGTCCGGCTACACCGAAGGCACCGTCGGTTTCGGTCTCGATGCCTTGGGCATGATCGGTTACAAACTGGACTCGGGACCTGGCACCGCAGGCACCGGTCTGTTGCCGGCGGACACCCGCCACGGCGGTTCCCAGGACAGCTATGGCAAGCTGGCGGCGGCCGCCAAGGTGCGTATTTCCAAGAGCACCCTGAAGGTCGGCAGCTTCCAGATGAAGGATCCGGTGATCATTTCCAACGACACCCGTTTGCTGCCCGGGACCTTTCAGGGCGGCTTGCTGAACGTGCAGGAAATCGAGCACTTGAGGCTGACCGGGGGCTCGTTCAACCAGATCCGCTATGTCGACTCCACCGATGATCAGAAGATGACAGCCAACCGCATTGGCGGTTCGAGCGACAAGTTCCAGTTCGCCGGAGCGGACTACCAGTGGTTGCCCAACCTGCTGACCCAATATCGCTATGGCAAGTTGGAGAATGTCTACCAGCAAAACTTCCTCGGCCTGGTGCATAACTGGGACCTGGGCCAGGGTCAGAGCTTGAAGAGCGACCTGCGTTACGCCCGTAGCTCCGAGGATGGCAACTTCCGTCCGCTGGATAACCGCGCATTGGGTGGCATGTTCACGTATAGCTTCAAGGGGCATGCCCTGGGATTCGGCTATCAGCGCATGAGCGGCAAGGACCCGTACCCTTACATTGGGCACAGCGATCCGTACCTGGTGAACTTCGTGCAGATCGGCGACTTTGCCAATATCGACGAGCGCTCCTTGCAGGTGCGTTATGACTACGACTTTGCGCAATTGGGCTTGCCGGGTCTGACTTTCATGACTCGCTATGTGTCGGGTGACAATGTGCAACGTACTGCGCCGGGTGAAGGCAAGGAGTGGGAACGCAACACCGACATCGGCTATGTGTTCCAGGACGGCACGTTCAAAGGGCTGGGGGTGAAGTGGCGCAATGCGACGGTGCGCTCGAACTTTGGCAATGACCTGGACGAGAACCGTCTGATCCTCAGCTATACCGTGGCGCTCTGGTAAGGGCTGGCGGTCTATCAATCTTCCGGACGCCGCGGAACGTGTAGGAGCCTGGCTTGCCAGCGAAGAGGCCTTGGACATCGCCAAAAGCTTCGCGGGCAAGCACCGCTCCCACAGGGTTGATGTGCTCAGTAGCCGTTGGCTTCGAGAATCTGCGGCACGGTTTTCGGCGACGCGCGCTTGAAGTACTTGAGCAACTCGGACGAGCGGTTGGTGAAGATGCCATCGACCCCCGCGTCCAGCACCTTCTTGTAGTCCGTCGGCGTATCGACGGTGTAGACATGCACCAGCATGCCCTTGTCGTGGGTGTACTGGTTCATCCAGGGTTTGACCAGGTCCGAATAGCTCTGGTCGCCACCCTGGGTCAGTTGCGCCGACGGACCGGTACCGATGGCGCCCTGAGCCTTGGCATAGTCGATCCATTTCTCGAATTCGGCCTTGTCCTTGGGTTCCTGCTTGGCGTAGTAGGCCGCCTTGGTCTTCTCGCCGGAGTCGGCGAAGCTGACCTTCGACTTGGGCTCGATGCTGCCTTCACCGACCCACAGCAGCAGGATCTTCGGCGTGTCCGGCATTTCCTTTTGCAACAGCTCGAGGCTGCTCTTCTCGAAGGTCTGCAGGATCACCTTGCCGTTGCCCTGGCCAACCTGGGGCTGTTCCTTGGACACCACCGGCGTCGGGCTCAACAGGCCGCGTTCCTGCAATTTGTTCTTCAGTTCATGCTCGATACCGGGGAACTGCTTGGGTTCCTTGGTCTCGATGTACAGGCCCGGCTGGTGTTTCGGGTTGGCTTGGGCGATGTCGATGATCTGGTCCAGGCTGAGAATTTTCAGGCCGACGTAGGTCGGGCGCGCACGCTCGGGGTAGGCCTTGTTGAACCAGCTGCCGGCGTCCAGGGTTTGCAGTTCGGCCCAGGTGAACTCGTTGGCCGGGCTATCCCTGCGTTCGGGGAACTTGCTGGCGACGTCGGTGGTGCGCGACAGGTTGTTGTCGTGCAGGGCGAAGATCACCCCGTCCTTGCTGCGTTGCAGGTCCATTTCCAGGTAGTCGGCACCCAGGTCGCGGGCCAGGGTGTAGGAGGCGGCGGTGGATTCGGGGGCATCGAAGGAAGCGCCACGGTGGGCGATCACGGCTGGGTGGGGAATGCCGGCCGCGGCTGCAACGGCGCTGGAGGCGCTGTTGGCCTCGGCGGTGCCCAGGCCCAGCAGCAGGCTCAGGACCAGGGCGCTTTGGGTGAAGTTGACGGGCATGCTCGAATTCCTTTCGCAGAGAGTGAATGTCAGAGCTTCCTTTTAACAACGGATTGCTACAGCGGCTATCGTGAAATCGACACAAACGTGCGCCAGATCCGATTTTCGGTATGTTCCTCGGGTATTGTGCTTCAGGATTTGTCGCCTATTTCCCCACCAGAGGGACAGGCCCGCCCTGCGTGTAAACCAGCCATCCATGAGCCTTGTGGCTCTTCAGCGGGGTTTACCATGCCTATCACATCCGAGCTTATCTGCCTGGCCGCCGACCAACTCAAGGGTTTTGTCGGCTTCAATCGCAAGATCGCTCAATACATCGTCCGCTTCAGTGAGGACGCCTTCGGCATGGACGTGGCGGATGATGCCATCTTCCCGGCTTGCGAGTTTGTCTGGGTGCCGAGCGCGGAGGAGGCCATGAGCCTCAGCCGCGAACGAATCCAGCTACTGCTGGCGCAGAATATCGATGACCGGATCAACATCAGCGAGCCGCTGCGGGTGTACCAGCGGCGTGTGGACATTCCTGAGATCGTCGCGCTGCGCAAAGCGCTCAGCGCTTCCTGACAGGGTGCTGGCGGTCAACGCTGGAAAGCGTAGGAGCGTTCGACCTTGCACACCCGGGTATGAAAAGCCTGGTACCAGGTTGCACGACCGCGTTCACGGATTTCGCTGTGTTCGGCGTGTTGTTTCCAGGCCAGGATCGCCGCTTCGCTGCTCCAGTAGGATACGGTGATGCCCAGGCCATCCTCGCCCCGGGCCGACTCGACGCCGAGAAAGCCCGGTTGTTGTCGGGCCAGCTCGACCATGCGCTGCGCCGCCTCGCCGTAACCTTGATCACCCTCGGTACGCAGGGAGGTGAAAATCACGGCGTAGTAAGACGGTTGTGGTGTCTGGGCGATCATTGCGGTTGACTCGCGCAGGCTGCCAGGAACGCACTGACCAGCGCCGGGGTACGCCCTTCCAGCGCCGCGCGCTCGGGTTGAAACAAGCTGGCGACGAAGAAGGGGTGCCCCTTGAGTTCGACGGCACGCAGATCACCTTGGGTATCGTAGCCGCTGGCGTACAAGTCGCCGTCGAGCAAGGCGCTTTCGAACTCGGGGTTGATGCCGTAGCGGCAGTGATAACCCTCATGGGTTTCCAGGGCCTCATAGGCCTTGGCGATCAGCGTACCCTCGACAAAGCGGATGCGCTCGTGGGCTTCGACCAGCGAGCAGCTCAGCGGCGAAATCACCGCACGCGGTGAGTCGGGCGCCGTTTCGCCATGTTCGGCGTCCGTCCAGCCCAGGACATGACGCGCATACTCCAGGACCGCGTGTTGGAAACCGCCGCAGGTCCCGAGGAACGGGTGTCGTTGTTCGCGGGCATGGGTAATCGCCAGCAAGGCGCCTTCGAGGCTGCGGTAGGGGCTACCCGGCACGCACCAGAAACCATCGAACAGGCTCAGGTTGGTCTGCGGCGTAAGGCTGTCGGTGGCCAGCCAATGGACTTGCACGTTCAGCCCGGCGTCCTCGGCCGCCCGTTGCAGGGCCACGGAAATGGCACGATGAGCGGTGACCTGCGGGTCGTGATCGCCGATCAGGGCGATGTTCAGGACGGTGTGTGGCGAGCGCTGTTCCATGGATATTCCCTCAGGCTTGTTGATTCCCGGAGCGAACTATAAGGTGGCGGCGACGCATTCAATATAGGCAGTTACCCAATTGATCAATGCACCACTGCACTATCGACTGGAACAGGCCGACCTGTCGCTGATTCTCGCGCTGGTCCGTGGATGCTCCCTGGCACGGGCGGCGGGATTGCTCAAGGTCGATGTCTCGACGGTGTTCCGTTCGGTGCGCCGGCTGGAGGCCGCGCTGGGCCGAGAGCTGTTCGAAAAGAGTCGCGCCGGTTATCTGCCCACCGGCCTGGCGCAATCCCTGGCCGAACAGGCGGAGCGCGCCGAGCAGGCTTTGGAGGCTGCGTGCGTCAGCATCGAGCAGGGGGGCGAGGTGATCAGTGGCACAGTGCGTCTGACCTGCACCGACTCGGTTCTGCATACGCTGTTGTTACCGGCGCTGGCGCTGTTCATGCCGGCTTATCCGGCCCTGACCCTGGAGCTCAGCACCTCCAACGATTTCGCCAACCTGAAGCGGCGCGACGCCGATATCGCCCTGCGCTTGACCGACTCGCCCCCGGAGCATCTGGTGGGTCGCTGTCTCGGGGCGGTGGGTTATCGGGTGTGTGCCAGCCCGGCGTATTTGTCAGCGGTCGCTATTGAGGATCTGCAGCGACTGGCCTGGATCGCTCCAGACGATTTTCTGCCCGATCATCCGAGCGTGAGCTGGCGCCGTCAGCGCTATCCGGGAGTCATGCCAAGTTACCGTTGCAACAGCATGTTGTCGGTGGCGGAGCTGGCACGGGCCGGATTGGGGATCGCGGTGCTGCCGGATTTCATGCTGGGCGAGCAGCAGGGCTTGCAGCCTCTGGCCGAGGTGCCGCCGAGCTACGACACGGCGTTGTGGTTGCTGACCCGTCCCGATTGCCGGGCGTTGCGCTCGGTGGTGGCCTTGTTCGATGAGCTGGCCCGGGCCATTCGCCTCGGGCAGGGTGGCGGAACACCCAGCTGAGGCGTTTTGTCAGGTTTTGCGCACGAAATGCTCGTGCATCTCCAGCGTCAGGCCCTCGATGCGCTCGGTCAGTTGCTTGGTCATTTCGGTCAGTTGGGTGTTCTGTTCGAGCAGCATCAGCAGTTGCTCGGTGGTTTTCGCCGCCGCGGCCTGACGTTCGCTGTTGGCCACAGCCAGGGCTTCACGGTGTTGGGCATCCGCGTCGGCATGGGCCTTGTCGCGTGCGGCCTGGCGGGTCTGGGCCAGCAGAATCAGGGGTGCGGCATAGGCCGCTTGCAGGCTGAACGCCAGGTTGAGGAGGATGAACGGGTAGACGTCGAACTGGGTCACGCCCGTGACGTTGAGGATGATCCAGGCCGCGACGATCACCGTCTGGGCACCGAGAAACATCGGTGTACCAAAAAAACGCGCAAAGGCTTCGGCCTTCAGGGCAAAGGTGTCGTTGCCGAAGGTGGTGGACAAATGCGCGTGAGGGCGATGGAAACGCAGGTGATCGATGGTTTTCGCTGTTGCTTCAGGGCTTTTGGCTTCGGTTTTTTCTGATGTCATGGCGAACTCGGCAAGGCGTGGGAATCAGGGCTCACTATAGCCCCATCCCATGCCGCGCGATGCCTTCCCTGGCGCCCTCGTCCGGCTCGCGGTGGGTCAGCCCTGCTCGCCGGCGAACATGCTCACCGCCCGCACCGCATGATTGGCCCCTTCGCGAATCTGCAGGATCACCGTACCGGCCTGGTCCGCCAGGTCAACCCCCTTGGCGGCCCTTTCGCGGGTGCCGTTCATGCTATCGATGGCTTGCTGGGTTTCGTTCTGGATCATGCCGATCATCCCCGAAATCTCTGCCGTCGAGCCGCTGGTACGCGCCGCCAGCAGGCGCACCTCGTCGGCGACCACCGCGAAGCCGCGGCCCTGTTCGCCTGCCCGGGCCGCCTCAATGGCCGCGTTCAGCGCCAGCAGGTTGGTCTGGTCGGCAATCCCGCGAATGGTGTTGACGATGGCCGTGATCTGTTCGGAACGCTCGCCCAGTTTGGCGATCAGCGCTGAAGAGCCTTCGATGTTCGAAGCGATTTCACGCATTTCGGTGGCCGCCTGCTGGATAACGCCGGTACCGTGCTCGGCGACTTTTCGCGTCTCGATCGAGATGTGATAGGCCTCGCTCGCGCTCTTGGCATCTTGTTCGTATTTCTCGACACGGCCGCTGACATTCGAGGCAAACTTGACCACTTTGCACACCCGGCCACTGGCGTCGTAGACCGGGTTGTAGCTGGCCTCAAGCCACAGCGTCTGGCCACGTTTACCGACGCGCTCGAACTGGTCGTTGAAAAATTCGCCCTGGTTCAGCCGCCGCCAGAAATCCTGGTATTCGCTGCTGTTGGCGGTGGCTGGCTTGCAGAAGATCTTGTGGTGCTTGCCCTGGATTTCCGCGAGGGTGTAGCCCATCAGGCCGAGGAAGTTCTGGTTCGCGCTGATCACGGTGCCGTCGGGGTTGAATTCGATCACCGCCATGGCCCGGTCGATGGCCTGCAACTTGCCGTTGGCCTCGCTCTCGCATTGCACCCTGGCGCTGATATCCAGGGCGTATTTGACGACCTTGAACACACGGCCCTGGTCATCCCTGATCGGGTTGTAGCTGGCCTCCAGCCAAATGATTCGACCATCGGCCGTGACCCGCTCGAACGTCCCGGACTCGAACTGGCCGGACTTCAGCCGCGTCCAGAGCTGGTTGTATTCGTTGCTGCGGGCGAAGGCCGGCGTGCAGAACATCCGATGCGCCTGGCCCACTACCTGTTCCTGGCGATAGCCGGTGGCCTTGAGGAAATTCTCGTTGGCGCGCAGGACCGTGCCATTGAGGTCGAACTCGATCACGATCATGGAACGGTCGATGGCAGCCAGTTGGTTGGCTTGTTCAGCCACGGATTGTTGCAGGGCACTGATGGTTTTCTTATGGGCGGTAAATAGCATGGCGTCTGCTCGGAGAGGGATACAACGTGAGAGTTTGTCCCTGGTCATGCGGCTTGCGGCTTGTCCGAGAGGGTGCAAGGGAAGTAGCAGCCCGATACCAGTGCTCCATGACCGGTAGTTGATTTGATACAGAACACTGCACTGCTGCGCCCATGATCATGCGTGGGCTGTGCGAATACCTGTACCCAGGTGATCGTTCAGAAAGTCGATGGCTAAATACTGGCCTTATGATGCTATTTTCTTATACAAAACAATGCTGGGCTGTACAACGGCTGGCAGCGCCTTTCAGACCGGCGGATTCGCTCAAACCGAGTTGATCAGGTTGCATGAGCACCCCTCAGTGCTGTCCTCTTCGGCACTGTTGACCTTATTGCGTCCGGTGTTCTTGGCGACATAGAGCGCCTTGTCGGCTTCATTCAGCCAGGCACCGGCATCGTTGAAATTCTTGCGGCAGGAGGCCAGGCCGATACTCAGGCTGACCCGCAGTTCCGGGACCTCGGCATTGCGGTAGTTGCCGAACGCTTCACGCAGGCGCTCCATCACGGCATTGGCCCGCTCCAGTGACATCTCCGGGAAGATCACGCAGAACTCGTCGCCACCATAGCGCCCAGCCAGGTCATCTTCGCGCAGGTTGTCGCGCAGGTCTTTGCTCAACTGGCGCAGCACGCTGTCGCCGACCAGGTGCCCGTAGGTATCGTTGATGGCCTTGAAGTGGTCGATATCGATCAGCGCAATGACCGCCTGGCACTGGCTGTAGCGGCATTTGTGGAACTTGAGGTGCAGCAGGTCTTTCCAGGAACCATGATTGAGCAGCCCGGTGAGGCTGTCGGTACGGCTCAGGGCGCTGAGGGTGCGCTTATGTTCGGCCAGCTTGATCGCCACTTGGTAGCAGCCCATGCCGATGACCAGGGGATAGAGGATCAGCACTGGCAAGACACTGTAGATCTGCACCGGGGTGGTCAGCGGATTGAAGGCTGGGGAGAAAATCAGCCAGGACACCAGGATGCCAATGGCCTGGGCAACCAAGCCCTGGGCCATCAGGCGGGGGCCGCCGGCCGCGACGTTGTGCATGGCCATCAAGGCCAGCATGTTGATGGTGGTCAATGGCGTGAACTGGATGGTCGCGGCCCAGAATCCGCCCATCAGCGAATCGATCAGGATATTGCGACGTTCGGTCCGATAAGGAAAAGACGAGCGTTTGGCGACCTGATAGGCCAGATGCGGCCAGGCCACTGCATTGATTGCCAGCAATATCCAGATCCACATCGGCATGGCCAAGGGATAAAGCGCGGCGATTATGCTGAAGCAGCCGACACCAACGCCTACCGTGCGGGGCAGGTAAATGCGCTTGGCAAACGATAGCCCTTTGCCTCGTTGGATTTGCATAGGTTTTTTTGCGCCACTTTTTTATCTGAACACCTGGGCGGTGTTCTGCACGGAACGGCCGTTCATCGGATAAGGAGGATGAATATTCTCAAGCATTCCGTAAAGAATAATCAGTGTCCTTCCAAGCCATTTCGAGGGTCTTGAGGTGGCTTTGAGCGCCCGTGCCGGCTATTTGACGATTTCGTAGCCGGCGAGAAATAAATCCAGCGACGATTCTATGACGCGGCTCTGGGTCGACGGGTCCAGTGGGGGGTGGCCGAGGCTGATCTGTGGCCAGAAAGCGAAGGTCTTGAGCAGGCCGTGCAGCTGTGCCGCCGCGAACGCCGGGTCCACGGGTTTGAAGGTGCCGTCTGCCTGGGCGTCACGAATCCACTGGTTGAAGGCTTCTTCCCGTTCGGCCAGGCGCGCGACCATGCCTTGGGCACGTTCTGGGGAGTGGATGGTGGCGGCTATCGCCACCCGGGCGAGATCGAGGAAGCTGTTTTCACTGAGCAGGCGCAGTTTCAAGGCCAGCAACTCGCGCAATTGCTCGCGCAAGCTGCGATCCGGGTGATAGGCCATGTCCACGTGTGCCGCGCTGCTGGCCCACAGGTGGTGCATGATTTCCGCGAACAACTCTTCCTTGCTGGGAAAGTGGTTGTACACCGTGCGCTTGGACACCTCGGCCTTGGCAGCGATCTTGTCCATGCTGGTGGCCTCGAAACCGTCGGCGCGAAACGCCTCGATGGCCGCCTGGAGGATGGCTTCACGTTTGCGGTCGGTCAGGCGTAGGGGAGCGGTCATGGGCGGCTTCGGCAGGAGAAGAAAAGTTACACTCGGTAGTTTACTTATCGGCAGCCTTGTTGCAAGCTTGAAACTACACTGTGTAGTGTAGTTGCTTTGCTCCAGTATTTCATCGGTTCAAGGCTTGCGTGCAGCGGCCATTGATCATCCAGCAGAAGAACGTGGGAACCCTTGGCGGTTTCCGGGAGTCACCCCGTTATGACCACTCGTTCGCTTACCCGTGCCAAACCCTCGTCCTTGCAGGAGCAGGGGCAATACCGCAACCATGCCCCGACCCCCCAGGGCGGGTTCGGCAAGATGCTCGGTATTTTCTGGAAAATGCTCTTTCACAAACCCCGCAGCACCCGCCCGTCCGGTAGCGTCCCGGTCCTGGGGCTGAGCCGTGAGCAGTTGCTGGCGGCGGAAGATTTCAGTGTGTTTCGTCTTGGCCATTCGACCTTGTTGCTCAAGCTGCAGGGGTTGTTCTGGTTGACCGACCCGGTGTTCGCCGAACGTGCGTCGCCGGTGCAATGGGCCGGTCCCAAGCGCTTTCATCAGCCGCCCATCAGCCTCGACGACTTGCCGCCTATTGAGGGTGTGATTCTTTCCCACAATCATTACGACCATTTGGACTATAAGACCGTCCTGCAACTCGCCGCCAAGACGCGCTATTTCCTCGCGCCCATAGGCGTCGGCGATCTGCTGATCAAGTGGGGCATTCCCGCTGACAAGGTCCGGCAACTGGACTGGTGGGAAGAAACCCAGGTTGGCGACATTCGCTTCGCCGCCACCCCAGCGCAGCATTTTTCCGGACGTACGATGTTCGACAATAACCAGACGCTGTGGGCGTCCTGGGTGATGATGGTGGGCGATCAGCGGATTTTCTTCAGCGGTGACAGCGGCTATTTCGAAGGCTTCAAGCAGATTGGTGAACATTACGGCCCCTTCGACCTGACCCTGATGGAAACCGGCGCCTACAACGTCGATTGGCCGCATGTGCACATGCAACCGGAGCAGAGCCTGCAGGCTCACCTGGACCTCAAGGGCCGTTGGTTGCTGCCGATCCACAACGGCACGTTCGACCTGTCCTTCCATGCCTGGCATGAACCCTTCGACCGTATCCTGGCCCTGGCCTGGGAACGCAATGTGTCCATCACCACGCCGCGGATGGGAGAAACCTTCAACCTGCTGCAACCCCATCGCGGGTACGCCTGGTGGCTGGAAGTGGAACACCCGGAAGAGGCGCAAACGCCGATCACGGCGGGCTAAGGTGTCTCACGGATTGCATTGATTTTTCACTCGGCTTGCAACCGATTGTGTCCGGCGCTTCTGACGGAAGCGCCCATTAGGATGGCCGCCGCCAGTGAAATGGATCACTGGCGTTTGGTTTTATCAGGACACGATTCATGAATCGAACGCTCAGAAAGCGCAGCGTGGTGCTCACCCGGTTGGCATTGCTGCACGCCCTTTGTCTGACATCGCTTGTCAGCCAGGCGAATACCCCAGGCCAACCCGTGTTTCCAGCGGCCGCTTCGGTTAAACGCGAGGCGTTGGCCGGGATGGTCTATGCCAGTGCCACGGAGGTGGCCGTGGCGCTGGCCGATGGGCGCTTCACTTCGCAGGAGCTGGTGAGTTATCTCATTTCGCGGGCGGCCGATCTGGACTCGTTCGGTCCGGCCATTGAGGCGGTGATCGAGTTCAATCCCGAGGCCTTGTCGATTGCCCAGGCCCTGGACGAAGAGCGCCAGGCAGGAAAGCTTCGCGGACCGCTGCATGGCCTCCCGGTATTGCTCAAGGACAATATCCACACGGCCGACCAGATGCAGACCGCGGCCGGGTCGTTGGCCATGGTCGGGGCCCCGGCGGCTGACGATGCGTTCATCGTGCACAAGCTCCGCGAGCAGGGCGCCATTATTCTGGGCAAGACCAATATGAGCGAGTGGGCGAATTTCCGTGGTGACGAACTGCCTTATGGCTGGAGCGGCCGAGGTGGGCAGACCCGCAATCCCCATGCGCTTGATGGCGATGTCTGCGGCTCCAGTTCGGGCTCGGCTGCCGCGATCGCGGCGGGTTATGCCCCCTTGTCGTTGGGGACCGATACTTTCGGTTCGGTGATTTGCCCGGCGTCGAAGAATGGTGTTGTCGGTCTGAGACCTTCCGTGGGGCTGCTGAGCCGCACGGGAATCATTCCTGCATCCCGGGAGCTCGACAGCGCCGGGCCGATCACGCGCACGGTGCGTGATGCCGCCTTGCTCCTGAATACCATGGTGGTTCTTGATCCGCAGGACCCGGCTACGGCGCAAGTGCCCGCCAGGAAGGATTACACGCAAAAGCTGAAAGCCGATGCCCTGCAAGGAAAAGTCATCGGCTATCCCAGCCGCTTCAAGCCTGGCAGTGAAGCCTTGAACGAGCATCCGCAGTTTGCCCAGGCCCTGGACACACTGCGCCGGGCCGGTGCGCAACTGGTTCCGGTCGACTTGAAGGGGACCGATTGGAGTGACAACGATTGGTCGCGGGTGTCGCGTTTGTTCGAGATGTCGATCAAGCGTGTGCTGCCCGGCTATTTGGCCAGTCGTTCCGGTCTGAACGTCTCGACCCTCCAGGCACTGATTGATTACAACGAAAAGTATCCCGGTGCGGAAAAGTACAATCAGCAGCTGCTCAAACGTGCCAATGCGCTGGCGTTTGACCAGACCGAATACTTGAAACTTTCAGACGGGCTTGGCGACGAGGCACGCGGCAATATCGATAAGCTGCTGGCGGATAACCGGTTGGATGCGGCACTGGGGGATCCCCATCCGTTCGCGGTGCTTGAGTTGGGAAGCGCAACTTTTGCCGGGTATCCGGGGATTACCGTGCCCTCGGGCATGGACGCCGATGGCATGCCCACTGCGGTGTATTTCTACGGTACGCGCTGGAGCGAGGCCGAGCTGCTGGCGATTGCCTACGGCTATGAGCAGGCTTCGAATGCGCGACAGGACCCGGATTTTGAATAATCCCGGGTCGCTGTCGGCCTGCCAACGAGTCTGCTGGCAGGCTGCAAGGTCAGCCTTTTACTGCGTAGCGAGCCGCTGGTGCCGGGTGTGAAAGATTGGCTTTCAGGGCCTGGCACGCCCGTACGCCCGGGAGTTTTCGTACAGACCCCAGGCGGGTACGGGTCTACCATAAGTTCGAGACTGGAAGCAGAGTGTCAGGAACGACCATGGCCCATCGAATTCATCTCTTCGGCGCGTCGGGCTCCGGCACCACGACCTTGGGTATTGCGCTGGCCGAGCGGCTGGGGATTGCCCATTTCGACTCGGACAATTTTTATTGGCAGCCTGCGGACAAGCCCTTCAGTTGCAAGCGCCCCCGTGACCAGCGGGTGCAGCTATTGCGTGAACAACTGTCCCAACAAGACAGTTGGGTGCTCTCCGGTTCGCTCTGTGGCTGGGGCGATCCGGTGATTCCGGCGTTCACCCTGGCAGTTTTCCTGCGCCTCGACCCCGAGGTCCGTTTGCAGCGTTTGCGCGTTCGCGAATTCCAGCGCTATGGCATGCAGATTCATGAGGGGGGAGAGCGTTTTATCGCGACCCGCACCTTCCTGGAGTGGGCGGCCGGCTACGACACCGGTGACCATGGCACCCGCAGCCTCAAGCGGCATGAAACCTGGATCCGGAGTCTGCCGTGTCCGGTGTTGCGACTGGACGCCACCGAGCATGGAGTGGCGCCGTTGGTCGAGCAGGTGATGCGCGCGCTGGAGCGGCCGGCAGCACCGGCGTGAGTGGCTTATTCGATCAGTTCGTAATCCTTGCGCCCGATCGGGTCCGGTGTGGTTCCGCGGATATTCATTCCACGTCCGGGGGCAAACCCGGGGAAGAACACCAGGCCTTCTGCTTCAAAGCGAAAGGCCAGGGCCAGCCGGGTGACATCCCGCAGTGACTCCCCGGTTTCGAAGCGCTGGATGGCGGCGACCGAGACGCCGGACTCCCGGCTCAAATGCTCATGGCTCCAGCCCAGCATGACGCGCGCCTGCAGGCAGTGCCGGGGCGTGAATTGATGCAAGACGATGCGTTCAACGGTGGTCCTCATCACATGACTGGCGGCTTGGCTGGGCATGGCACTCTCCGGGCTTGATCGGCTGATTTGAAAATACTGTGTTTTTGTACAGTTGTTTTTCAACTCGATCAAACATTTTTTCAGCATTCCGATTATCGGTATCGGGCCGTTGTGTTCGCGGGGATCGGCTCATATGCAGGTACCACCCAGGCAGAAAACCGCGGGACATGCTTTGTCACGACCTTTCTCTGCTTGGCAAAAACAATGTTGTGTAGGGTGTGTATTTTCAGCTTGATGTGAATCAAACGCGTGTGTGCCTTACACAACAGAGCTCAAGGAGTGAGCATGCGAAGCAGAGAGGTCATTGAACTGATCGAAGCCGAGGGGTGGTATGAGGTGGCGGTGAAGGGAAGTCACCATCAATTTCGGCATCCGAGAAAGACAGGCCGCGTTACTGTTCCCCCTCCCAAGACGGAAATCCCGAAGGGAACACTCCACAATATATTGAAGTCGGCTGGCCTCAAGGGCACAGCCTATAGCGATGGAAGCCGTGATGACGTGTTTCCATATGGGCGAGGAATCCAATGAAATTTCCAGTCGTATTACACAAAGAGGCGGAGTCGGACTACGGCGTGACCGTGCCGGATGTGCCGGGTTGTTTTTCTGCGGGAAGCACTTTTTCCGAAGCCCTGGAGAATGTGCACGAGGCCTTGGCCTTGCACTTCGAGGGTTTGCTGGCTGATGGCGAGCCGTTGCCCCATGCGCAGGAGGCCGATGTCTACCTGGACAACCCGGATTATGCCGGTGGTCTTTGGGCGATTGTCGACTTCGACGTGACGCCTTACCTGGGCAAGTCGGTGAGATTCAACGCCTCGTTGCCGGAACATCTGCTTGAGCGGATTGACGAGCGTGTACAGAAGGATCATCGCTACGCCTCACGCTCGGGGTTTCTGGCGACGGCGGCGTTGCGTGAGTTGTATGCCTGATGGGCTGAGGCAAAACGTGGAGGCTCAAGACGCTTCGATGGATTGAATACCCCGGCACTGCGGATACCGGCTGCAGCCCCAAAACCGGTTTCCGCTATTGAGTCCCTGCTTGGCGGTGCGCATCACCATGGGTGCTTGGCATTTTGGGCATGCGGGGTCAGGGGATTTCTCCAGTGTCGGCTCGACGTGTGTGGTGGGTTCTGACATCGGCGCGGGAGACGTGGGGCGATTGCGCTGGCTTGTGGCGATCCATTGGCTCAGCTCGTTGCCATCGACCAACCGTACATTGCGTCCCGCAGCAAAGGCTTTCGCCTCGTCGGTAAAGCGCCCGCTGGTGATTACGTAGCCCCCCACCGCGCCTTCTGCTGCCATGACCCCATATAACTCGCGGACGATACTGACGCCCACCTTCATGGCGCGCCATTGCTTGCACTGCACCAGATAGCGTTCGCCCTCTTTGCGCAGCACCAGGTCGATTCCACCATCCGGGCCGCCGCTGTCGTTTTCCTGAACGGTGAAGCCTTGGCGACGAAAGGTTTCGCCCACCAACTGCTCAAATTGCTGCCAGCCAATGCTTTCCAGTGTCTTACCGCCCGGTTTGGCGATGGACTCCAGCAGGTCACGACGTTTTTTACGACCGAGTAGCGAAACGACCGCGCCACCCGCGAAGATCATGGGCAGCAGGTATTGACCGAAGCTGGCCGCCATTTTGAAGATCGTTTGCTGCAGGGTGGTAGAAATCTGGTTGATATCCGTCGAGATCGCTGCAGGCGCAATGGCCACGGAATGCAGATAGAAATAGCCGCCTGCGGCAATCGCAGTGCTGGCCCACCAGGGCAGTTTGCTGGCGATGAAAAACAGATCGTCGAAGAGAGAGGTTTTCGTTCTGCGGGCCATATCCGTTGCCTTGAATTACATTCCATGGGGTCACTTTTCAAAGGAGGAGTGCTCCAGTGATGGCGATATGATTGCGCTTGCGCTCACATCCTGCAATCCCCCTTTCTCTTTAGGCGCAGGCTGAGCTGAGCATGGGTTGCAAAGGGAGCGAAAGATCAGCCAGAGTGGCCAGCCTCAAAAGGAGATAGAACGATATGGCTGTCCGTTGCACATCACTCGAAGAAGTCCGTGAAAACATCGACCGTCTGGATCGGCAGATCGTAACGCTGCTGGCGGAGCGGGGTACCTATGTCACCGAGGCGGCGCGTTTCAAGAAAGACAGTGATGCAGTCAGGGCACCACAGCGCGTGGAGCAGGTCATCGCCAAGGTGCGGGCATTGTCCGAGGAGTACGACGCCAATCCCGAGGTGGTCGAGCAGGTCTACCGGGCCATGATTGCGGCGTTTATCGAGCAGGAGCTGCAAGAACACGGCAAGGCCCTCCCATCGTTCGCCTAGTCACTCAGCCCCCAGGTGGAGGAGGGGCCGTTGGCGGGGAGGAGTCGCCGGTCAGGGTCGACGGTAGTCGACCCTGACGGTCTACAACACCAGGAGAACGGACGCTTAGACGCCGGGCATAGATGGACGGGGATTCGATTGAGTCGCTTCACGGGGTTGCAGCTCAGTTTCCTGCGGAATCGCACGAGCCACATTCCAAACCACGATGGCCGCCACAATGTCAAAAATCGCCAGTACCACGAACAGCGGGCTGTAGCCGATTTTTGTCACTAGAACGCCGAACACCAGCGTAAAGGCCGCGGCGCCCAGGTAGCCGAACATACCTCCCATGCCAGTGGCCGTGGCCACTTCGTTTTTGCCGAACGAGTCCGATGTGATGGCATACAGCGCACCTGACAGGGTCTGGTGGGCGAAGCCGCCTACACACAGCAGCGCAATTGCCGTGTACGGGCTGTCGACCAGGCCGATACAGGCCGGACCGATCATGCAGGAGCAGCCGAACAACAACACCAGCTTGCGTGATGTGAACAGCGACACATTGCAGTAACGATGAAACAACGGGCTCAGGTAACCCCCCAGGACGCAGCCGATATCCGCCGCCAGGAAGGGCAACCAGGCGAACATGGCTATTTCCTTGATGTTCATGTGCCGCTCGGTCATCAAGTACAGAGGGATCCAGGCATTGAACGTCTGCCAGGCGGGTTCCGACAGAATTCGGGCCGAGGCAATGGCGTAGAAGTTACGGCTGGTGATGATCTTCTTCCAATTACCTTTTTCCGGCGCGGCATCTTTGAAGTGAGACTCCTGCCCGGCAAGAATGTAATCACGCTCGGCGTCGTTCATATGAAGCTGATCACGCGGGTGTTTGTACAACAAAAGCCAGAGCCCGCTCCAGACAATACCCAGCCCACCGACGATCAAGAACGCCAATTGCCAACCGCTTTGCAAAATGGCCCAAACCACTAGCGGCGGTGCGAGCAAAGCCCCCACTGATGAACCGATATTGAACCAACCGATGGCGACCGAGCGCTCTTTGGCCGGAAACCATTCGGTGGTGGCCTTCACCCCGGCAGGCAGTCCCGCGGCCTCGGTCAGTCCAAGTACGCCGCGGACGAATGCCAGGCTTTGCCAGCCGGTGGCCAGCGCCGCCGCGGCGCAGGCCGCCGACCAGGCTATGGCGAAAATGGCAAAACCCATTTTGGTGCCAATGGCATCAATGATGTATCCGGCCACTGGTTGCATGAACGCATAGCAGATTTGCCACGCCACCACGATTTGCGAGTACTGCTCGGTGGAAATACTCAATTCACTCATCAGCGTTGGTGCCGCGACCGACAAGGTGTTGCGGGCCAGGTAGTTGACGATCAGCCCGGCGGTCACCAGTCCGACCATCCACCAACGGATGCCTTTGATTTTCATCGTTTCACCTTAATTATTTTTAGATTGGAGGTGTACGTGCTCCACACCTGACGGCAGGAGTTGTCCTTGTTTTTTGGAAAATCGAAGTGTTATACGTCGTCGTACAACATGGTGTTTTATAGCCAGTTCGATTGGGCACTGTCAATCGGAAAAACAACCGCCTCCATCACCGACGTCCCTCAGAACCGCTCGAACTCTCGTCCATAGGGCGCTATACGAAATCGCCACGGTTTGATTTTCAGGTGGTTGACAATGAAGCAGGGATGTTTTAATAATCAAAACACGTTGTACGACAACGTATGTCGTAAATAAAAATAAAAAAGGAGATACTGATGATGCTTACCTCCCCCTACGCCCCTTCTTCTCATTGGCATCCGACGGTCCGCTCGCTCTGTATCGCGTGCTCACCTTCGCAAGCGATTTCGTAAGCCACTTCGCACGCTAATCAGGTTCGACTCGACTCCCGTTCAAGTCGCTGTCGTGGCTGCACGCCGTTTTCCGCTCACAGAAGGCTATTCATGGCCCAGGCGGAATGCGTTCGCTTAACAAGGAGCACAACAATAATGACCATCCGTCCTACTCGACTCACCCCTTCGCTCGCGGCGACAGGCTTGATCCTTGCCTTCCCGCAGATGTGTAGCGCCGAAGGCTTTCTCGACGATGCCCAAGCCGGCCTGAATCTGCGTAACGCTTACTTCAACCGAAATTTCACCAATCCGGCTCATAAGCAGAGCACCGCCGCGGAATGGACACAGAGCTTCATTCTTGATGCGCGCTCAGGCTTCACGCCCGGGACGGTCGGTTTCGGGATGGACGTTCTGGGCCTGTATTCGGTCAAGCTGGACGGAGGAAGAGGCACCGGCGGTACACAGTTGTTACCACTGGACAGCGACGGTGAGCCTGCCAGTAACTTCGGTCGACTGGGCGTGGCCGCGAAGGCAAAGATCTCCAAAACGGAGCTGAAGGTTGGCGAATGGATGCCGGTGTTGCCGATCCTGCGCTCGGACGACGGCCGTTCGCTGCCGCAGACCTTTCGTGGCGGCCAGATCACCTCGAAGGAAATCGATGGCCTGACCCTTTACGGCGGCCAGTTCCAGAACAACAGCCCACGCAACGACTCGAGCATGACGGCCATGTTCATGAACGGTAAGCCGGGCATCACCTCCGACCGCTTCAACTTCCAGGGCGGCGAATACAGCTTCAATGACAATCGCACGATGATCGGGGTGTGGAATGCCCAGCTCAAGGACATCTACAGCCAGCAGTACCTCAACCTGGTGCATAGCCAGCCGCTGGGCGATTGGACCCTGGGCGCCAACCTCGGCTTTTTCTACGGCAAGGACGACGGTAGCGCCAAGGCCGGCGAACTGGACAACAAGACCTGGTCCGGGCTGTTCTCGGCCAAGTACGGTGGCAACACCTTCTATGTCGGCTTGCAGAAACTCACCGGCAACAGCGTCTGGATGCGCGTCAACGGCACCAGCGGCGGTACCCTGGCCAACGACAGCTACAACTCCAGCTATGACAACGCGCAGGAACATTCCTGGCAACTGCGCCACGACTACAACTTCGCTGCCCTCGGAGTACCGGGACTGACCCTGATGAACCGCTATATCAGCGGCGACAATGTGCACACCGGGACCATCACCGACGGTAAGGAGCGGGGGCGTGAGTCCGAGTTGGCATACACGGTACAGAGTGGAACATTCAAGAATCTCAACGTGAGATGGCGTAACTCGACCATTCGCAGCAGCTTCAATATCAACGGTTTCGATGAAAACCGCGTCTTCATCAGCTATCCGATATCCCTGCTCTGATCCGCAAACGATGAGCGCGTGACGCCTCGGCTGCGAGCTACCGGCACCCGAGAGCGTCTTGCCCCTGGGGGACGTTGACAGCTATGAAAATGGCTGTTGATAATCAAATATGTTGTACGACAACACATAATGCAGACCGCAACACGTGAGAGAGCGAGCCCTAATGACTAGCGCAACGACGGAGCATCAACCCTTCAATCGCCTTCTGCTGACGGGGGCCGCCGGAGGACTCGGCAAGGTGCTGCGCCAAAGCCTGCGGCCGTTCACCCGGATATTGCGCCTCTCCGACATTGCCGAAGTGGCACCGGCGCTGGACGCGAGCGAAGAGGTTCAGTTCTGTGATCTTGCTGACAAACAAGCCGTTGACCAATTGGTCAACGGCGTGGATGCCATCCTGCATTTTGGTGGTGTTTCGGTGGAGCGTCCTTTTGAAGAAATACTCGGTGCCAATATCTGTGGCGTATTCCACATCTATGAAGCCGCACGTCGCCACAATGTAAAACGAGTGATTTTCGCCAGTTCCAATCATGTGATCGGTTTCCACAAGCAGGGTCATCGACTGGATGCCCACTCACCGCGTCGTCCTGACAGCTACTACGGTCTGTCCAAGTGTTACGGCGAAGACATGGCCAGCTTCTATTTCGATCGCTACGGTATCGAGACCGTCAGCATCCGTATCGGCTCTTCGTTCAGCGAGCCGCAAAACCGCCGGATGATGAGCACCTGGTTGAGCTACGGTGACCTGACGCAATTGATCGAGTGCGCGCTGTACACGCCGAACGTAGGCCATACGGTGGTCTATGGCGTTTCGGAGAACCAGAATGTCTGGTGGGACAATAGTTATGCCGCGCATCTGAATTTCAAGGCACGGGACAGCTCCGAGCCCTTCCGTGGCCAGGTCGAGGCCCTGCCCATGCCGGCGGCGGATGATCCGATCCTGGTCTACCAGGGGGGGGCGTTCGTGACGTTGGGGCCTTTTGGCGATGACTGAGGCTAGTGCAAAAGGCTGCCTGTAACGACCACCTGACTGGAACGGCCATGGATGTTGAACTGATTCTCGACGCCGCTAACGCCACCGGCGAAAGCCCTGTCTGGAGCTGTCGTGAACAAGCGCTGTACTGGGTTGATATTCCTGCCGGGCGCTTGTTTCGCTGGGATCCGGCGAATCGCTCCAGCCAGAGCTGGGAGGCGCCCGAGATGCTCGCCTGCATCGCCGCGTGCCCTGACGGCAGCTGGATTGCCGGCATGGAAAGTGGATTGTTTCGACTCACCGCCAGTCTTGATAGCGATCTGCAGTGCAACCGCCTGAGCGGTGTGAGCCATGCCTTGCCGGGCATGCGTTTCAACGATGGTCGTTGTGATCGCCAGGGCCGCTTTTGGGCGGGCACCATGCAGGTCGAACTGACGGCAGGGGCAACGGCAGGTGCGCTGTATCGCTATGACGGCGGGCAAAGTAGCCCATTGGACTCCCGGCTTGACGGTTTTGTGGTTCCCAACGGCCTGGCCTTCAGTCCCGACGGCAAGGTGATGTATTTGTCCGACTCCCATGCGTCGGTACAACTCATCTGGGCGTTCGATTACGACATCGATAGCGGTACACCGTACAACCGTCGGATCTTTGTCGACATGAACCGGTATCCAGGTCGGCCGGACGGCGCGGCTATCGACAGCGACGGTTGTTATTGGATATGTGCCAACGATGCCGGGATGATTCATCGCTTTACTCCCCAAGGCCAGCTGGAGCGCTCCATTACCTTGCCAGTGAAGAAGCCGACCATGTGTGCCTTCGGGGGCCGCAATATGGAAACCCTGTTCGTCACCTCGATCCGTCCGGCTGGCGATCTGAGTGACCAGCCGCTGGCGGGCGGTGTTTTTGCTGTCCAGCCGGGTGTTTGCGGTTTGGCAGAGGCGTTGTTCGCTGGATAGCGCCGTGCCGATGCCGATGCACAGGTCTTGAATAGCATCCATGGCGTCATTGCTCAGCAACCATCTTGACCCTGGATTCGTAACTCCGAGCAACACGGTCAATGTGGGAGCCAGCTTGCTGGTGATGACGTCCGTAAGATCGATGCCAGGCTCGCGGCCGATCATGCACCAATCGCGTGGTTCCCCACCAGAACATCCTGTTGAGCTTCGTCGCGTAGTTGCCCCGATATCAGTAATCTGCCTTCACTCAGGCGCAGTTGTTCCTGGTCAGCACCGTCAAAAAGACGCTTATGTACGCGTGCTATGAATCCCGGGTCAAAGAAGGTCGGCCAGGTGGAACGGCCAATTTCAGATAGAGAAATCAGGTGCGATGTTGATCATCAAATGGACCGGATGAACGCTCAACCCAATCTTCAACCCGCAGCCCTAATACCTGTTCAAATTCACGCAGGTTGTTGGTCACCAAAATCAGCCCCAGCGAACGGGCATGCCCGGCAATCATCTGACCATAGGGGCCAATCGGCCTGCCGACCCTGGCCAGCTCAGCACGCAGCTGACCTGTGTGTGCTGCTGCACCTTCGTCGTATTTCAATATTTCCAGCCGTGCCGCGAAGCCCTCGACAACTGCCAGGTTACGCTCAGGATTGGCTGACTTCTCCGCTCCGTAGATCAACTCCATCAGGGTCACCGAGCTGATGCACATCTGCCCATGATGGCGCGTGAATACCTCACGAACCTGCTGGGGCCGATTCTTGATTGTGAAAATGCAAATATTTGTGTCGAGCATGAATTTGAGCATTAAAAGGAATCCCGCACCTGATCTGCGGGTTGCTCACGCTCGGTCATGAAGTCGGCAGTAACCCCCTCACCCTCAAACCAGCTATCCCATGATTCGCCAGCGGGGGTGATAATCCTTGTTCTGCCGATTGCTATGACATCGACGCGCTTCACGTCATCAGGCAGCGCTGCGGCTTTGGGTAATCTCACCGCTTGGCTACGGTTACTCTGGAAAATCGAGCCTTGTTCCACGGTACACCTCGGGATATGTCAATGGGATATACATGGGCGTTCACAGTGCGACATGACGCCGACGTGGAGGCATCTGATCATGAAAACCAAGCGCACATCCTTCGGCAGCCAGTCCTACGCTTAAGTCAGAAAACTCATCGGGTTCCTGTCCACTATGGCGAATTGTTCCAGATGAAGCGGTGGGCTTAGAGTCTGAATGGCTCGCTGGGTAATCTGGCGAGAAGAGTTTCGCAGCTCTTTTGCACAACACGAAAAAGCATCATGAAGACATCAGCGGCTGTATATTTGCTGCTGCTCGTTTCATGGTGGCTAACGCTAGGGCTGGAAGCGAAACGCGTGGTTTCATAACGCAGTGCCCAGACGCAAACAAAAAAGCCCTGAACAGGTTCAGGGCTTTTCGGTGTTCCAGTCTATTCACCCAAGGTGAACAGCGGCATCAATCCCAGCTCAACGCCCCGCCAGTCTGATACTCGATCACCCGCGTCTCGAAGAAGTTCTTCTCTTTCTTCAAG